>JAZLKI010000047.1:0-14803 GCA_045597485.1 Treponema sp.
TGACTACTCTAAATTCATCGATTCTTACTTGGATCAGAAGGTTCTCCTCCAGGATCCATTCAAGACTTTGGACGAAGATGGTGTTGGTGTAATGATTGGTCTCGCAGAAGAAAAGGGACGTTCAGTTAAAGCTGACCTTCACCTTGGAATCTGTGGTGAACATGGTGGAGACCCAGCTTCTATCGCATTGTGCTACAAGCTCGGTTTGAACTATGTATCTTGTTCACCATTCCGTGTACCTGCTGCAAGACTTGCTGGTGCTCAGGCTGTTATCAAGGCTTCAAAATAATTTTTCAGACGGACACGCTTTGCGTGCCGTCTAAAAAGTTTAATGGTGTGACTGCTTTGCAGCGCACCAAATCAGTTTCGACTTGACACTTCGTGCAAGTCAAACCACAAAGAAAGCGCTTCTCAGAAATGAGGGGCGTTTTTTTTTATTTATGTTTATTGCTCAGGCTGTAATTAAGGCTAATAAAACAAAATTTTATTGAACTAATTTGGACAAATCTTGTATTATATTAGTATATTTGACGAGTATATTTATGAAGTTTTTACGGTTTACAATCAGATCATTATTTATTACTCCATATATGTTCTTTAGATATTTGTTAACTGCTAACAAAATAATTAGAGAAGACAAAAAATCGGACCAGGAAAAATACAATTTTGCTTACGGAATGGTTAATTTTGTCAGACGTGCTTTTAGTACAAAAACCGATTATTATGGTCTTGAAAATATTCCTTCGGACGGCGGTTTTATAATGTATTCTAATCATCAGGGGAAATATGATGCATTAGGAATTATACTTGCAATAAAAAAGCCTTTTTCAATTTTATGGGATATTAGATCGGCAAAACAACCTATTACAAAGCAAGTCAGCATGTTACTTAAATGCGAAGTAATTGATACTTCTCAGAAGCAGAATTTTATTCCGAGTATGGAACGAATAGCTGAAAATGCTCAAAAAGGACGTCCATATCTAATTTTCCCAGAAGGGGATTACACTAACAATAAAAATAATTTGCAGGAATTTCAGACGGGTTGTTTTATGACTTCGATAATTTCTAAAACACCAGTAGTTCCTGTTGTAATCTACGATTCTTATAAATCTATGAATACAAACCTGGTTTTTGGTCGCGTTCGTACCCAAGTTCATTTTCTTGAACCTATTACTTATGACCAGTATGAATCTATTGGGCGTAAAAGCCTTGCAGTTTTGGTCAAAGAAAGAATACAACAGAAACTGGACGAAATTGAAAATAATTAATTTTCTTCAAAAGAAATATATTGAATCTCTTTGCTCCAAGGTGAAGAAGCTGCTGTAAGTTTACCAGTTATAGAAACAGTATTTCCAACTAATTTAGCTAAATCAGCATCAGCAGTTTCTGTGCCAACAATAGTAATTGTAACAGCACTTCTACTAGTGGCATTTTCCTTAATAAAATAATTAACAGAACCTTTTTGAAGAACTCCCGTAATTATAACTGTTTTACCAATATCTTCTTCGGTAAGATAAGAATGATTTACTGTAGTCTTTATATCAAGGTCTGCAGGTTTAATTTGCAGATTATGATTTTCAACAGCAGCAGTTTCTGGCTGTGCTTCAGCCTTTTTTGACGAAGCACAACTAGTAAGTGCAAAACTAATTAACAATGATATGATTAATAAAGTTGTTTTTTTCATTGGTTAGTTACTTCTCCAATAGTCTCTCATATAGGATAGAAGATCAATCCACTTAGTATCTGCACCAAAGTCTAAGTCATCTTCATAAAATTTCCATATATAACCAGGAGTAACATATCGACCAGTTTCATCAGTAGAAATACCATAGCCTGCAACGTTTAAACCATAGCTATGACCAGTAAAGTCAGATGTCTTAACTCCATCTAAGAATGCATAGAAACCATAATCTTCATACCCTGGAAGTTTTGTATCACGCCAACTTGCAACAATAACATTACTTAATGCAGTTTTTAGTTCAAATGTTTTCTTGTATAATATTTCATCTTCAGAAGAACATAGAATATTCATAACAGTATCGGTGAATTTACTAATGTCATATAACCAGTTATATGAACCTTTATAAAACAAAGAAGTGTTATAAGATTCCTGTTCACTCCAGCTTAATGCATTTTTTCTAGCATGAATAATATATGGATAATAATCAGTTTCAGATTCTGATAAAGAAGAATAATGGTTACCATCTTTATAGTCATATAATACTTCTGATTTGCTTATTAATTTATCTGCAACTTCATTAATTTTTGTAATGACTGTTCCAACGTTTTGGAGATTAATACATGAAAGTGTAGTAATTCCAGCTAGTCCACCTAAGTAAAATTCTAGATATAGTTTCTGTTCAGGAGTTAACTTTGAATATCCATTAATAGGGTTAGCATTTGTACTTAACATTTTTGCATATTTATCCCAGTCATATCCCCCATAGAAATGAGCATAATCTTTTACAATCTGTTTACCAATATCTTCTATAGTTGCAGTAGAAGTAAATGCTTCCATCATCCTAATATAGTTCAATCCATAACCTGGAACATCGTTAGGAGATGCAACCATATATTTTGCATAATCCTTGAACTGGTATGAATCTTCAATTGAAGCACCAAGACATACATCCATAATAATCATGTCTACTTTTTTAGATGTACCGTATCCTGCAGCATTAAGAGCATCTGAAACATCTTTTGTTTTAAGGAAAGATTCAGAAAGTGAATTTTCATCCCAACAAAGGGCACGACGTCCTGAATCTTCTACTTTAATAGATTTTCCGTCTGGTAAAGTATAGTAAGTAGGAGCATTACGAGGGCCACCACCATGGTCACTGAACTGTAAAATAATACCTTTCTTAGGTTTATAGTGAGCATTTACCCAATTAAGGTAGTTAATAAGAGTCTGTTTGTTACCCATATTAACTTCACCGCATGAATTTGAAGTAATATTTGCAGGTGTTGCTGAAGAATTTAAAAGCCAGTCTTTTGCTGTGTAAGAAAGATTTTTTGTTGTAGGTGATATTGCAAGGTTAGTAAAAAAATTATATTCGCCAAGAGTATCACCATATACTTGATTACCATAATATTTATCAGCACGTTTTTCACAAGTTGATTTTTCAGCTCCAAATTCATATAAATACGAACCTGATTTTTTAAAGTATGGTTCTTCAGAACCAGAACCAGCCCAACCATCCCACAAAGCAACAGCTGCTACAGAAGAATATCCAGTTTTTGGATCTTCAGAAAGTTCCTGACGGATCTTGTATAAACCATATTCTACTTCGTTCATATCCAAGAAAATTGGATCATTTAAGTCGTTATCGCCATCCATATACATTGCAATAACCCAGTCTGGTTTTTTAACTGTAATGGAAGGTGTGCCTGTAATTGAATCTGATAATTCTGTGTCATTAGTTTTAACTTCAAAAGTATATGTAACATCATTAGTTAATCCGTAGAAAGTAGCAGAATCGATACAGTTAGTTTTTGTTGCAATTGTGGTTCCTCCCAATTTTGCAACGACTGTAAAAGTTGATCCTGGTGCTTTTGTCCATGTGATGTTTGCAAAAGAATCATCAGTTTCTATATGGAGGTTTTGTGCCTTTTTGTGAGCGACATTTATTTCATTAATTTCAGATTTTTCAAAACCATTAGAAATATAAACTTTGTATGAACCTGGAGTTAAGTATGGGATATCATATTCACAATCAAGAGTAAAAAGAGATGATTTATTTGTTTGAAAATTCGAATAGTTTATATCCCCATAAAAAACTCCATTACTATTATTTTCAAAAATAATAGAAATATTAGGGAAAAATGAACTATCTTTAGTAGCAAACAAATTATCAGAATTGAATCCATAAGTTATGGTTATAAGATTATCATGTTCACTTGATTCTAAAAATTCTTTAATTTCAGGTGTATAAATTCCATAAATACTTGTATGACTTGTTATAGGAGTAGTTGAAGTTATTTTTCCAGCATAGGCATCATCAAAAGATTCAATAGAAGTTGTCCAAAATAAAAAATGATGAGGTGAACTATTATCATAATAATCTGTTTGAATATCAGAGGGAATACAAGATCCTTTTTCAATCTCAATTGTTTTAAAAGGAATAATATCTCCATTATAAAAATTTACAGTAATTTGCTCTTGTGCTTTAGAGCCCATAGAAGGAATGTCACAACTTGTAAAAAATAAGACAGAAAAGCTAAATAGTGCTAATAAACATTTCTTAAAACTCATTTTTAAATCTCCATTTTAAAAATTAATTAACAAAATAATAATAAAGAAAAGACCATTATGTCCATAAAAAGAATGGTTATTTTCGTAAAAAATTACCTAGTTAATATTTATTTTTTACTATATATTAGCACTTATGAATAAACATAATATGCAGCTCTTACAGGAGCTTTCTTTGAAAAACGGTCCTTTGTGTGTTGGTTTGGACACTGATCCTTCTTATATTCCAGAAAACATTTTGAAGCAGTATGAAAGTCCAGCTGCTGCAGTTCTTGCTTACAACAAGGCAATCATTGAACGGGTTGCTAACGATAAATCTGCCTGCTGTTTTAAGGTTCAGATTGCCTACTATGAAGCTATGGGTCTTGAAGGCATGAAAGTTTACGCTGAAACTTTGAAAGCTGTTCGTGCATCTGGTCTTATGGCAATTTCTGATATTAAGCGTGGCGATATTGATGCTACCTCTGATGCTTACGCTAAGGCTCACTTCAAAGGTGATTTTGAAACTGACATTATTACAATCAACCCTTACATGGGATTCGATACTTTAGTTCCATTCAGTAAATGGGCTGCTCCAGAAATGGGTGGTAAAGGTGCATTTGTTTTGCTTTGTACTTCTAATCCAGGTATGGTTGATATTGAACACCAGGAACTTAAGTCTGGCGGACTTCTTCTTGAAAAAGTTGGAGATGAAATTGCTCGAATTGGAGAAGAATACAAACAGTTTTATGCTGACCAGACTTGTGGTGTTTTAGGTGCCGTTGTTGGTGCTACTCAGGAAGCCGATGCCCGCTATCTTCGTGATAAATACGCTGATACTTTCTTCTTAATTCCAGGTTACGGTGCTCAGGGTGGTGCTGCTCGTATTGCTGCTACTTTGCTTGATAAAGCCGGTGGTGCTGTAAATTCTAGCCGTGGTATTTTGTGCGCTTATAAAAAAGATGCAGAATTAGCTGGAAAAGTTGAAGCTGGCACTTTGACTATGACTGATATTGCAGATGCTGCTGCTCGTAATTCAATCTTTAGTAAGAATGATTTGTTAACTGCTAAAGCAAGTTTGTAGTTTTTGCTTTTCTTTTTGGCGTGTAATTATTAGTTTAACAGTGTGATAGAAAATTATCACAGGAGGCTGTTTATGTTCAAAGATTGTCAGGGTTTACCTTATCCAGTGTATGGAACAGGAAATGTTAGTTCTGTTTGTGCTGTAAAAGGTGCTGTTCCAGAAAAAAGTGTTTATGAATTAAAAGTTGTAATGGCAAAGGGTTCTCAAGAGCCAGCTGCAGGTCAGTTTTATATGTTGCATCCTGTTCGTTCGAATGTTTTGCTTGGACGTCCTATTTCTGTTTATTTTTCGGAAAAAAACGCTGATGGAACTGTAGAAATTACTTTCTTAATCCTTTTGAAGGGAAAAGGAACTGAGGAACTTTGCAATCTTCGCATTGGTGATGCAATAAATCTTCTTGGACCTTGCGGAAACAGATGGCCATGCCCTGCCGACTCTTCGACAGGCTCAGAGACCGCCAAGGTTTGTATTGTTGGTGGTGGAATTGGGGTTGCACCTGTTGCAGGTTTTGCTACAACTTTGGCAGATGGCACTTACGATTTTTACGCATCTTTCAAATCTGGCTCTTACGGTCTTGATAAAATAAAGCCTAATAAACTTGTTATTACTACTGATGATGGCTCTGTTGGCGTTCACGGAATGTTGCCTGCTGCTCTTACTGCAGAAGCTCTTAAAGAAGGCGGCTATTCAGCACTTTACGCTTGTGGTCCAACTCCAATGCTTGCTTACCTTCAGAAGGTTTGTGCTGAAGTTGGTTTAAAATGCTGGCTTAGTATGGAAGCTCGCATGGCTTGTGGCGTTGGTGTTTGTCTTGGTTGTGTAATTGATACAACTGAAGGTAAAAAACGCTGCTGTAAAGATGGTCCTGTTTTTGACGGTGCCATTTTGGATTTTGATACCCTTCGACAGGCTCAGGGATCGGAAGCTGTAGTTGCAGGCGTTAAAGTTCAGCCTCGTCGTGAACCTCTTGCTGCTGATGTTGAACCAGATTTATCTGTAGAAATTGCTGGTGTAAAATTCCAGAATCCTGTGATTGGTAGTTCTGGAACTTTTGGTTTTGGTTCTGAATATACAACTGTTTTTGATGTAAATCGTCTTGGTGGTATTTCTAGTAAAGGTTTGACTTTAGAACCTCGTCAAGGTAATGATGGCATTCGCCTGCACGAAATTCCTTCGGGTCTTATGAATTCTATTGGTTTGCAGAATCCTGGCATTCCACATTTTATTGAAAACGAACTTCCAGTAATGATGAGCATGAAGCCGGTGGCAATTGCAAATTTAAGTGGAAGTACAATGGAAACTTATGTTGAAGGCGCAAAACTTTTGGACAAAACTGATGTTCCAATGATTGAGTTGAACATTTCATGTCCAAATGTAAAGGCTGGTGGTGCTGCTTGGGGTATGAGCTGTTCTGCTGCAAGTGATATTGTTCGTGCAGTTCGTGCTGCTACTAAAAAGCCTTTAGTTGTAAAACTTACTCCTCAGGCTCCTCAGTTGAACGAAGTTGCCCTTGCCTGTATTGAAGCTGGTGCAGAAGGTATAAGCCTTTGTAATTCTTTCCAGGGAATTGCTATTGATATTGAACGTGGTGTTCCAGTTTTCAACAATCTTAAAGCTGGTGTTGGTGGTCCTGCTGTTCGTCCTATTGCCGTTCGTCTGGTATATGAACTTGTTCAGGCAATTAATACTTTGCCAAAAGAAAAACGTGTTCCTGTAATTGCTATTGGTGGTATTGGCTGCTGGCAGGATGCGGTTGAATTTATTATGGCTGGTGCTTCGGCTTTACAGGTTGGAACAGCAACTTTTGCAAATCCTAATACAATGATTGAAGTAATTGATGGTTTAGCTGCATTTATGAAACGTAAAGGATACAAAAACCTTGAAGAAATGCGTGGAATAATTCAGCCTAAATAAAACATAAGTAAAATCATTTATATCTTATGAAATAACCTCATGGTAATATTACTGTGAGGTTTTTTTATGAAACTAAAGCGACTAATAGGAGTATTTATAGTTTCTATGTTAATTGCACAAGGAATTGCGGCTGAACATCCTTTTGGAATGGGTGATGCAGAATATTTAAAATTATTGGAATCAACAATCATTACAACAGGGAATAATTACCGCCTAAAAAAGGTGCTTGCAAAAATTCGCAAGGGTGAAAAGGTTTGTATTGCGGCTATAGGTGGCTCGGTTACTGAAGGTGCTGGCCCTGCAAAATTTACAGATGGTTATGCATATCAGTTTTTTAGAGCAATGAAGGCTACTTATGCTCCAGGGGATGGTTCAAATCTTATTTTTGATAATGCTGGCTTAAGCGGAACTTCTTCTTTGACTGGCGTAGTTCGTTATAAAAAAGATGTAATTGATATTTTAGGTCAAACTCCAGATTTGCTGATTGTTGAATTTGCGGTAAATGATGGAGGAGAACCTGTTTTCCAGCGTTCTTTTGAGGCCCTTGTTCGTGATGCTTTAGTAGCTAATCCTGAAACTGCTGTAATGGCAATTTACGCTGCTGCAACTTACGGAAATACTTCTGGCCCTAAAAAAGCCGTTGCCGATAATTACGCTATTCCTCAAATCAACATTCTTGATATTGTAAATGATGGAATTAAAAATGAGACTTTCAAAAAGGAGCAGTTCTACTCTGATTATGTTCACCCAACTTACGAAGGGCATCAGGTAATGTGCGAGGCTCTTATGAAGGTTGTTGCAATGGCAGATAAAGCTAAAATTGATGCTCCTGCTACCATTCCTGAAAAATCTTATATTCAGCCTTCGCTAAGTGGAATGATTCAGATTGTGGGCGATAACGAAGATGTAAAAATTTCTGCAGGTGGTTTTAACGGGTTTGATTCTGCAACGCAGACAATTAAAAAGACAAATTCTGTAGAGTTTAGCAGCAATTGGCACCACAGAATGAATGCTAAGCCTAACGAAGAACCTTTTAAAATGGAAATCAATTGTAAAAATCTTGTTTTTATTTGGAAAAATCAGTCGGGTGGGGCTTTTGACAAATTTGGTAAGGCAGATGTTTTTGTTGATGGTAAAAAAGTGGCAACTTTCGATGGTGGAAAGCAGGGCGGTTGGAATAACAACGAACCTAATTTAATCATTGATGAAGCTGAGGCAAAAAATCATATTGTAGAAGTAAAAATGACACCTGGTTCTGAAAAACTTGGTTTTACAATCATTACTATGGGATACACTAAATAAGAGAGGTAAATTATGGCTAACATGAACGGATTTAAACATGGTATTAATTTAGGCGGATGGCTTTCGCAGTGCCGCCCTGAAAAAGAACATTACGATTCTTTTATTAATAAGGAAGATTTGAAAATTATTGCCGGATGGGGATTGGACCACGTTCGCGTTCCTGTAGATTACAATCTTGTTCAGAATAAAGACGGCTCTTTAAAAGAAGATGGATTCGTATATATTCAGAATGCAATTGACTGGTGTAAAGCTGCCGGAATAAATATGATTTTGGATTTGCATAAAACTTGTGGATATTCTTTTGACGATGGTGAAAAGGAAGCTGGATTTTTTGATGATGAAAAATATCAGGAAATGTTTTATGTACTTTGGGAAGAATTTGCAAAACGTTATTCAAAATATGAGGATATGCTTTGTTTTGAATTGTTAAATGAAGTTACATCAAAGGATTACTGTAAAATCTGGAATAAAATTGCAAATACTTGTATAGAACGAATTCGCAAAATTGCTCCTACTATTCGTATTCTTGTGGGAAGTTACTGGAATAACCACGTTGCTGCTGTTCGTGATATGGATCTTCCACATGATGAAAATATTGTTTACAACTTCCACTGCTATGAACCTTTAATCTTTACACACCAGGGTGCTGGCTGGATTCCAAAAATGGATCTTTCATTCAGAATGAAATTGGATGCCCCTTACAGCGATTATGACAAATTTACAAAGGAGAATATTAATCAGGAAGGCGATGCTTTTGATAAGTATGATCCAAAATCTACTATTGATATAGCTTACTTTGAAAATCTTTTTGAAGATGCAATTAAAGTTGCTAAAGAACGTAATGTTTTGCTTTACTGTGGAGAATACGGTGTAATTGATAAAGCAGATCCAAAAGAAGCACTTAAATGGTACAAATTGATTAGCGCTGTTTTTGAAAAGCATAATATTGGCCGTGCAGTGTGGTCTTATAAAGAAATGGATTTTGGAATGAACGGAAACTGGATTAGTGAAGTTCGAGATGAAGTTCTTAAGTTGCTTTAGTAGAAATTTAGTTTTATAACAAACTATTTTTATCGTAAAAATAATTTTAAAAACTTATTAAAAAAAATTCATTTTACTAGTATAATAGACTCGGACAAAAATTTAAAAGAGGGTCTATATGAAAAAAACTAATCTCTTAAAAGTTGTTGCTGGAATCGCTTCTTCAGCAATGCTTTTGACAATGGTTTCATGTGGTGGTGCTAAATATAATGATGGTACTTACACTGGAACTGCTGCTGGACGTAACGGCGATGTTAAAGTTTCTGTTACTGTTGCTAATGGTAAGATTGCTTCTGTTGATGTTGTTCAGCATGAAGAAACACCAGGCCTTTGCGAAGGTGCTATTGCAGAAGTTCCTGCAGCTATCGTAAAGAAAAACTCTACAAAAGTAGATGCTGTTTCTGGTGCTACAATCACTTCTAAAGCTATTATGGCTGCTGCAGATGCTGCACTTGCTAATGCTGGTGGAAACGGCGGTTCTGCTAAAGCTGAAAAAGCTCGCAAAAATGCAAAAGTTACTTACACAGCTGGTACATACGAAGGTACTGCTCAGGGTATGAATGGTCCTGTAACATTGGAAGTAACTTTTTCTAAAGATGCTATTACTGACATTCAGGTAAAATCTTCAAAAGAAACAGCAAACGTTGGTACACCTGTTTACCCAATCATGTTTGCTGATGCTATTGCTGCAAATGGTTCTGGTATTGATGCAGTTTCAGGAGCTACATTTACTTCTTTGGCTGTAAAAAATGCTTTGAACGATGCTGCTAAAAAAGCTAATGCTTCTAAAATGGAAGACTTCAAAAAGAACAAGGTTGTTCACTCAGCTCAGAAACCAATCGAAGCTACTTATGATGTAGTAATTGTTGGTGCAGGAGGGGCAGGTATGGGTGCTGCTGCTCAGGCTGCTCAGAATGGTGACACTGTTCTTGTAATCGAAAAGAACGTTGAAATTGGTGGTAACACAGTTTGTTCAGGTGGACAGTATCAGTCAGTTATGCCTTACTTGGTATGGGATCCTGCTAATCCTGATGCTACAACTGGTGTTTATCCTTATGACGGAAAAACTTATAACAAAGTTATGTCTGCTAACGGTAACATCACAATCCTTAAAGAAATCCTTAACTGGAGCGAAAAACCATTTGATGGTTCTAACGCAAAAGATTGGTTCGTTGCTGGTGATATCGTAGACCTTTCTAAACACGGTGTTCACGCTGAATATCTTGATTGTCTCAAAGAACTCAAGAAAGAAATTAAAGCTTACCTTGCTTGGGCTCAGCCAAAATTGGATAGAGGAATCAACGAATCAGCTATTACATTGTTCTCTACAATCAACCTTCACATTTTCCAGACATACTATGGTGGACTTCGTCCAAATGCTACATACACAGACTGGATGTATGGTGATTATGATTTAGTTAAACAGTTCATCGAAGACGGACAGGATTTGAAACCTTGGCTTGAAGCTCAGGGTGCATTGTTCGTAGAAGATCAGCAGCCAACTCTTATTGGTGCTTTGTGGCACCGTGAAAATCAGTTTGTTGGTTTCGATGAAAATGGTGATGGTAAACCAGAAGCTGGCGGACAGTGGGGTACATACTTCTTGCCACCACGCAAAACATTGCTCGAAACTTCTGCAACTGCAAAAGACAACAAGATTATGCTCCGTACAGATGCAAAAGAACTTATTGTTGAAAATGGTCGTGTAACTGGTGTTAAAGCTGTTATGTTCGACGGAACACAGGTTACTGCTCATGCTAAAAAAGGTGTAATTCTTGCAACTGGTGGTTATGCAGCTAACGTAAACAAAGTTCTTGAAACAAATGATTACTGGCAGCAGGGCTACATTACAAAGAAAACACAGACAACAAACCGTTCTTCTTTGGATGGATCTGGTATTGAAATGGCAGAAAAAGTTAACGCTGCTACAAAAGGTATGTCATTCACACAGTTGATGCCAATTTCTTGGATCGACAATGGTCAGTTGGCATTTGGTGGTGGTAACTATGCTATCTACATTAACCCAACAACAGGTAAACGTTTCGTAAATGAAACATCTGAACGCGATGTTCTTTCTTTGGCTGAATTGAACAACGGTATTGAAAAGAACGGTTCAAAAGGTGTTTTCATTGAAATCGCTAACACTAACCAGGCTATTCCTGGACCTTACCCATATGGAACACCAGCTACTCCAGAAACTTGGGAAGCAGATGTTGAATGGAGACAGTATACTCGTACAGTTGATCAGTTCGCTGACTTGTTCAAACAGCTTGGTCTTTCTCTTGATGCTGAAACAGTTATCAAAGAAATCAAAGAATACGATATGGCTCTTATGACTGGTAAAGAAATGTCTTTGGCAGTTCCAAAAACTGGTTGGACAGCTCTTATTGGTAATGCTAACAAGAAAGCTGACGGTTCATTCGATGTAAACTCTTACACACTTGATGGTGTTAAACTTAAGGTTCGTATTATGGCTCCTTCTACACACCACACAATGGGTGGTATTGCAGTTGATACATCACGTCACGTACTTGATAACAGTGGTCATGTAATTCCTGGTCTTTATGCTGCTGGTGAAGTTACTGGTGGTATTCACGGTGGTAACCGCCTTGGTGGTAACGCTATCGTTGAAATCTTCGTTTCAGGACGTACAGCTGCTAACAGTATCAAAAAGGATAACTAATTTTAATATTAGTTAAATCTAATTAAATAAGCCGGTAGTATTAGAGAAATCTGATGCTACCGGCTTTTTTTTATGCTAGAATGAAATTATGAAACACATCTATATCGCTCGACACGGATTAACCGACTGGAATCTGGTTCCAAAGGTTCAGGGAATGACTGATATTCCTTTAAACGAAGGTGGAATTAAGCAGGCTCACGGCTTGGCAGAAACTATTAAAAAATCTGGCATAAAGTTTGATAAGATTTTGCATTCACCTTTAGTTCGTGCTGCAGAAACTGCAAGAATTGTGGCAGAAGAAAATAACATTCCTTTGCAAGTGGAGCCTCGCCTTATAGAACAGAATTTTGGAAAATGGGAAGGCTGGGAATGTGTAAAAGGAGACCATACCTTCCACGAGGCCAAAAAGTGCTTTTTTGATAAATATGAAACTGGGGAAAGTATGGCAAGGTTGGCTCAGCGAATCTACAATCTTTTAGATGAATTAAAAGAGATGCCAGGGGAAGAAACATATCTTCTTGTTACTCACGGTGGTATTGCAAGAATGATTCAATCTTATTTTTACGATATGACAAATGAAGAATTTTCCAGCTTTCAGTTAGAAAATTGTGAAATTCGAGAATATATTTTTTAGTTGGTGGTGAGAGAATGCAGACTTTATTTACACTTGATATAAAAAATTATGACCCTAAGTGGGAATATTCTAAGCGGGATTCTGCCAGAGGAATTATTATTTTTACGAAGGATGGCAGAAAAGCAGAATTGCCATTTAAGGAAGATGATAAAATCGCTTTGGTTTATGCTAAAAATCGGGGATATTACAAATTTCCTGGTGGCGGTATTCATTCTGACGAAGACAAAGTCGAGGCATTAATTCGGGAAGTTTCGGAGGAAGTAGGACTTTCGGTAATTCCAGAATCGGTTCGGGAATTTGGAGTTGTTCCGCGATTTCAAAAATCAGCGAAATTTGATGGTGTAGTTTTTGATCAGGAATCTTTTTATTATTTTTGTGATGTAGACAGTAAGGGGCACGGCCAAAATCTTGATGCTTATGAAGCGGAAGCTGGCTTTGAACTGCAGGTAGTAACAATTGCAGAGGCTATTGAGAAAAATTTGCAGTATACAACGGATGATGCTTTTGATCTGGCAATGACTGTGCGTGATACAAATGTGCTGCAGGTTTTACTTGGGAAGCCTGTTGAACCTTCAAGGGCTATTGCAGAGTATCTTTTAGAAGAAAGTGCAAAAATGAATCCGGGACCATGGCAGGCACATAGCGTGGCTGTTGCAAGGGCGGCGGAGAAAGTTGCGAGGGCTGTTGCGGCGGCTGGTGGGAATTCTCTGGAGCCAGATAAAGCTTACATTTATGGACTTTTACATGATGTTGGGCGACGTTGTGGTTATACTTATATGGCCCATGTAATTGACGGTTATGAATATTTAGCTGCAATGGGATTTGAAGGTGCGGCCAGAATCTGTTTAACTCATTCTTTTAATCTTCAGACTACAGAGGATTATATTGGTAAGGTAGATATTTCTGAAGAAAGGTTAGGGAAGGTTAAAAATCTTCTGGCTTCTTATGAGTATGATGATTATGACCGGCTTATTCAGTTGCTGGATTCAACTTGCGGGGCAGACGGAACACAGAATCTTGAGCAGCGAATGGGGGATGTAAAGGCGCGTTACGGTTATTATCCTCAGGAAAAGTGGGATAAAAATTTTGAATTGAAGGCTTATTTTGAAAAATTAATGAAGAAAGATTTATATGAGGTTATAAAATAATATGGAAATTAAAAACTTTTTGCCTGGTAATGATGAGAAAATTAATCAGTTGCTTAGATTTACTGCTGAAATTGACAAAATGACAGCTGTGAGCCGCCGCACTATGTTGATTGATAAAAGCCGCCGGGAAAATGATGCTGAACATTCGTGGCATATTGCGCTTATGGCTATGCTTTTTAAGGATTACGCTCCAGAAGGATGTGATATTTCGCGTGCGGTGCAAATGTGTATTGTTCACGATTTAATTGAGATTTACGCGGGGGATACTTTTGCTTACGACCCTGAAGCAAATGAAGATAAAGCTGAAAGGGAGGAAAGGGCTGCCGACAAACTTTTTGGAGAGTTGCCTGAGCATTTAGGAAAGGAATTTCGCCAGCTTTGGGAAGAATTTGATGCAATGGAAACTCCATCGGCAAAATATGCGGCTGCAATGGACAGAATCCAGCCATATTTGCACAATACTCTAACTGATGGCCATACTTGGGTAGAAGGAAATCCATCTGTTGAAATGGTAAACAAACGTATTGGTCCTGCTTTGGAGGCAATTCCACAATTAAAAGATTGGTACGATAAAAACATTCAGCGGGCAGTTGAAAAAGGCTGGTTGAAAAAGTAAAAAAAATAGCACGCGGGGGACAGACGTTTAACGTTAGAGGACAGTCACCGAACGTTCATTGACTGTCCTTCAGTGTTTTTTTTTACACACAAAAGAAAATTAGAACAATTCTTTTCCAGCTTCGTCTTTGTTTACGAATGGGCCTGGAATAAC
>JAZLKI010000048.1:0-3963 GCA_045597485.1 Treponema sp.
GTTTCGATGTAAGCAGCTTTTTTATTTTTAATGCCAAGGTTCTGTGCAACCATAGCGAACTGTGTTGAACCACCACCCTGAACAAAAAGAACTTTGTAGTTATCAGGAACATTCATCAATTTGCGAACCATTGCTTCAGCATCCTGAATGATTGGTTCATAAGCCTTTGAACGGTGGCTCATTTCCATTACAGACTGACCAGTTCCATTGTAATCCATCATTTCTGCAGCACAAGCCTGCAAAACTTCTTCTGGCAAACATGAAGGGCCAGCTGAAAAGTTGTACACTCTAGACATAATTTTAACCTCTTTATTTACCACTTCTGTGGTTGTTAATTTTATATAACCAATTTCAAAGCGTTTAATATAGAAAGATTTTCTACCTTTACGCTGTCGGGAACTCGTAATGTTGCGTTTGTCATGTTTACTATTCCCTTAATGCCGGCATTTATAAGACGGTCACACATTTGTTGAGCATCTTTAGCTTGGACTGTTAGAATTGCGTATTTTATATCTTCCTGTTTTAGTACTCTGTTCATTTCTGATGCAGGGTAAAGAGGGAAGGTGGAACGCAGGATTTCTACACGGTACAAGTTAGAATCGAATCCGGCTTTGATAGTAAAAGAACTTTCTTCTACTATCTGATTATCAAGTAATGCTGCACCCAGGCGACCAAGGCCAACTATGCAGCAGTTTGCCTGTTTTTCAATTTCAAGTACCACGCTTATTGCACTTTGCAAATCGCTAACCTGGTACCCGTTTGAAACTCCCTTGTTGTAACCAAGTAACCATAAATCATGACGAATCAGAGTGTTTTTCCATCCTGTGGCATTACTGATGTCAATTGAAGTTATTTTTTGTTCCGGCCAGGACTTCAATATTTGAAGCAGCTGGACCATACGTTTTTTAGTTACTTCTGGTAAACAAACTTGTTCTTGCATTATAAGTATTCTCCATATGGTAAACAATTGAATTTAGGAGCAATTGAAGCGATTTTGAGCTGAATTTTAGCAAAAAGTAGAAATTTTTGCAAATATTGTTAAATATTTAACAGAGAGATAGTAAGGAGTAGGAGAACATGTTCGACTGATACATGATTGACAGAGCACTAACGTTAGGGGACAGTCACTGAACGTTAGTGCTCTGTCACCTAACGTTCAGTGACTGTCTCTTTTGTGTTATTTTGTTAAAAAAAAAGAGGAACCGGAAAAACTATAAAAACCGGTTCCTCTAAAATTAGGAGGCGAATTAATTATTTTGCGTAAGCAACTGCTAAACTTGGCATGAGTTGTGTTTCGTAATAAGCCACAACCTGCTCGTTGAACAGTTGATCAAGCATTTTCTGGTATGCCATAATTTTGCCAACGTAGTTCAATGTTGACTGTGGTGTCTTGTTTGAACGTACGCGGCCAGTACCGGCATTATACATTGCAAGGGCCGATACCTCGTTTCCTGCTGTTGTAAGGCAGAACTTTAAGTGTGACATACCATATTTTGAACTAACAAATGGATCGAAGAAATCTGCTTCAGTAAGAGCTGGGAAAGAGTTGCTGTTCAACTGAAACAAACCTCTGTCCACAGTAGCATTCGAATTCTTGTTTATCGCATTTGAGTTATAATTACTTTCTGTGTGTGCCAAAGCAAACGCCAAAGAAAGTGGTATTTCATTTTTTTCAGCTTCGGTAAGGATTGCAAGAGCAACGTCGTGGTTTCCAGTAATCTGTGTGTAAAACCATTCAACCGAAGTTTTAGATAATGTCTGACGATATAACGTAAGCCCATCATCTGAAGTTTGTGTCATTTTTGAAAGTGAAACTTCTGCAAATCTGTCCTGGAAAGCAGCAGAACGTTCATCTTCATTTTCGTCACTAAGTGTTGTTATTACTGATTTTGAAACATCCTGTAACATTGTGTCGGCAGCGTTATTTGGAAGTAAGAAGTAGATTAGAAGGGCTGCTGCAATAAGTAAAGAACTTAGAATTCCAGTAAAAACACAAGCGTTTGCAAAACCATTTGTTTCAGTATCGCGCTGCATTAAATCCAAACCCCTTAAACCTCTCCTTCTCAGTAATGCGGTTAATATGACACAAAGAAAAAATAAATTCAAGAGAATTTAGATGAAAATATGTGATTATAAGTGAAATATACTACAGTTCTTCGCAAATATTGCGGTTTCTCGCATTTATTGTAAATTAGTATAGTACAATCGAAGGTAATGGACTATTTTCTGCCTTGCTGAAATATACGTATTGGGCATGTTTAACGGCTAGGGCATCGATAAAATCCTGTGGAGCGTTTAATTCCTGTGGAAGTTCAAACCCTACTACCGAAGTACAATCTTTTACTCTTCTTGCTGTGTGATTATAAGCATTTATAAAAAGCTCAATCTGCTCTGCAGTTTCTAATGGTTTGTCTACAATAGGAATAAGAATGGCATATTGTTCTGCTGGTTCCATATCCTTAAGCTGGTCACGAAGAGAAGCCAGAAATTCTTCATTGTACATTTCATCTTCCATTTCAACTTTAGACCATGGAATTTGAATCTGTTTAAGTGTTGCAGTATCAACGACAGTGTTGTCTGAAATCTTATATAATTTATTTTCTTTTACTGTAAAAACGGGATCAAGTTTCATAAATATTCCTTTATGGTTTAAAAAAAAATAAACGGTGGCACTAAGAACCACCGTTTGTATTTTTACGCTTAATTGCGTTCTGATTCTATTCAGTCAAAATACGAATAACTTCAGCTTTATCCTGTGTATCAAGGATTTCCTGACGTTTTTCTGGGCTCTTGAAAAGCAAACTTACTTCAGCCAAGAACTGAAGATGTGGGCCAGTTTTGTTTACTGGTGATAATGTCATAATGAAAATACGACATGGTTCCTGATCCAATGAATCAAAATCAACAGGATTATCAGAAATACCGATACAAGCTACTAAATCTTTTACTGTATCTGTTTTTCCGTGAGGAATGGCAATACCATGTTTCATTCCAGTTGACATCTTGCGTTCACGATCTAATACACATTCGCGAGCTGCAGATTTATCTGATACTTTTCCTGCTTTTACAAGCACGTCAAGCATTTCGTCTACGATTTCTTCTTTAGTTGTACCTTTTAAGTGAAGGTTTACTGTGTCTGTTGTTAATACTGTTCTTAAGTCCATAGATATTATTCTATTTTCACTTAAGATTGTTGTCAAGGTGAAAAGCACCCTATCATAGTGATTTTTAATAATCTTTTTCTTTTATTGTAAACAAACAGGAAATTTACTATAATCTGCATTAATTACGGTTAGATTGTATACAGCAATCTATAATATACAGGGGTTTAAAATGATTACATGGTCAAATGTAGACAAACTTTCTTCTTGGAAAAAGTTGATGTCTCTTAAAGGAATGGTTTCTGTTGCTGATGAACTTTCTTCTGCTTCCGCTGCCGACAGAATTGCAAAGTATTCTATCCCAATGGGTGGTGGACTTACTTACAACTTTGCTGCTAAACAGGTAAATGAACAGATTTTAAAGACATTGGCTGAACTTGCAGAAGAACAGCAGTTAGTAGAAAAATATCAGGATTTGTTGAATGGATCTGTAATCAACACTGGTGAAAATCGTATGGTTCTCCACCAGCTTACACGTGGTCAGCTTGGAAAAGATGTTATGGCTGATGGTGTAAACAAACGTGAATTCTACATCAACGAAGTAAAGCGCATTGCCGATTTTGCTAATGATGTTCACTCTGGAAAACTCGTAAACGAAAAGGGTGAAAAATATACTACAGTTTGTCAGATTGGTATTGGTGGTTCTGATCTTGGTCCACGCGCTATGTACCTTGCTTTGGAAAACTGGGCAAAGAAAAACAATACTTTCAAAATGGAAGCAAACTTTATTTCTAACGTTGACCCAGACGATGCTGCTGCTGTTTGCAAAAAATTAGACATTTCTAAAACAATCTTCATTTTG
>JAZLKI010000049.1:0-6155 GCA_045597485.1 Treponema sp.
CGATTTACCAGAACGGTTAAAAACTCATAAAAACCAGAAAACTTTTCAAGATAGATTTAAGGTAGTAGCAAAAAACGAAACTGCATCTCAAACTGTTGTAGCCCATGTTGCAAAAGATGGTCATTATTATATCCATCCAGAGTTAGAACAAAATCGTTCATTGACACCAAGAGAAGTTGCTCGTTTGCAAACTTTCCCAGATGATTATTATTTTGAAAGTGTTTCTGGCAAACCGAGTCGTACAGATGCTTACAGACAAATAGGCAATGCAGTGCCAGTAAGATTGGCTTATGAAATTGCACGTCAATTGATGGAGGTATGGGATAATGAGTGAAAACACAGAAGAATTAGAAATTACATTCGATATCAATATTATTGATCATCTAGGAGTAAAATTATACTCAACTGTTCCTCCAATGATTGCAGAACTTATATCAAATGCTTGGGATTCGGATGCTCATAATGTTTATATAGATTTTACCACAGAAGATACAAAATCCATTTCAGTTAGAGATGATGGTAATGGAATGGATTTTGATGAATTAAACAACTGTTTCTTAAAAATTGGACGAAATAGACGTGTAGAAAATAATAGTGATAAAACTAAATCGTCTAGACCTGTTCTTGGAAAAAAAGGTTTGGGTAAATTATCAATGTTTGGAATTGGAAAAGTAATTACGGTATCTACTACAAAAGATGGAATAAGAAATTCTTTTACAATGAATTATGATGACATAAAAAATAGTCATTCAGATAAATATAAACCTGAAATAATAGAAAAAAACATTGTTGTAGATGAATCAAATGGAACTTTGATAAAGATAGAAAAATTGGCAAAATCAGCTGGTTTTGACTTGCAAGAATTACGCTCTGAAATTATATCAAGGTTTCGTATTTTTTCACCTGATTTTATTGTGCATATAAATGATGATGAGAATCTTGAAATTAATAAAAATGAGTTTTCAAAAGAGATGTATCAGTTTTCTTGGAAATTCCCTGAAAATTTCTTAGATTTAAAAGATTCTTCAGAAGATTTATATAATTTTGGGATTAATAATAGAATATACGGAGAAATTTATACTAGTAAAACACCTCTGAAAAAAAATCAGCAAGGTATAATATTATTTTCTCGAGGAAAACTAGTACAAGAGAATATGTCATTTAGTAAGCGTGGGAATGATAATTTCTTTCAGTATATGACAGGTTCATTTAATGTAGATTTTGTTGATTCATCATATGAAATAGATAATTGTTCTACAGACCGCAAATCTTTAGCTTGGGATTCTTACAATAATAGTGATTTAAAACTATTAGATGAATTGATGCAAAAAATAGTTTCTCTTACTCAATCAAAATGGCGTGTTGAAAGAAAAAAAGACAAAAAGAAAAGAATTGTTGATGGCGGTATTAATCCTGATGATTGGATTAATGACTTAAATCCAGCAGAACAACCTTTGGCAAAAAAATTAGTTGATGCAATCATTGATAATGAAAATATTGAAGAAGACTCTGCAAGAGAATATTTATCTTGTATAAAAGACATGTATGATTTTACAGGCTTCAAGGATTTTTCAGCAAAACTTGACAATATGAAAGTTCTCGGAAATGAAAATGCTATTAAATTGTTAACAGACTGGTCTGAAATTGAGGCAAAGGAGTATGCTAAAATTTCAATTGGAAGAATAACAGCAATAGAACAATTTGAAAAATATATAAAAGAGAATGCATCAGAAACAAAAATAATTCAAAAATTTCTTGAAGAGTTTCCGTGGCTTTTGGATCCAAAGATGTCAAAATTTGAACGAGAAAAAACTTATTCAAAAATATTAAAAGAGAAATTTGATGATACTAATCTTCCTGAAAGTAATAGACGAATTGACTTTCTATGCACAAATGACGCTGGAATTGTACATGTTATTGAATTAAAAAGACCAAACATAAAACTTACTTCTAAACAACTGCAACAAATTACAGAATATACTGAATTCATTGAGAATCAATATCCGCAGCAAGTTAAAGAAGTTATTGGCTATTTAATTTCAGATAACATGAGTTATGAACCCGGTGCAGAAAAAATGAGAAAAGGATTGGAGACACAAAATATTTTTATAAAATCTTATTCTGATTTACTTGCAGAAGCAAGATTATACAATAAGGCATTGTATGATATGTATACTCAGATTGAAGAAAAAAAGGATTAAGAAAAAATATGACTTTCAAATTAGGCGAATTATTCTGTGGCCCAGGCGGATTGGCAATTGGGGCTACAACAGCTTCTATAGAAAATCCAGAATATAAAATTGTTCATCAGTGGGCAAATGACTATGATCAGAATACTTGTAATACATATATTCGTAATATTTGTCCGGATAGACCAGCATCTGTTATTTGTCATGACATTCGTTCATTGAATCTAGAAGATTTGTATAAGATTGGTGAAATTGATGCTTTGGCTTTTGGCTTCCCTTGTAATGACTTTAGTGTTGTTGGCGAGCAGAAAGGTTTTGATGGAAAATTTGGTCCTTTGTATACTTATGGAATTCAAGTTTTAAAAGCTTGTAAACCAAAATGGTTTCTCGCAGAAAATGTCGGTGGTCTTCAAAGTGCAAACGAGGGAAAAGCTATTCAGGTAATCTTTAATGCTATGAGAGAAGCTGGTTATCGTATTTATCCTAATCTATATAAGTTTGAAGAATACGGAGTTCCGCAAGCCAGACATCGTGTTATCATAGTTGGTATTCGTGATGATCTTCCTTTCGAATTCAAAATACCTTCGACTGTACCTTATAGTAATGTTGATGTAAGTTGTCAAAATGCTATTGAAAATCCTCCAATTCTTGATAATGCTTCAAATAATGAACGTACAGCTCAATCAGCAATAGTTGTTGAAAGACTTAATCATATTTTGCCAGGACAAAATGCCTTTACAGCTGATTTGCCAGAGCATTTAAGGCTGAATGTTAGAGGAGCTCAAATCAGTCAAATTTATAAAAGACTAGATCCAACAAAACCAGCTTATACAGTTACAGGTTCTGGTGGTGGAGGAACTCATATTTATCATTGGGCTGAACCTCGTGCTTTAACAAATAGAGAAAGAGCAAGACTTCAAACTTTCCCAGATGATTATATATTTGAAGGCAATAAAGAGTCTGTAAGAAAACAAATCGGAATGGCAGTTCCTGCAAGAGGTGCAAAAGTTATATTTGAGGCAATTCTAAAGACTTTTGCTGGAATCCCATATGAATCAATGAATCCAAATATTGAGGGATAGAAAATGTATACAGAGAATTTAGAAAATTCTATTTTGATAAATCCTGCGAAGGATTTAGATTGTACATCATTAAAAATTATTACTGGATATACAGACCTTGAGTGTATTTATAGGCATTTAATAAATTTGTCAGATATAGGGAAAAATAATAAGTTTTCTGTGGAAATGATTTTAGGAATGACCGCTAGCAATGGACTTTCTGAGAAGAAACATAAAGACATAAATCGTTTGATTAATAGAATAAAAGAAAATTCGAGTATGCCAGAATTTATCTGTAGATATAAAGTTGAAGGAAAAGATATCCATTCAAAAGTATATATATGGATGAAGGATGATAATCCTGTTTTAGCTTTCTGTGGTTCTGCAAATTATTCAATGAATGCTTTTTTTAAGAGAAGAGAATGTATGACTGATTGTAGTTCATCTGAAGCAAATGCCTATTTCGATGAATTATTAAAGGATACTCTTTTGGCAACTGATGAATCTGTTAAAGAAAAAATAAATTTCACAAAAACAAAAAATATTGATTCTGAAATAGATAAATACAATTTGGAAAATCTCAGTTGGGATATGTTTAAGGATAGGGAACCTATAGACACTTGTAAAATTTCACTTTTAACAGCAGACGGAAAAGATACAGGACATGGTTCAGGTTTGAATTGGGGAATTAGACCTAATGGCACGAAACGAGATTTAGATCAAGCATATATTCCATATAATGTAAAAGATAGAAAAGAAGGATTTTTCCCTTTAAAAACAGACGAAAATCTTAAGAATAACCCTATTTTTAAAGTTGTTCCGATTGGTTTTGATCCGTTCTTTATGAGAGTTGCTCAGCAAGGAAATAAAGGTATTCATACTGCTGAAAATAATGCGTTGCTTGGGGACTTCTTTAGAAAAAAGCTTGGCGTACCAAGCGGATCGCTTATAACGAAAGAAATGTTAGAAAACTATGGAAAAACATATGTAGTTTTCAAAAAATATGAAAATGATATATATGTTCTTGATTTCTAAGGAGAAAACTTTATGTCATTTATTGATACTAAAAATAATTTTGAAAAAATCGAACGAGATTTTACTAAGCAAGAAATAAGACCTACAACATATTCAATTACTGACAATTTATTTCAACTTAACTCATATACTGATGATGCACACCAGAAAAGTGGACATGCTAGTCAAACTCTTCAATTTGATACTGAAGGATTAAAAGATTTGCAAGAGATTCTTCAGAGGGAATTCCCAGAACTAAATTCAGAAAATTCTCAAATAAAAATTGAAAAAGTGAAAGTTTCCTTGTTAGATAAAAATGGAGAACCTCAATATGGATTAAATTGGGGACAACGTATCAGTAGAGAACCAAATCAGGCTTATGTTCAACTTCCAATAGATGTGTATAGAAGTGATTTCTTTCCAAAGAAACCGGAGCATTTTTTTATTCATACGGATGATAATCAGGACATAAAATTTACAAGGGCTCAAAAAACAGATGAAGGTACTGCTTTACAAACGCCAGATGATAATTCTTTATTTGGACGTTACATACGTGATCGTTTAGGAATTCCTCATGGTCAAGAAATTACGGCAAAAGATATTTTAAATTATGGTTGTACAGAAATAACTTTTTTCAAAATTAATGGAAAGTTTTATCTTGATTTTTCAAAGGGAAATGCAATTCCTGAAAAGAGTAAAAAATTATCTCTTATAGATTCACGAAAATTTACCATCACGCATCAAAATCTAAAAAAAGACTTCTCTTTTCGTTATATCAATTCCCTCCTTTCCAAACCATTCACCATCCTTGCCGGTAACTCAGGTACAGGTAAAACAAAAATCGCAAAAGATTTAGCTACTTGGCTTGGGAAAAAAGATGAAAACTCCAATACCATCGCCAATAAACACATCGTCCCTGTAGGTTCCGATTGGACAGACAACACAAAAATCCTCGGTTTCTACAATCCACTCAAAAAGACTTACGAATCAACAAAGATTCTTGATTTCATTTTGTTAGCTCGTGATAATCCTGAAATTCCATTCTTCCTTATTCTTGATGAAATGAACTTAAGCCATGTAGAAAGATATTTTTCTGACTTCTTAAGTGCAATGGAATCTCATGAAAAAATCATTCTTCACAGTAAAGATGAAGACTGCGATTCAGATATTCCAGAATCAATTGATTTACCAGAAAATCTGTTTGTAACTGGTACAGTAAATATCGACGAAACAACCTACATGTTCAGCCCAAAAGTTTTGGACCGTGCAAATGTTATTGAATTCATTCCAGCTGAATCTGATGTTCTTGCTAATTTTGAAAACGAAACTCAGCCAGAACAAATTGAACCTGTAAACGATGGCTCTGCAGAAGGTTTTTTGACTTTGGCAAAAGATGTTAGAAAGCTGACAACACTTCCAAACGGTTCGGACATCTGCAAAACAATTCTTAAAGATATTTCAAATATTTTGGATGGTTCTGGTTTTGAATTTGCATTCAGAACTGCAAAAGAAATCCGTCTGTATATCAATGCAGCCTATGCCCTTGCACAGAACGAAGGCAAGACTCTTTCTAAAGACGAGTATGTAAATCTTATGGATGAACAGTTGCTCCAGAAAATTCTTCCAAAAATCCATGGCAATCGCAAGCAAATCGGTAATCTTTTGGAAAAACTGGAATCATTCTGTACTGAAAAATCACTTTCACTCAGTCTTGCTAAAATCCAGAAAATGAAAGTTCGTCTGGAAAATTATCAGTACGCTAGTTTTATTTAACAGGAGTCTCCATTGCAGAAAGAATCTCAGAATACAGAATTTAAGGAATCATGGCGCGACGAATATATCAAGTGGATTTGTGGCTTTGCAAATGCACAGGGTGGAACTCTGTTTATCG
>JAZLKI010000050.1:0-27204 GCA_045597485.1 Treponema sp.
GCCATTCGACTTGCATGCTTAAGACGCGCCGCCAGCGTTCGTTCTGAGCCAGGATCAAACTCTCCATGATTATTTCAAGGCCCGAAGGCCATGATCTTCATAAACAATTTAATCCAGCTTTTATTTATTTGCTGAATTGATAGAACTAATTTTTAGTAAAATTAGTAAAAACAATGTAGTCAATTGTCAGAACAAAACTAGCGTATTAAAACGCATATTTTGTCTAGAACCTTACTTGTTCTATATTCTTTCCTTCCCTATTTTGTCAAAAAACAGCACTGTTTATCAGTGTTTTCATTGTGTATCGCACTTGTGTTGTGCGATGGTGATAGTGAATATATATTTTATTAAAAAAAGTGTCAACAGAATTTTAATAATTTTTTAATAAATTTTTAATTTTTTTTAAATTTTTTTATATTGTTTATGTTGGAGAATAATTTTATATTTTGAGTTATATGAAAACAAATGCAATGCGTATCCTTGATGGATTAAAAATAGATTATGAAGTTAGTTCCTATGAAGATGATGGTGAACATATTCTTGAACGGGGAGCTGCAGCCCGACTGGCAGAAAAACTAGGAGTTGATCCCTTCACTGTATTTAAGACAATTGTCATGCGTACTGATTCCAAAGAAATCTGCGTTTTTTGTCAGAGTGCTGTTTCTGAAATTAATCTTAAGAAGGCCCGTACTGCTGCAGGATGCAAGGAACTTGCACCGGTAAAACCAGAGGAACTTCTTGGTCTTACAGGATATATTAGAGGTGGTTGTTCACCTTTAGGAATGAAACGTAAATTCAGAACTTTTATTGACGAAACTATTCAACTTTGTGACATTGTTTGTGTAAGCGGTGGGCAGCGAGGGGTTCAAATTAAATTAAAACCAGAAGATTTAATTAAGGCCACAGATGCTACACTGTGTGACCTGGAACTTGTAAAGTAAATTTACAAATCAGCTTAGTCAAAAACTTTTTTTCGCCACTCTTCTTCAAGATTGTTTAACGACTGAACTTCATCTCCATCTACACTTGTGATTACACCTTTTAAATATGCTTCAACTACAAGAGTTTTATAACTTTCCCAACGAGCAGGAAGTTTATTTGGAACAGAAAGCATTTGCGCTGGAGGAAGATTTGTTAAAAGCTGTTTATAAAAAACTGGAAGAATATGTTCTGTTACATCACGGACTGCAGAAAATCCTCCTGCAATACCAAACTTTTCGGTTTCAAGACTAAGAGCCTCTTTTCGTTCCAATATTGCCCGCTGATTTTCTGATTGAAAGAACCATGTTATAAAGGCTGTAGCCCCAACCTGATTCTTTGATTTTTTATAAATTCCCATCATTGTAAAGGAATCTTCAATTGGAAGCTTGTTATCATGCGTAATCCAGCGGTAGTCTATGCTATATTCATTTCCTTTTGTAGATTCAAAAAGGTCATCGCTTGTTGTATAGGCAAAAAGAGTTCTACCTGATGTTACCTGACGATACTTTGGCATAAACAAATATTTAAATGCAAAATCTTCTTCTATTTGGGCGGATGTATTTTCTGTTTGTATCCAATTCTTTAAGAAACCTGTAGCATTTAACAAACTCTGATCATTCCAGGTAATTTTATTTTTTTCTTCCCGGAATCCCCCGCCATAGATTTTTGAAGTAAGATATAGAAAATCGCTGTTGCTTAATGGTGTAAAACCAATTCTTGTGTAATTATCTTTTTTATCTTTTTTATTATACCCCGAGGCTATCTGCCGAATCTGTTCTGGAGTAAGGGTATAACTATCTGTAATTAAATCTTTATTCTCTGTAGAAAAAATAATGGATGGAAGATTAAAACTTACCGGCAGTAAATATTGAACCTTGCGATTCTTTCCCGCCTCTAAAAGTTGAGGGTAAAAAATATCTGAAGTAAGACTTTTTGTATCAAATAAATAATCCAGGCTTTTAAAGCTTTTTTGAGGGGACTCGGAGCGGAGCCAGGAACCAATTATTAAATCTGGCTTAAGTTCATCTTTTGCAGGTGGCATAGAAAGTGCCGGATTTTCTTTATAAACAAGGATTGCTTTACTGTCTGTGTGAGTTTTATTAAAAATCTCTATATATTGAGCAAATTCGCTGCAGTTTGTCCAAATAACAACACGATTATCCTGTTGCTTTGTATTTCTACAGGCAGACAGGATAACCATTGCAAATGCGAATATAAAAATTGATTTAAGTAAACTCTGTTTTTTTCTCATCGTATCAAAGACTGATTATTTTACGGCCTCTGCTACATTATAAATGCTTGTGTAAACGGAATCAATCTTATCTTCATCAATACTTGAGAAAGCAACTCTAAGAGTATTTGCATCAATCTGAATAATACCAATGCCTTTTTCTGCAAGTAATTGTTTACGAATTTCTTCTGCTTTACCAGTCTTAACATTAAAACTCATAAAATAACCTGAGTTGAATGGAAGAGGTTCAAGAACTGAAGATTTATGTGTATTTACAAAGTTTCTAACCAGGTCATAACGACGCTGCAACATTGCTCTAAGTTCTTTTTTCTGAGCTTCGTGAGCTGGATCCTGCAAAGCGTGCATTACCAAAGCCTGAGATGGTGTTGATGAACATGATACAGAAGAACGGATAGCAGCCATAAACTTAGTTGTAAGAGCTGTATACTGAGCTTCTGTTAATCCTTTTGAAGCAAAAGTGATAAAACCTGTACGGAAACCCCAGGCAAAATCTTCTTTTGTTGGACCATCAGCTTTAATTGCAAGTACATTTTCGTGCAAATCTGCCATATAAGCAAAAAGTGACTGTGGTTCAATATCATCTTCGTAGTTTAATCCAAAATATGCATCGTCTGAAAGAACAAGAACTTTTTTTCCACTTTCAGCAATTTCTTTTACAATTGCAACAAGTTGTTTTGCTTCATCTTTTGTTGGACTATATCCAGATGGATTCTGAGGAAAATTCAAAATAATACGAACTGAACCATATTTTTCTGCATCAGCTTTCATTGCTTTTTCAATACCAAGAACATTAAATTTTCCATTTTCAAAACATTTGAACTGATGGAATTCAGCACCACGGCGAGCAGAAGCTATTAATTCATAATTATCCCAGCTTGGATCTGCAGCAAGAAGAGGTTTATCCACATCAACAAAAAGATCGCTTACATAAGAAAGGACTGCTGTAAGACCTGGAACAAGGATTGGGAGAGAGAAAGTTTTATCTTTAAGAGAAGGATTCTTTTCGATAATTTTTTCTTTCCACATTTTTCTCAAATTTGGGTCACCTGCAGTTTTTGCATAAGCAACAGTTTCACGAGGATTAAGATCTGGCATATTCTTTTTGTAAGAATCCAATTCAATTGGAGTGCCGTTGGCAACTGCCATACCAATTGTACCGTTGGCAAAATTTGCACTTGCAGCAGCTTCACCACCCTGTGAAATAATTCCGTTTGGAAAATAAAGGCGCTTTGCCATATCTGACATAAGAGCGTCTACAACTGAACCTTTTAATGTTTCATTCAATTCTTGTGCTAATGGATTAATCATAATGTCGATATTATGTAAATTTACTGTATTTTAGTCAATGATTATGCAAAAATTAGTGAGTTTTCTGTATATTTATGCATGATACGTAAGTGACAGTCAAGCAACGTTAGGGGACAGTCAACGAACGTTCGTTGACTGTCCCCTAACGTTGCTTGACTGTCATCCTTGTTTTACATTTAAGATTATTATGATATACTCCCACCCATGGGAAATAATATAGAAAACATTAAGAAAATTATTGATGAATGCCGTTCAGAAGCAAGTAAACGCCTTGTTGGACAGGATTCTCTTATTGATGATATTTTAACAGCTTTTGTAGCAGGCGGACATGTTCTTCTTGAAGGCGTACCTGGCCTTGCAAAAACTCTTGCCATAAAAACAGTAGCCGAAATTCTCGGTCTCGATTTTAAGCGCATTCAATTTACTCCAGATTTATTGCCAGCCGATGTTACAGGTACATTAATCTACGAACAGAACAAAGGTACTTTTTCCGTTCGCAAAGGCCCTATTTTTTCCAATGTAATTCTTGCAGATGAAATTAACCGTGCCCCTGCAAAAGTTCAGTCAGCTATGCTGGAAGCAATGGAAGAAAAACAAATTACAATTGGTGATGAAACTTATAAATTACCAGAACCTTTCTTTGTACTTTCAACTCAAAACCCTGTAGAACAGGAAGGAACATATAATCTTCCAGAAGCAGAACTTGACCGTTTCATTATGAAACTGGTTGTTTCCTATCCTACTGCAGATAACGAAATCCAGATTGTAAAAACCTGCGGTAAAGCTCCATATATTCCTGTAAAAAAGATTATCAAATCTGGTGATATAGAAAAAATGAGAGAAGCTGCAGATACAGTTACTTGTGATGATAAACTGGTTGAATATATTGTTTCTATTCTTACAGTTACACGTCCTGAAGAAACTCATAAACAGCAGAATGGCCGTATTATTGTAAACACTAGTGATATTACTCGCTATATTCATTTTGGCGCATCACCACGTGCGGGCATCGCAATGCTCCAGTGTGCTAAAGTTCACGCTTTATTTGAAGGTAGAGATTTTGTTTTGCCAGAAGATATTAAAGCTGTAGCTAAAAATGTTTTACGCCACCGTCTTGTACTTTCTTATGAAGCTGCTGCCGACAACATTACCGCTGACGAAATAATCTCTAGAATTCTGGACTTTGTTCCAGTTCCATAAATTAGCGGAAACATTTTATGCAAAAAAAGAGTGTTTCAAGCAATAACTCCCTTATAAAAAAAGCCGCATACCTTAAAATCAAGGTTGCCGATTTTGCGGAAGGAATGAAATCTGGAAATTTCCGTTCGCTTTATCGGGGCCAGGGCATCGACTTTTCTGGCGTACGGGAATACAACCGGGGTGATGATATCCGTTCTATCGATTGGAACGTCACTGCCAGAATGAGCCACCCTTACGTAAAGGTATTCGAAGAAGAAAGAGAACTTCAAATTTTCATTGTTTTAGATACATCTCTTTCTATGACTGTAGAATCTGAAGAAAAATCTAAATATGAAGCCGCAACAGAAACTGCCGCTCTTATAACAATGGCAGCAGACATTAACGCCTGCCCTTTAGGTGCTGTTTTTTTTGATGGCGCAATTCATTTTTCCTGCAAACCAAAACAGGCAAAAGAGCAGACAATGCTTATTTTGACTCATCTGGACAAGCTTCCTGAAAATCAGGTAAAAGGCTCTGTCCTTGGAAGTGCCCTTACCGGTGCCGGCAAACTTCTGCGCAAGCGCTCCCTTGTATTTGTCATTTCAGATTTCAATGCAGGGAACTGGGATAAAGCTATAATCTCACTTGCACAAAAAAATGATGTAGTTGCAATTCGTGTACACAATTCTGCAGATGACCAGTTACCTTCAGTTGGAACAGCGATTTTTAAAGATGTGGAAAGTGGTCTGGAAATGAATCTACCTTCTTCTTCTGAAAATTTCAAAAAAGAATGGCGCAGCTATAATGAACAGCAAAAATCTCGATGGCAGGAATTCTGTATTAAACACGGAATTTTACCTGTAGTGCTGGATACAAAAAATGATCCGCTTCAGGTGTTGAATTCAGTTTTTGCCAGAAAAAAAGGAACAGGAAGGTAAAATATGGCAGATATTATTCCTCAGCAAATTCTGGTTCCTAAAAAAGTTTACATTGGCGATACAGCCGAACTCCGCTGCACTTTTAATATTATCCATCCAGGTTTGCGAGAAAAAGTTTCGGCAGGAACAATTGAAATACCTGCAGAAAATTTTGTTACACAGCCAGATACAAATGATTGTGATATAAAATCTATTCATTTGATGCAGGCAGGTGTAGACCACTACCAGGTTGTTATTACTTTTGTACCATGGACAACAGGTAATCTTCAGCTGCCCCCCCTTACAATCGAAGACGTCTCTCTTGTTTTACAACCGGTACAAATTGTTTCCATATCTGAACAAAATAATGCAACTGTATTAAAAGAACCAATGTCGCCTTTACTGCTTCCAGGAACTACTTACAAAATCTATGGAGCATTAATTGCGTTAATTATTTTAATATTTGTATTAATCCAGCTGATTGTAAAACGAAAATCTGTAATCTTCTTTTTGAAAACAAAAAAATTGCAGCGAAAATACAGACAGAATAAGAAAATCACTATAAAAAAATTAAGCGTGCTACCTGACGAAAAACGTTCTGCCGACGAAATGCAGAAAATTCTTCGCCAATATATAGAAGTACGCTTTGACTTTCCATTTACAAAAGCTGTTACTTCCGAGTTGATGGAAAAATTTAATTTTATAACACAAGGTTTACTCCCAGAAGAAAAAATTGAAGCATTTGGCGAACTTGTAAATATTTTTATAAGAACAGACTACATCCGTTACAGCAGCCAGGGCAATTTTACTGCCGGCGAAAAAGCTGAACTTGTAAAAAAATGTACAGACGCAATAGAGATTATTGAACAACAGGAGGAAAAGAATGCCTAATTTTGCAAACCCAGCAGCCTTTCTGTTATTTTTAATAATTCCAGTTCTTTTTATTCTTAGAAAACTTAAGATTTTTAATAAAATTACATTTCCTGCAGTTCTGGCAGATTGGGAAGGCAGACATTTTGAATGGAATAATAAACCTCAGAAAATCTTTTCGGTTCTGGCCCGTGTTTTACGCTGGATTGGTTTTATTCTTGTAATTATTGCCTTTGCCGACCCGGTATATTCTCTTCGCGAAAAAGTTTACACAACTCTTGGTACAGATGTTGTTTTTGTTGTAGATACAAGTCCTTCTATGGCCGCAAAAGATGTAAACGGCTCTATGCGATTAAATGCCGCAAAAAATACCATTCATACTCTTACTCAAAATAACAGCGGCTGTAGATTTGGAATTGTTGCGTTAGGAAGTAATGCCTCTGTTTTGGTTCCTCCAACTTCAGATTTTGATTCTTTTACGGAACGGCTTGCTTCTATTGCTGTAGGGGCCTTAGGAAGCGGTTCTGCTATTGGAGATGGTTTGAGCACTGCTGTGTGCCACTTAGTTTCTTCTACAGCACCAAAAAAATGTATTATTCTGCTTACGGACGGTGAAAATAACGCCGGGGAAATTCACCCGGAAACTGCGGCAAAAATTGCGGCCGAAAATCAGATTACAATTTATGTAGTGGGCATTGGTTCTAAAGGAACTGTTCCAATTGAATATACAGATCCTATTTCTGGAAAGCAGTATTCTGGGTATCTGGACTCTGACTTTAACTCGGCATCGCTAAAACGTATTGCAAGCATTGGTAAAGGGCGCTACTTCGAAGTAAGATCCATAGAGGAACTTGCAGCAACTCTTGATACTGTTGCAAAAATGGAAGCAGTTTCGCAATCCTTTACATACAGAACAATTAACAAAACTTATTACCAGCATGTACTGCTTATTGCAATAATTTTTCTTGCAGTGGCATGCTTTTTAAAATATGTTTTGCTGCGCGAAATGGCTTTTTTCAAGGTAAAGAAAATTTTATATCTTCGAGCAGGAGTTTTACTTTTTGGCTATGCCATGTTATTTCTGGCTTATTCGGGCATTTCATGGGGAACTTATTTAGTGCCTGTTCAGAAAACCGGTAGTTCTGTTTCTATGGTATTTGATATTTCCAACAGTATGCTTGCCAAAGATGGTCCAGAAAGATCTACCCGTCTTAAAGCAGCCTCTGTTTACGCAGAAAAATTGCTTGAGAAAATGGATGGAACAGCGGCTTCTGTTGTACTTGCAAAAGGAGATGGCATTGCAGCAATTCCACTTACTCAGGATGCTGCAATAATTGAATCTTTACTGGAAGTGCTGTCGCCTAATCTGAGCACAGCCCCTGGAACAAGCCTTGCAAAAGGTATTTTAAAAGCAAAAGAAACTTTCCCTGCAAATTACTCGAGTGCTGGCAGAATCTGGTTATTTACAGATTGTGAAGAAACAGACGGGCAGCTGGAAAATGCCTTTGTAGACTGCTTACGAAGTGGAATTCCAGTTACAGTTGTAGGTTTTGGTTCTGAAAAGGAAACTGACGTTTACGCCGGAGACAAAACTACAATTGTAAAAACAGCTCTTAGAAGTGAGCAGATGCTGGCGACAATTGAAAAGGCAAAATCGAAATTTAACTTTTATGGCAACAGCGTTGATATTTCATATATTAATTCTACAGACAAAGGTTCTGCCCTTACCCTTTTGAATCAGTTGAAAAGCACAAGCGGAGACAATCTTATTACTTCGTATGAAGTTAAACCTGTTCCCCGCTACAAACTTTTCCTTGTTCTGGCAATTTTATCTGTAATTTTTAGTTACATTATTACAGAGGTAGATTTTAAAAAGATTCTAAAAAAATCTACCGGAATTATTGGGCTCTGTATTTTTGTTTCTGTATTCACAGGCTGTTCTTCCGAAACTGCTGATATTCTGAACGGAACTTTTTCTTACCACAAAAAACAATACAGACATGCAGTTTCAGAATTTATGACCGCACATGAAAAAGCAACAGAAGAGAATAACCAGATTATTATTGATTATTCTTTATATGATTTAGGAACTGCCTATTTAATGCTTGGCGAAGATGGGGCTGCTTTGGATAGATTTATTTCCGTATCTTCTGCAGCGCCAGATAATGTTCGTTATGCAGCATATTACAATGCGGGAGTTCTTTCTCACAAAAACGGAGATTATGAAGGTGCCAAAAATTACTTCCGTAAAGCACTGGAAATTGATAATTCCCGCATTGAAGCAAAAATCAATTTTGAACTTTCAATGCAGACGGCTGCACAAGGCGGCAAACAAAACGAAAGCAACGCTATACAGGGAAGTCAGGAAGAATCTGATGTTTCCGATATAGAAAAAACTCTATTTGAACGAATTAAGGAGAATGATCAAAAGCAATGGAAAAACAGCGACTCAAACCAGACTCAAAATCTTGCAGACGATTATTAACAGTTCTTTTCTTCAGTCTCTTATTCAGTACTCAAATTTACGCACAAGTTCTTACTCTTAGTGAAGTAAATGCATTGCGCATAAAGCCTGTAGAAAACCAGAATTTATATACAAAAACAGATTTGAAATTTGAAGTTTTAATTCCTAGAGTTAAAGCTTCCCAAGTGCAATTACTTTCAAATGACCAGTCGGCAGATGTAACTGTTCGAACTATGCGTAAAAATGAAGATTACGAAAACGGTGGTACTTTAGTCGAAATATGGTTCAGTTTTGATAAAAAAGGTACATACTCTTTAAATCCGCTGCAAGTCTCAATTCAGGGAAGAAAACGCAGCATTCAGTTTCAAAGAGTAACAGTAACCGATGATCCTGCAAAACAATCGCCACGCATGGTAATTAAATTCAACAACGGTACAAATATCTATTCAGATGCGGGTACATATCCAACTCCAATTTTTACTGCTGTTGCAGGACAGAAAATTTCATTTACAGTATATATCCAATATGCAACACAATTAATGAACTTCAACTGGGACATTCCAAAAGATGCAATATTTTCTCAAACAAATTCTTACGACATTCTGGAAGTTAAATATCGGGAAAAAAATGTTACCCACGACCTAATTCCAGTTGCAAGTTTTGAATGGATTGGTCTTACAAAAGGTAAACAGAAATTCCCTAAAATGAGAATTACAGCCACTGCTTACAATGGCTCCCGCAACGAAATAATTATTCCAGAACTTGAAGTTGAATTTTCAGAAGGTCAGATTTCGAACAGTGCATCAAATAAAGACAATTTCTTTGATGATGCCTTTTTACAAGATTCCTTTGAGTCTGAAATAAAAAATACAGTTTTAATAACTCCAGAAATTTGTAATGAACTTGCAGAAATGTATTCTCTGGAACGCCATAGTATTTTTCATCAAACCAGTCTTAAAAAAGAGCGCCAGCAATTCGAATTAAAAAACAATCTTCCGGTAAATTATAAAAAAGATTATTCAATTCGTCTTTTTATAGGTTCGCTTATTATATTCCTTGGTGCTGCAATTTTGCTTTTACTTTCGATTCATGAAAAAAAGCCTTTAAGAATTCTTGTTGCCATTATTATTATGATTATTTCCATTGTTCCAACAATTTATGGCATTACAAAACGAGCAGAAAAATATGGAATTTGTATAGGCTGTACAATTTATTCTATTCCTGAAGAAACTGCAGAAGCTAAAGCCGAAATGGGTGCTGGTAATAAAGTTCAGATTACTGAAGATGCCGGAAAATGGTATTACATTGAACTTGGCGAAACTGGTGGCTGGTGTAAGGCTGAAAATATAATTATTATAAAATAAGATTAACTAAGAGGTGCTTTTATGGACATGAACGACATATTGAATCAGTGGGATAACATACAGTCCAATAAAATTCGCAAACAGAAAGAAAGCGGAAAAAATCAGGTTTCGCATAAAAAAGCAAATGCCCCTACCCCAGAAGAAAAAGCCCTAAAAGAAGAAAGAGATTTTGAAGCACAAATTCGTGCTGAAAATTCTAAAACAATTAACCCTATGGAAATGTGGTTGCGCCGCTACGGAACGATTGATAAAGATAAAATTGCCGAAGAACAGGAAGAACGTTCCAATCAATATGACAGAAATTACCTTATCAACATGCGACCAGAAGCCCGCATAGATTTGCACGGACTCCACCAGGACGAAGCCCGCGAACGCCTTAACTTTTTTATTACAGACTGTATCCACAAAGGATTAAAAAAAATAATTATTATTCATGGCAAAGGCATTCACACAACTGGCACCGACCCTGTTTTAGGTGAACTTGTACGCCGTTTTATTGAACACGACAAACGCTGCGGCATGTCTGGGCACCCTAAAACTAAAATGGAAGGCGGCACAGGTGCTACCTGGGTTATTCTTAAATATTAAAATTCCAGGTAACACATTAATGGCAAGTGGTCAGAAAAACCTTCGCCACTATAAATTTTATACCCTTTAGGAACACCATTTACATCTGCCCAATCGCCCTGATACTTTGGAGCAAAGGCAGACACCTGCACTTTCCCATAAACAAAAATATTATCGATTCGCTCCCACTGCCCTTGATAGAAGTAGCTGCCCTTTTCATTTGCCACCACCCCTACCTTATTGAACCAAGGGTTATTTAACCGGGAATTCCCCAAAGCGCCTCGGAACACCGTGTTAGAATTTTCTTTTTGCCCCGAAAAGTCTGTTATAAAATCGGCAGCGTCCCTGTTAAAGTCTCCGCAAATCACAATAGCCCCGTCACTATCTTCAAATTCAATTTTTTCTATAACCTTCTGGCAAACAAGTTCCTGCCATTCACGCCAAATTTCAGTTTCTTCTTCACCACCAGATTTAGACTTCCAGTGATTTACAACAACATTTAGATTCCGCCCGTCTACATCAGCACAAACTTGCAAAATTGGTCTGGACTGTGGCTGTTCATCTTTTTGAGTACGAATTTCAAGACTATGTACCTTGCCATTTTCTAAAGGATATCTGGAAAAAACTGCACAACCAATAGAAGCGCCTTCTGTTTTTGCAAAGGTCGCATAATTCCAGTTATTTTTTTTAGACCAGGCCTTACCTGCCAGCTGATTGGCAATATCCTGCACCACCGCCACATTTTCTATTTCTTCCAAAACAAAAATATCTGCGTTTAATGCAGTCATAACCTGACACAGTCTGCCAAGCCGCATAAGGTATTTTTCACGGGACCATTTTGTATAATTTTTAAAATCAGCATATTCTGTGCCTTCAATTTCTGCATCAAAAAAAGTTTGAGCATTCCAGCAGGCAACAGAAACTACCGCACAACGTTTTTGAGTCCCAGAATCTTTTCCAGAACTTCCGCCAACGTCAACCGCACAACCAGCACAAAGGGTAATTGAAATAAAAAAGAGGATTAAATTAATTGCATTTTTCATCACTATATAATTAGTGAAACAATGCTATTTTTAACAAAAATTCTAAAAAAAAATTATTTTTCCAGTAAAAATAAATATTCTTTTACGTGGATTTCTCTTGCATTCAGATTGCGGGAACCTCTAAAAGTGTTATATTCAGATTCAAGAACTTCAACTTTGCCGCACTGCGAAAGTAACTCTATCATCAAATCCTTGTCTATAAATCCTTCTGAATTAAAAGAAACTAATACATATTTTGCACGAATATTTTTTACAAGCTCTAAAAATACATCGGCAACTTTCTTTTTTTTATTGTAAGCAGATCGGTGCCAGTCTCTTGGAATACCAGAAACACGGCTTATATTTTCACTGTCCGGACGTTTATAATCGGAAATAAGATTCAGCATAAAATAATTTGAACCATATGGGTGCTGATTGTAAGGAGGATCCAGATATGCAAGATCAAACTGGTGACCTTCATCTAACTGAGACCAGTTATACAAATCTTCATTACAAACCAGGTCATTTGCATCGCTGCTGAAAACTCTGGTAGCACAATCGAAAGATGAAAATTCTGGGAATGGAAGGCGGATTTTCCCTTTTATACGAGAAAGTGCATTTTTTCCATTGCCACCAAACTGACCGGCTCCAGTTTTGGAGTTTTTATAAAATCCTTTGAAAATACCAGCTGTATTTGCGTGAATTGAAGCTTCTGAAAGTAAGGGCGCAATAAAATAATCTTGTAATTCTAAAGGAACCTTTTCGCGAATTAACTGGCTGGCAACATCAAGGTAAGCCGCATTGTAAGGTGTGTAAAAACAGCGTTCACTTTTCTGAATATTTTCTTCGTCGGCAGGGGAATACAATTCAGATATAAAACCAGCCTTTTTAAATGCACCAGTCTTTTCCAAATCGGCCATTTTACAATCTATTTCGCTGCAAAGGGAGTTGTACAATTCCTGCAATTTTTTTAAATCAACATCAGTTTTATTTGTTAAATAACATTTGTTTATAATGCAGGAATACTTTTCCAAATCATTTACTGTAATAGATTTTGAATATTGCTTAAGATAACGGCTTACAATTCCACTGCCAGCAAAAACATCAAGACAATTTAATTTTTCTTTTTTAAGACGATTTTGAACCAGTTTTACCCCTTCGCCAATAAAATTTAAAAGAGCACGTTTATTGCCAATGTAAGTTATGAGTTGAGATTGCAAATATTCAGGATTTTCAAAATGCTCTGGGGCCTGATTCATTCTTCTAGTTTACTCTATTTTTCAATCTATTTTCAATTAGTTCTTTTTTTGGTACTATTAATGCTATGACTAAGCGCGCAATTATTCATGTTGATAATACAGAAGGTATTCTGGAATTCGCAGATTATCTTGCCTCGTCTGGATGGAAAATTCTTTCTGCCAATAAAACAGAAGAATTATTGCAGAAACAAAAAATTCCTGTTATTCATGAAAACACTCTGGCAAGTGCAGATATGTATATTTCTGATACTTCCCGTCTTATAAAACAGATTCTATTAACTCAGTACGACTCTGACAGCAGCGAAGATCAGGACAACGATGACAACAGCATTTTTATTGTTTGTATGAATGTGGACCCTGAATTTTTAGTTCCAGGTTCTTCCAATTCTTTTGATTCAAATATTTGTCCACCAAACTTTTTTATTTCTTCTGTTCTTCGTTCTGCATTTTCAAATTATGAAAATCTTTTGATTTTGACAGACCCTGCCGATTACAAGGAAGCTATTATTCAGCTAAAAACTGGTGAAATTACAAAAAAATTCAGAACATATCTGGCTGCAAAGGCTTTAAACCTTATTTCTTCATTTGATGGGGGCATTGCAAGTTCTATTCTCCAAAGTCCTGCATACGACAATCCATTCTTAAAATATCTTACATATCCATTTAAGAAAGATGTGCAGCTTGCAAAAGGAACTAACAAACAGCAGACCGCATATTTGTATAAACTTGCAACCAGTCAGTCTGCATTGAGCAGCTTCCATAAAATTAGCGGAAAAGAACTTTCTTTTTCTGAACTTTCAGATTGTTTTTACGCATGGGAACAGATTAACACCCTTTACACAATCTTGAAAAATCAGTTCAAAGTAAAAAGTACAAATGCCGACGGTTATGATTTTACAACTCAGTTTACACCGCTTACAGGTACTGTTTTTACAATTGCCGTAAAATTCAATTCCATTGTTGGAGCAGCTCTTTCTACAAGCACAGTAGATTCTCTTAAAAAAACTTGTCTTTACGATTATGACTGCACCGATGACGTTGTATTCGCCTGCAGTGCTGTAATAGATTCTGATGCCGCAAAAGAACTGATTAACTACAAAGTTGCAGCTATTGTTGCGCCAAGTTTTACAAACGATGCAAAGGAAGTTTTTGCGCAAAACAAAAAAATTAAACTTGTAACTTCGGGAAAAATTGAAAATTTCAAATACGATGCCAAACTTGTTGGTGGTGGAATTATTATGCAGAATAACGATTCTACTCTTTTTGATTCGTGGAAAGTCAAAACTAAAAATAGACCTTCGCAAATCCTTACAGATGAAATGGCATTTGGTATGCTTCTTGCAATGAAGGCCCGCTCTTACTCGGCAGTTCTTTTAAAAGATAATGCTGTTGTAGGTATTTCTCAAGGTTGTACTTCTACATTTAAGGCTGTAGAAGGCGCCTACTATGAATCGTACATGCACGCAAAAAGAATTAATGCGCCGGAGGGGGAATCGTTTGGAGATGTCCTTATTACCGATGCAGAAATAGACTTTAACGATACAGTTAAAAAATTTATTGACTCGGGAATTAAAGCTATTATTCAGACTGGTGGAACTCCTACCGATAATGAATTTATAAATTTTTGTGATGAAAAAGGAATAGTTATGGTCTTTACAGAAAAGACTCATATCTCTTTCTAATATGCACTTTTGAATTGAGGGGAAACAAATGCTTTTCTATCTTGGACAATATCTTCAGAATTACTGGGGACCTGCAAGACTTTTGACTTCTTATGCAGTACTTATTACTGTTGCACTTTATTTAGGTTTTTTTGCCGCTTATAAAATAATTCCAAAATTCTATGACTGGCTTCCACACGACAGAGGTCGCGAATTCACAATTAAAGAAAATGCAGAAGCTGCAAAAGGAAAGCCAACAGGTGCTGGTAGTGTTTTTATTACACTTTTTGCAATTATCTGTTTACTTATCTGTCCAATGACCTGGTCTCGTTCTTCTATCCTTGTATTGATATGGCTCACAATGCTTACAGGCTTTCTTGATGATCGTAGTACAACATCTTGGGGTGAATACCTGAAAGGAGCCTTAGACTTAGCAATCAGCGTTATTACAGCATTTATTTTATATTATGCTGCAAAAGAACAAAGTGCAGATGGAATTGTAAGATTTTGGCTTCCATTTTTTGCCAATGAAGTTACTGTAAATCCAATTGTATATATTGTTATTTGTACAATTATGTTATGGGCTTCAATTAATACAACAAACTGTACCGACGGTGTAGATGGTCTTTCATCTTCTCTTGTTTTAATTGCTCTCCTCACTTTAGGTATACTTTTCTACTTCATTCTTGGCCACAAAGACATTGCTGCATACCTTTTGCTTCCACATTTACCTTCTGGAGCAAACTGGGCAATTATGATTTTTGCAATGGCAGGTGTTGTAATGGGCTATTTATGGCATAACGCCTTCCCAAGTAAATGTTTAATGGGCGATGCAGGAAGCCGTGCTTTAGGTTATTTTATTGGCGTTTGTGTAATGATTAGCGGAAACCCATTTGTAATCGTTGCAACATCATCAATTATATTTATTAATGGTGGTATGGGACTTTTAAAAGTGTTCCTTATCCGTTTCTTTAAAATCCACGTATTCGAAAATATTAGATTCCCACTTCACGACCATATGCGCAAAAACAGAGGCTGGTCTCCTACTCAAGTTTTACTTAAGTTTATGATTATTCAGCTTTTGATTACTTGTGCCGTGCTTGGTGCTTTCTTAAAAATCAGATAACCATTAAGGAAATATAAATGAACCCTGTAAAAGAATTTTTAGACTCTCAGCGAAACGAAATTGTAAATCTTGAAACAATTTTAACATCACATATTGCAATTGCCCCTGAAGGAAACGGCGACGGCGAAACAGAAAAATGTAATGCCCTTGAATCTTGGCTCCGCGAAAAAGGATTTACAGACATTAAACGCTACGAAGCACCAGATTCTCGCGTAAGTTCAGGCAGCCGCCCTTCATTGGTAGTTACAATTCCTGGTACAGATGATTCAAGCCGCATTTGGGTTATGGCTCACATTGACGTAGTTCCAACTGGCGACCTTAAACTCTGGAACACAGACCCTTGGAAAGTTGTAGAAAAAGATGGAAAGATTTATGGCCGTGGCGTAGAAGATAATCAGCAGGGACTTTGTTCTGCAGCTTTTGCAGGCCTTTATTATATTAAAAATGGAATTACTCCAAGCCACACAGTAAAACTTCTTTTTGTTGCAGATGAAGAAAACGGCAGTGCTTATGGCTGTAATTACCTTTTACATGAACACAAACTTTTTAAAAAAGAAGATTTAATACTCATTCCTGATGGCGGAGACTCAAAGGGCGAAACTATTGAAATTGCCGAAAAAAATATTATGTGGATTGAATTCCACGTACAAGGCAAGCAGACACACGGTTCCCGCCCAGACAGCGGTGCAAATGCATGTCTTGCAGCAGATGATTTGGCAGTTAGAGTTCACAAATTGGAAAAGCTTTTTAATAAAACAGATGACTTGTTTGAACCTAACTACTCAACAATGCAGCCTACAAAACGCCTTAGCAATGTAGACAGCATAAATATTATTCCTGGTGAAGATACGTTCTGTTTTGACTGCCGCATTTTGCCTTGCTACAAATTAGCAGATGTAAAAAAAGAAATAGACCGTTGCTGCCGTGAAGTTGAAGCAGAATATGGGGTAAAAGTTGAATATACAACTCCACAGTGCGCAGAAAGCCCTGCAACACCTGTAACAGCCCCTGTAGCACAAAAACTTGCCGCAGCCTTAAAAACTGTTCATAACATTGATGCAAAATTCATTGGAATTGGTGGCGGAACTGTAGGTGCAGAATTGCGCCGCGAAGGAATTGATGCAGTTGTTTGGAGCACCCTAGACGACCAGGCCCACCAGCCAAATGAATATTGTGTTATCGACAACCTTATAAAAGACGCTGAAACATTGGTAGAGCTGTTTAAATAAGTTTTCCTTATACAATAGTTATGTAAGGTTCGTCATAATAAGAAAACTTTTGATCATGACTTAAAAGCATCATGCATTCAGATTTAGCCTGAGCCAAAAGTCCGTGGTCAAAAGGATCATTATGGGGTGGAGTTTCAGGCTTTTTCTCAAGAGTTTCCAATGCCACAACATGTCGTTCATCAAAATGAAGTTTCTTGAATCCAGCCTGTTCACAATAGTGCATGAATTCGGTACCGGAAGGTCCCAATTTACCGGTTTTATGTTTTATGGCAACTTCCCACATCGAGATTACGCTATAATATAAAGTGTTATTATCATCAACAAGGATATTTCTTAATTTTTGCGATATTTTTTCAGGTTCAAATAAATACCAAAGAATAATATGAGTATCAACTAACAGATTCATACTAAAAATCCTCCCCACCATAAAACATAGCATTAATTACAGGGTCTTCATCATCAAAGTCATCTGGAATAACAAATTTCCCCGCCGCAATACCAAAAGCCTTTTTACGATCTACCTGAGGAATCAAAGATATTCTAGCCACAGGTTTATTGTTCTTACAAATTATAATTTCATCTTCTTCTTTATTTTCCAGAAGCAGTAAAAGTTTTGAAAAATTAGTCTTTGCTTCCAGCACATTCATTTGACACATAGTTTACCTCTCTACATTAAAAGTTAGTCATATTGACCAAGTTTAATATAATCTGCAAAACATAATCTGTCAATAAACTTAGTCAGCTTGACCAACAATAAAAAGGGTAAAAAAAAGTCCTACTTTGAAGTGCACTTTACTCCAAAATAGGACTTTTCTATCTTTAACAATTTTGGGAAAAATTATTATTTATACACTTCCCAAGTAGTTCTAACCAATGTATCTACGTCAGAATATTTAGGTTCCCAGCCAAGTAATTCTTTTGCTCTTTTTGATGTTGCATACAAACATGCAGGGTCACCTGGGCGGCGTTCTACATCTTCTGCAGGAATTTCTTTACCTGTAATTCTGCGGGCAGCATCAATAATTTCTTTTACAGTTGTACCTTTTTCTGTACCAAGGTTTACAGTAAGGCTCTTGTCATTTTTAGTAATATAATCCAAAGCCATAACGTGAGCGCGAGCCAAATCTGTTACATGAACATAATCGCGGATACAAGTACCATCACGAGTATCATAATCTGTACCGAATACTTTCATTCCAGCTTTCATACCAGCAGCAACTTCCATTACACGTGGCAAAAGATTTGCAGGATTCTGTTCCAACCCGCGAATTACACCTTCAGGATCGTAGCCAGCAGCATTAAAATAACGTAATGCAGCAAAACGCATACCTTTAAGCTGGTCATACCAGGCCATAAAACGTTCAATTTCTAACTTAGTAAATCCGTAGTAATTTTCAGGATTTTTAGGATGATCTTCATCCATTGGAAGATATTCAGGAGCACCAAAAACAGCAGCAGAAGAACTGAAAATCATTTTTTTGCAGCCAAATTTAACAGCCGCATTCATAATATTCAAAGTTCCAGTAATATTGTTTACCGAATATTTTTCTGGTTTTTCCATAGATTCACCGGCAGCCTTAAATGCAGCAAGGTGAACAAAAGCATCAAAGCCCTGAGCAAAAGCGGCTTCAATATCAGACTGAATTAAAATATTACCATAAATAAATCCATTTTCTGGGAAAAGATTACAACGTAAACCGCTTGAAAGGTTGTCAAAAACTGTAACTTCATGGCCAGCCTTCATCATTTCTTTTACAACATGACTACCAATATATCCTGCACCACCAATAACTAAAACTTTCATATCTACTCCTTAAAATAAACATACACCGAAATATATGGCGTATCTGTATTTTCTTCGATGTATTCTCTTACCCAAAAGTTATCGAATAAAATTAATTCTTCTTTTTGAGCAATCATTTCGTTTACAAAATCTTTGGCACCTTGTTCTGCCAAATCTAAGGAACTTCCATAACAGCAAACAATTTCAACAGCAGTTACATCAGAAAGTTCTGGTACGCTGTTTTTAAGCTTTTCGGAATCGCCTTTTATAGCATCTTCAATCCAATATGGAATATCCTGACCAAACCCCATATATTTCCAGTCATCAAAACGTAACTTTTCCTCTGGTTGTATATTTTCACTAGTAGTAGCGCAACCAAAGAAGGACATGAAAATCGCAATTAAACAAAGGATTCGGAATATCTTTTTCATTTAGTATATTTTACCAAATAAAAACTCTAATGTTAATGGTATTGAATCAGAATCCAATTTTAAGGTAAACTTTATAATTATGAAAAAAGCATTATTAATTTTATCAATTTTCTTAATCTCTACAGTAATTATTTCCTGTGCAACTCTCACCGAGATTCCAGAAGACAAAACTTCTGCGCAGATTCTCCAGATGGGCCAGAATGCCGTTGCAACAGGAAGATATAAAGATGCAGAATTCTGCTACAACACTATTGTTGACCGATACGGCACAAATTTAGCTGTTTATGCAGAAGCAAAATACGAACTTGCCCATGCATACAGCAAACAAAAAAAATATGATAAAGCATATGCTATTTACACAGAATTAATTGATTTGTATTCATACAATATGGGTTCGTTTCCAGCTGCATACAATAAATTATGCCAGATAGGAATTCAGAATATCCCAGAGAAAAAATTAAAAGAACTTCAGGGGAACTAAAAACTAGTCTCTTGGCAGAAGGATTGAGTGAATTGTAATTCCCCGACTTTCTGCCAGTTCCATTACATAATCTTTTGAATATTTTTTTGTACCTCGTGGTGTTGGATGAGGTTCTGCATCTCCAATCAAAATAATTTTCTTTTGAGTACCAACCCGCCAGGTATAGAATTCACAGGCAGCATACATAGCTTCATAAACCGCTTCAGGAATATCGCCACCTTCTTTTCCAAGAATTTTTATAGAATTAAGATTTTTATTAAAATAATTATAGTTACTTGTAAATGGGAAACATTTTACAGGAAGGTCCATATACTTAAAAGTGTCGCCGTAATCTCGATAGAAAAGTAGACCTATCCTTGCATTTGGTTCAGAACCAAATATTTCTTCAAGGGCTGGCTGCAAATCTGTTTTTAACTTGTCGATATCATTTTTCATGCTGCCTGTTGCATCAATGGCAAAAACAAGGTCCAAATCTTTTTCAGCATCTTCAAGTAATTTTTTTATATCCTGAATGATTGTTTCAGGCCCTTTAGAGTAAATAAAATCTTCAGAAATTTCCTGGAATTTTTCGCTGGCAAGAGGATTATAATCATCTGTCAGAACAGTTTCGGCTTCTTTTTTCTTAAGAACAAGGTCGAACATAAAAGGGCTGTCCATATAATCACCAGAATAATCGGCATAAGGTTTTTCAAAAGTTCTAATATTTATAAAAGTACCTTTACCAATCTTCACTTCGCCCCTGCGAGACCATTCATAACCGTATACAATAGTTTCAGGAATGTAGATATGGAATGCCTCTCCAAAAAAAGAAGTGTTTTCTACGGTAGAATCAACAAGACTGTATCTTGAAAAATTAGAATCCAGTTTTTTGCCATCAAGATAACGAATTTCATCGCCATTAATTTTATTGTAAGCTGTAGCACGGTAAGCATAACTGTCTTGTTTGCCGGCAGGATCCTTTGTAGTTTCTGTAAGAAGAATTGAGTTAATGTTTGGCAATTTTTTTACATAAAGATGAAAGCCACCATTTTTATCGGCAAGCAGTTTTACATCTTTTGCAGTAACTCTAAGCTGCTGCTGTTTTGCCGTATACAAAATTTTTTGAGAGCCCGAACTTTCATTTTGTTCCTGGGCATAAAAAAAAGCAAAAATTGAACTTACTAAAAATACAAAAATAATTAATTTTTTCAATTACATTAAACTCCTATAGTCATTATCGGCTAGACAAATAGAAAATTTGATTTATAATAGAAGAATCATTAAAAAATTGTTATTGCTAAAACTATGGAAACTACAGACAACTTTGAACAAGTAGACATTAATTCCTTTTTCGAACCTGCAGAAATAAATCAAAAAGCAGAAATAGAACGTACCGAAGTATTTACTCAAAAGCAGCGTGATCTTATTAATCAGGTTTTGCCAGTTCTTATGGAAACAGACAGGGAACGTTACGAATTCTTTGTAAACAGAATTACCGACTTGCAGGATCTTGCAACATCAATTGCAAAATTCCCTTCCCTTCTTGAACATCACGAACTTGCTGGAGGAACTCGTACTCGTACAACATTAATTAATTCTCTTTTGAAACACTTGGACGATGGGGATAGAACTTTGCGCCTCCCTTCAAAAGCCGTTCTTGGAAAAAGTTTGCTTGTAGCAAAAACACATACCCTTTCAAACTTTGCAACTTGTACAAAACATATGGGCGAAGAATTCTCAAAACTTTCAAAAGCCCTTGATACAGAAACTAACCAGGCAATGTTCTCTTTGCTGGTAGAAGATGTATATTTGAACTTAATTTCAGATACAACCCAGCCAATGGAATTCCGCAGTGAATGGGCACTTTCCCTTTTGCTTTTGTGGGAACATTGGAATGACCAGAACAGCGAAACTGTAGCACCAGTTCTTCAGTCGGTTTGGACTGCAAGACGTAAACTTGCTCCTGCTTTTGGTACAATGATGGGTACAAGTGAACTTCTGCTTATTTCAATGCAGATGAATGATGAATGGATTAATTTTATTAAACATAAAATGGGTGAAGACGGAGTTTCTCAGGCTATGGAAGAGTTCCTTTTTGGTATTTCTACCGAGCAGATTCAAACACTCCGAAACATCTTAAAAACAAAAGGTATTCCAGCTATTGGACGTGATGAAGTTTCTAAATTTTTAGGCGAACACGTAAAAGCCGATGCCGGACTCGATTACCGCGACTTCTATTCAATGTATACAGTCCGCCGCGATAATGCCCGTGCCAGAGCAAGAATGAAGCTGGAAGGTCCACACAAAACACTGGAAGACTACTTTATCCAGTTTGTAACAGCCGAAAATAAGGAGAAACAAAATAATGACACCTTTGCAAAACTCTGATGAAGAAACAAAAGCCAAAAAAGTTCCATATCATTTTGGCGAAAAATTACGTCAGGTCAGAGAACACAAAGGTTATACACTTAAAGTTGTTGCTCAGCGTGCCGGCGTTAGTGAAAGTCTTGTATCTCAGATTGAAAGAAACCACGTTTCCCCTGCAATTGATACTTTACTGGCCCTTGCAGACGTATTAGACATAAATCTTGAATATCTTTTTGAAGAATATAGAAAAGTTCGTCCAGTAACAATTGTAAGAAAAGATGAACGTCCTACAGTTATGGAAGATGAAGTTGTTTATGAAGAATTAGCTCATCCTCCAGCTTCAGGTTCTGATACAACAATTGAATCTTACGTTGTAAAAATTCCAGCACATTCGCATACACAGCGAGGTTCCTATGGCCACATTGGTAGAGAAATTGGCCTTATTGTTCAGGGACGAGGAAAACTTACCTACGAAGGAAAAGAATACTTTCTGGAAGAAGGCGACAGCGTTTCCTTCTCTGCAGGAGTTTCTCACATTCTAGAAAACGCAGGCGAAACAGAAATGATTGCTGTATGGACAGTTACACCTGCACAGCGCTTCTTAAAATAAGATTCAAAATAATGAAGATTAAAACTATAAAATTTATTCCTCTTTTATTGCTGATTGCTGTATTTACACTTTCTGGCTGTAAAACTACATCTGGACTAAATGGTACTTCTACCACCTTTGAAGTGTTCCAGGGGAAAACTGCCAATAAAAAATCAACCTGGCATTGTATAAAAATAGACCTGGCAGATTCACAGCTTCAACTTCAAATTATTCCAGAAACACAACAGTACAAAAGTTCTTTTCTAAAAAAAATGGCCCACAAAAATAATGCAAAAGTTGCCATAAACACAACACCCTTTACTTTCAATACGGAAAATCCACTTGTTGGAATTACTAAAGTAAATGGCAAAATTATTTCCCCTGCCGTAGAAAAATACTCTGCACTTTGTTTTACAACCCAGCCACTTACAGCGCACATAATAAAAAATCAAACTTTAAAAGATTTGGAACAATACCCTTACGCCACCGGCGGCTTTTTCACAATCCTTGAAAACCGCCAGATACACACCTTTGAAAAAATTAAGCGTTCCCGTTCCGCCGCCGGCATTTCTCACAACGGGCGCTACCTTTATCTTTTTGCAACGACGCCAAAATTCAACATTACCGACAAAGACGGCATGACCTACGAAGAATGTGCAGCTATCCTTTTAGAATTAGGCTGTACCGATGCTATGCAATTCGACGGTGGTCGCTCCACAGGACTTTATTACAACGGTATAGAACTGGAAAAACCCTTATTGCAACGTAAAGTTCCAGCCATTATAATCATAAAATAATACTTTATATCTTGCATAATAATACACAGATTTGTATAATTATGTAATTTTATTTGTATATTTATGCATAAATATACAAATAATATGCATTAAAAAAAATCGCAACGATGCGGAGGCTGCCATGGAAATGACTAAAGAAGAACAGGCCCTTATTAAAAGATTAGAAAAACTGGCTGTTCACAACGACCCTATTAAAACAGAACTTTACACAAAATATGATGTAAAACGTGGTCTCCGTAATGCAAATGGTACTGGTGTTCTTGTAGGACTTACTCGTATTGGTGATGTAGTAGGTTACGAAATTAAAGATGGACAGAAAATTGCAGTACCAGGCCGTCTTATTTACCGTGGTTATAACGTAGAAGATTTAATTAAAGATGCCGAAAAAAATAAGCAGTTTGGCTTTGAGCAGTGTGCATATCTTCTTCTTTTTGGAGAACTACCTACAGAAACTCAGCTTAACCGTTTTACAAACTATTTAGGCGAAAGTCGTGTTCTTCCTCCTTCATTTACGGAAGACATGATTATGAAGGCTCCTTCAAACGATATTATGAATAAAATTGCTCGTGGTGTTTTAGCCAGCTATTCATATGATGATGCTGCAGAAAACCGTGAAGTTGGAAATATTATTCGCCAGTGTGTACAGCTTATTGCCCGCTTTTCTACATTGGCAGCTTATGGTTACCAGGCAAAACGCCGCTACTTCGACAATAAAAGTATGTTTATTCACAACCCTAAGCCAGAACTTTCTACTGCAGAAAACTTCCTCCGCTTAATTCGTTCAGACAAACAGTACACACGTCTTGAAGCAGAAATTCTCGATCTTGCATTGATTTTACATGCTGAACATGGTGGAGGTAACAACTCTTCTCTTACAGTTCACGTTGTTTCTTCAGCAGATACAGATACTTACTCTGCAATGGCTGCCGCAGTAGGTTCTTTAAAAGGTCGCCGCCATGGTGGTGCAAACATTCGCGTAGTAGAAATGATGGATGAAATTAAGCAGAACGTAAAAGACTGGTCTAACGAAAAAGAAGTATCTAACTATCTTAAGAAGATTGTTAACAAAGATGCGTTCGATAGAACTGGTAAGGTTTACGGCATTGGACACGCAGTTTATACAATCAGCGATCCTCGTGAAGCTCTTCTTAAAACAAAAGCAAAGGAACTTGCAAAAGAAAAAGGTTGTCTTGAAGAATTTGAACTTTACAATATGATTCAGCGCCTTGCTCCTGCAATTATTCAGGAAAAGCACCCTTCTGCAGAAAGAGTTTGCGCAAATGTAGACTTCTATTCAGGTTTCGTGTATTCTATGTTAAATATTCCTCGTGAATTGTTTACTCCAATCTTCGCAATTTCACGTATCGCAGGTTGGTCAGCACACCGTATTGAGGAAATAGTAAGTGGCGGCAGAATTTACCGTCCAGCATATAAAAATGTTTCGAAAGAAAGGGAATATGTTCCTATGTCGGAACGTAAATAATACTATATGTCTATCTCGAAATAATTCGGGAATCAGGAGGACAAAATGAAGAAACTTTTAACTTTAGTTGCTGTTGCAGCCGTTGCTCTTTCAAGTGCATTCGCTATGGACCTTGGAGACATCAAAGGTACATGGAAAGACACAAACTACGATGCAAACTGGACATTTGCTGCAGATGGTACAATCGAATTAAAAGATGCTGCTGGTGAAACAGTATTCAAATTTACAGATGCAAATACAAGTAAATTCAGACCAGAAGCTTCAAGTGATGGTGTTGGATTCTCTTTCTACTGTAAAGAAACAGGTCGCAAATACAAATTCTTGAAACCAATTACATTGAACACAGACCTTACAATGGACATTGACCGCGACTGGACAGACGAAGCATACAATGTTTCAATTAAATGGCAGAAATAATCTTTCTGATAATTTATTCTAAATTGAATTAAATAAACGGTGGTTACATTAATTGCAGCCACCGTTTTTCTTTTACCAAAGGAAATTATATTGGACAGAATAGACAAAATTTTGGCTCACGAAGGTTTTGGATCTCGTAAAGATATAAGAAAGTTGCTTAGAACCTGCGAAGTACTTGTAAACGGAAAGCAGATTTACGACCCTGGTACTCAAATAGACACAGAAAAAGATTTAATAACTGTAGATGGCGAAGAAGTAAATCTCCATACACATATCTATTTAATGATGAACAAACCCCAGCATACAATTTCCTCTAATAAAGACGGTGAACATACTACTGTTTTTGAACTTCTGGAAGACAGCCTTAGAACTCCATATTTGCAGGAAAAACTCCACTTAGTTGGCCGCCTTGATATGGACACCGAAGGTATGCTCCTTTTTACAACCGATGGAGAACTTACCCACCGACTTATTTCTCCAAAATCTCATATAAGTAAAACTTACCTTTGCTGCCTCCAGCACCCGGAAACAGATGCTCACAAAGCAGAAATAACAGAACAATTTAAAGCCGGCATAGAAGTTGGCCCAGAAGATAATGAAGCAGGTTTTACTTGTGAACCAGCCGAAATAAGATGGATAGATGATTCTACAGCACATCTTACAATTTATGAAGGCAAATACCATCAGGTAAAAAGAATGTTTGTAGCTGTAGGAAACAAAATTGTTTATTTAAAACGACTTTCTATGGGGCAGCTAAAACTTGATGAATCTTTAGAACCAGGAGAATATAAATTCCTTGAACCTGAAGATTTAGCTAAACTTGTATAAATAATTATCTCCCTTGAATACTACTCTTTTATAAGTTAAAATGGTCTTTACCATATTTTATGAGGATATATATGACAGATATCGAAATTGCACAGCAGAATGTTATGGAACCTATTACAAAGGTTGCCTCAAAAATTAATCTTACAGAAAAGGATCTTGAACTTTATGGTCCTTATAAAGCTAAGATTACATTTGAAGAACTTAAAACTTTGCAAGAAAAAGCTTCGAAAAAGCCTGGTAAACTCATTTTAGTAACAGCTGTAACACCAACTCCAGCAGGAGAAGGAAAATCTACTGTTTCTATTGGGCTTGCCGACGGACTTAATAAAATTGGTAAAAAAACTGTAGTTGCTCTCCGTGAGCCAAGCCTTGGACCTTGTTTTGGCGTAAAAGGTGGAGCTTGCGGTGGTGGATATGCACAGATTGTTCCTATGGAAGATATTAACCTTCACTTTACAGGGGACCTCCACGCAATCAGTATTGCAAATAACCTTATTGCAGCCTTAATCGATAATCACTTACAGCAGGGGAACACACTCCACATCGATCCACGTACAATTACATGGAAACGTTGTGTAGACTTAAATGACCGTGCATTAAGAAACATTATTATTGGTCTTGGAGGAAGAATTCAGGGAGTTCCTCGTGAAGATCATTTTACTATTGCCGTTGCTTCAGAAATTATGGCAATTGTATGTCTTTCTAAAACAATCACAGAACTTAAACATAGAATCGATAACATTGTAATTGGACAGAATGATTTTAAAGAAACAGTTAAATTTGGTGCATTAAAATGTACAGGTGCTGTTGCTGCCCTCTTGAAAGATGTTATTAAACCAAACCTTGTTCA
>JAZLKI010000051.1:0-8849 GCA_045597485.1 Treponema sp.
ATGGATTGCATGAATCTTGTTACAGTAGAACAAGATACGTTCAGAAGTTGTAGTTTTACCTGAGTCAATGTGGGCACTGATACCGATATTTCTTACTTTTGAAATATCCCAAGCCATATTAATACCTCTTTTAAATAAAATATTCGCTAAATTATAAAATTATAATATTCAGTTTATTTTAATGAAAATAAACTTTCGTTTCAACTATCCCACCTTCAAAATAACTAATTATTTACTTCCATGTTCAGCCTTAGAATTGTTGTAAAACAAGAAATCTTAAAATCTATTTCTGTACCAATAACCAGCTTTCGAGATGTAATTTCATCATCTTTTAGCGAGATAGAATAACTGGCAGAAGATTTTATATAGGGGTTACCGGAATAAGAAACTGAGATTTTTGGAGAGTATTTGTATGTAATATATTCGTAGTTTTTTGCAGGGTTAATGGTTGTGTTTAAAGAAAGATTTACTGCTACTGGGGAAAATTTCCATGAGTTAGAAAGATTAAAGCTGCAATTTTCGAAAAATAAATTCAGAGAATCTGCAAAACTGGTATCTATTACTGTGTTTATGTTAGAAGTTATCGAAAAAGAAGTTATTCCATAGTTTATCTGAAAGCCTGTGGCAATTTTTAGAGGATGTTCTTCATCTTCGGGATTAACAGTGAGGTAACTGCTTAAACCAATTTTATAAAAAAGAAGATGCTTTAGTTTTATTGTTTCTTTGTACTGAAGATTTGTACGCAACTGGAATTGTTCTGGAATTTTTTGACTGGAGCTGGATAAAAGATGAGGAGTAGGATTATAGGCACCACTTAAAGACATAATAAAATGCGTACCAGAATATTTAAGTTCTGTTTTATATATTTGGCAAAGCTTACCAAACGGTGTTTCTGAAGTAAAAACTGAACTGCCCAGGTATAGATTTTTAAATTCCAGAGAAGTGGCAAATTGTGATACAAAATGTCGTCCTGCAGGATAGTAGGGGTCGGTACAAATCCATGTGGAAATTTTATTCTCGTCGTAATCGAAAATTCCAAAGGCAAATGCATTTTTTAATTTTAGATTTTTATTGAACAGATTTGCCATAGTGCTGGCTGAAAAAATAGTTTGTTCTGTTTCTGGAGTATATAGAAGATTCAGAGTGGCATTTGAAAAAGGATTTTTTTTATTATTGTAACTTAGTTGCAAAAAAATGCTGACTGGGTTTGCAAAGCTGGAAAGACCGGGGAGTTCTGCGGTTATTCCTGTAATGGAACTTGTTCCGGCGGAAAAAGGGGAGCCTACCCCCGAAAGCATTGGATGCTTCATTTTGGAAATAATTCCACCACTACTTAAATTTCCTATTTTATAGGTTACAGGAATTTTTGAGTAAAGCTTGTCGGAATTAAATGAAAACCCGAAATTATAATCTTCTTCAGATGCGGCAACTTTTAATTCCATTACTGGAAGTTTGAGTTTTACGCCTCCGGTAAAATCTGCCTGCATTGGAGACTGGGCTTGGGCCTGCACCTGACCCGGTATATAAATGCCTGCAATAAATGTAATGATGCTTATTTTTATTAATTTTAATTTCACATAATATATTTATGCGAAACCATGCAAAAAAAGGAAATTAAAATAAAAAAAAAGGTTGCACCAACTGATGCAACCTTTATAAGGAGTAATTTTATGAAAATATTTATTAATTTGTTGTGCTTGTTACGAAACTTTCTGCTTTTGCAAATTCATCAATCTTAATGATTCTTGAGCGCCAGTATTCAGCTTCGCTTTTTGTTGTATAAGGACCAACTCTTACACGATAAAAGAGGTTATCCTTATTATCTTTATATGTAAAAATGTCTGCTGGAATCTTGTTTGCATCAAGAACTGAGCGGGCACCTTCAGCACCTTTTTTATTGCTGTAAGCTGCAACCTGTACCCAGAACTGTGTTTTACGAACTTCAGTTTTTGTTACTGTTGTAGTTACAGTTGTATTTTCTGCAGGTTTTACTACAGATTTTGTTGTTACAGATGTTACTGTATTATTTTTTGTAGTATCAGCTTTCTTTACTTCTACAGAAGTTGGAACTGTTTTTGGAGTTTCAGTTTTTTCTTCAAGAATTGGAGCTGAAATATAGTTTGTTTCTTTTGTTTCTGGAATATTAACTGTAATGTTTATATTCTGAGGCTGAGTCTGTGCAGTAGTTGTATCTGCTGCTATTTCCTGCTTCAAAGAATTCAAATCAATTGTTGTAGCGTTATCTGCAAGAACTACTACATCTCCAGTTTTTACTGCAACTTCAGGTGGAAGTTCAATAAGCTGTGTTGAATCTGAAGATTTTGGTTCAATAGAAGGAGTTGTCCAGCCTGTATTTGTTGTTCTTTTTTCTACAGGAGAAACGCTTGCAATAGTGGGAACTGTGTGTTTAGCAGGTGAGTAATAATAAAGTCCTGCAATACCTAAAACCACTAATAAGAATGCGCCAACTGCGGCGATAATCCATAAAGTTTTTTTCTGTTCCATAAAATTTCCTCTTTGCACCGGTTTGTAAACAATCTACCGGCCACCTTACTCAAAATATCGGAAACTGGAAAAAAAGGTTTAGCAATTTTTTTATAAAATTACTTATTGTTGATTTCAAAAACAGGCATAGGTATATCTGCTTTTGTATAATTCCAAAGGAGATTTTTTTGACTAATGAATCGTTTGAAAATCTGTTTATAGGGAAGATTATCTCGTTTTCTGGCTCTTGTAATGCGGGTAAATAATGGAGCCCGTACATAAACAAGGGCCTGGCAGCGACTTAATAATTCTGGAGTTTTATATAAAACTGTAGCATTAATAATTGTTTTTTGATGTTCTGCAATAAAATCTTCTATTTCTTTTGTTATGATTGGATAAACTATTGATTCCTGAACTTTAAGAAGACTTGGCATAGAAAACAAAAGTTCACCTAATGCACGACGGTCTACAGAACCATCTTCCTTAGCTATTTTAATTTTCTTTTCTTTTGCATATGGTTCAAATTTTGTAATAATTCTATCGCGGGCAATATCTATGGCATGGTGAACAAGAATATCTGCATCGATTGAAGACCAGCCTTGTTTTTCTAATTGAGAGCAAATAAAATTTTTACCAGCAGCCATTTGTCCTGTTACACAAATAATAGAATAATCAGATAACTTGCCGCTTAACTCTTCGAGATTCATCTAGTGGAATTCTCCCCAGTTTTTACCATATTCTATGCTTACTCTAAGTGGAACATTAAGCTTTACCGCATTTTCCATTTTATCTTTTATTAATGCAATTGTTGCATCAATTGTTGCCTGGTCGTCTGGACATTCAAAAATAAGTTCATCGTGTACCTGAAGCAACAAGCGGGCAGGGCTTTTAGTTTCTTTTAATGCTTCAGAAACATTTAGCATTGCTGTTTTTACAATGTCTGCTGCGGAACCTTGAATTGGTGTATTTTTTGCAATACGTTCTGCAGCTGCCTTTTCTACTTTATTCTGACTGTTGATGGCAATAATAGGTCGTTTTCTTCCTAAAAGTGTTTCTACTGAGCCGGTTTCTTCTGCTTTTGAAATAACATTGTTCATAAAGCTTGCAACTGAATTGTATGTGTGGAAATACATTTCAATAAAATTCTGAGCTTGGGTTCTGCTGATTCCAAGATCTTTTGCAAGACTAAAGGCAGACATTCCGTAAATAACGCCAAAGTTTATAGTCTTTGCAATTCGTCGCATTTCTGGAGTAACGGCTTCTGGTTCTACAGAATAAATAAGAGCTGCTGTAGCGCGGTGAACATCGGTTCCTTCTGTAAAGGCCTTACACATGTTTTTATCGCCACTAAGATGTGCAAGAACTACCAGTTCAATTTGAGCGTAATCGGCAGAAATTAAAACTTTGCCTTCTGGAGCTGTAAATGCAGAACGAATTCTGCGGCCGGCTTCGTTGCGTACAGGAATGTTCTGAAGGTTTGGTTCGCGGCAACTTAAACGACCTGTAGCAGTTCCTGTTTGTACAAAGTCTGTATGAATACGTCCCTGATCATCTACCATAGTTGGAAGGGTTTCTACATAAGTAGATTGAAGTTTTGCCATCTCTCTGTATTCAAGAATCATTTTAGGAACAGGATCAAAGGCGGCTAATTCTTCGAGAACTCCTGTATCGGTTGAATAACCGGTTTTTGTTTTTTTACCAGGTTTAAGGTGGCGTTCTTCAAAGAGAACTGTCTGCAACTGTTTTGGAGAAGCAATATTAAATTCATGTCCTACTTCTTTATAAATCTCCTGTTCGGCTGCGGCTATTCCTGCTGTAAGCTCCTTGTTGTATGCGTGGAGTGTTGCAGTCTCAAGATGGATACCATTAATTTCCATTTGTGTAAGAATAGGAAGAACTTTCATTTCAAGATTAAAAAGATCGGTGTTCTGATTCTTTGAAGAAATGAGTTTGTTGTATAACTGGAATGTAAAGTCGGCATCTTCGGCAGCATATTTGTATGCAGTTTCCAGAGGAACATCAAGGAAAGTTTGACCTTTCTTTACAATGTCGTCGAATTCTATGCCGGCAAGGCCAAGTTGTGTTTCACTTAACTGTTCCAGAGAATATCCGTTTTTGCCGGTACGTTCTGGGTTCTGGAGCCAGGCTAAAATCATTGTGTCTGCAATATTAAACGAGAATGGTTTTTCCATTTTAAAGCGTTCTTTTTTAATCTGACTGGCAAGAACTTTTAAGTCGAATTTTGCATTATGCATAATGACTTTTACTTCAGGATTCTGGAAAAGCTGCATTAGCAGAGAAAGGGCATCTTTTATATTGATATAATCGGTTTGAGCAAACAGGTCGTCGCTACCTTGCTGAATTGGAACATAAACAGCCTTGCCTTGCTGGTAACAAAGACTAAAGCCAATCATATTACATGTGAAAGTATTTAAACTGTCTGTTTCACTGTCGTAGGCAATTGGTGTTGTTTTAGAAACTTTTAGATAATCTTCTATATATAAAGCTAAATCTTCACGTTTTGTAATTGGGCGGTAACCGCTTGTGTCGTTCTGCTTGATAGAAAGTGTTATTTCTGGAGAACTTGAAGATTCGTTTGTTTCAGATTCAGATTTTTCACCTTCTTTTTCGTTGTAAAGATTATTTGCCCGAACGTGAGCTTTTGCTGTTAACTGAGCATTAAGGGTAAGTTCCAGCTGTTCATAACTTTTAGCTACAGCTTTTGCCTCGTAATTATCCAGAAGTTTTGCTGCATCTTCATAGTGGAATGTGTATTTCTTTGAATTAATTGCATCATCAATATCTGAACAAGGAACTGTATCACAAAGACGAATAAGCTTCTGGCTGAAGAAGGCACTTTCCTTTCCATCGATAAGTTTTTTCTGCATAGCACCTTTAACTTCGTCTATATGTGCATAAATTCCTTCCAAATCGCCATAATCGCCAAGAAGTTTTGCTGCAGTTTTTACACCAACCCCGTGTACTCCAGGAACGTTATCTGCTGTATCGCCATAAAGGGAAAGAAGATCAAGAAGCTTTTCTGGAGGAACTCCCCATTCTGCTTCAACTCCCTGTGGGCCTGTAACTTTCCATGTGCTGGCACCACTTTCTGGTTTTAAGATTTGGGTACTTTCTGTAACAAGCTGCATTAAGTCTTTATCACCTGAAAGAATGCGGCATGTACGGCCTTGTTCTTCGCATTTTTTTGCAACAGTAGCAATAATATCGTCTGCTTCATAACCGTCGCACTGGAGAACAGGAACTCCAAGGGCTTTTAAAATATCGCAAATCCATGGAATCTGGGCATGCAGATCTTCTGGAGTTTTATTGCGTGTTGCCTTGTATTCTGGGTACATTTCGTGACGGAATGTTTTTGTTTTTGAATCCATAGCGGCAATAAGATAGCCTGGTTTATAATGCTCTAAAATCCAGTGAAGGTTACGGAAAAATCCAAAAAGAGCACTAATGTTTTCGCCTTTAGAGTTTGTTAATGGGCGCGAAATAAAAGCAAAGTAGCATCGGAATATGAGGCCATAGCTATCGAGTATGTATACTGTTTTGTCGTCAAAGTTCATAGAGTTAGTGTAACAGAAATTTGTTTAATTAGTAATCCCGTGATATAATCTTTTTTTATGAGTTGGAGCCGAGAAGAGTATTTAAAAGAGAATGAGCGCAAATTGAACAAGTTATGTTCAAAATATTATGCGTGTGTATGTATACTTCCATATCTTATTCTCATAATGGTTTTACTCGGATTTTTTAATTTCTCTTTAACATGGGCTATAATTGGCGTTGTAGTTTCAACTTTGCTTGCTATTGTTTTTGCCATTCTTTCAAGAAAAAGTGTATATGCGGGTTTCTTTAAATATCTACTGTGTTTTGGAATACAAATAATTATTCTTATGTATTCAACAGATTGGGATATGAACATTACTGTTATGTACATGATGGGGCCAATTATTGCACTAATGTATTTTGACCCGAAATTTGAATTAATTACCTGTATATTATCTATAATTTCAATGTTTGCCGGAATTATTATTCAGGCACCTGTTACTGTTACAGAACTTTACCATACTTGTTCACCATTTATGTTTGTTCTTACTACTGGTGGTGCTCATTTTTTTGAAATGATAGTGGCTTCTGCAATATTTGTAACAATAGCTTTGATTGTTAGAGGATTGCTTAACATTATCTGTAAAAATAATGAAAAATTGGAATCTATACAGAATAATCTTGTATTCAGTTTTGCAGATATGATTGAAAGCCGTGACGGTACAACTGGGGAACACGTAAAACGTACAAGTAGAATTGTATCTTTAATTGCAGATAAGATTCAGGAAGAACCTGATTTGTATAATAACGAGTTTGTTGATCGCGAACTTGAACTTATTGTAATGTCTGCACCTTTACATGATATTGGCAAAATGAAGGTACCAGATGCTATTCTTTCTAAACCTGGAAAACTTACTCCAGAAGAATTTGACATTATTAAAACTCATTCTTCAGAAGGTGCAAAGATTATTGATAAAACAATGACAAACATAGAAGATCCTTTGTATGTAGGAATTGCCCGTGCTATGGCTTTGTGTCACCATGAAAAATGGGACGGAAGCGGGTATCCAAAAGGTTTGTCTGGAAATGATATTCCGGTTTGCGCAAGAATTATGGCTGTTGCCGATGTATTTGATGCTTTATGTTCTAAACGTTCGTATAAAGATCCATATTCTATAGACGAAGCATTTAAAATTATGAACGATTCGAAAGGTTCCCATTTTGAACCGGCCTTAGTTGATATTTTGAATCAACTAAAACCGGAAATGGTAACTTTGTATTCTAATGATGTAGAAGAAGAATTACTTTACTAATTCTCTAGTTCTTTTTAAGGCTGCGTTAATGTTATCGAAGATATTTTCGCGGCCTAACAAATCTGCCATACCTGTTTTTTCAAGTAACATATAAGGCTGTGTGTGAATTCCTGAAATTACAATTGTAATTCCTTTACGGTCGCAGGCTGCTTTACACTGTTCCAAAGCACGAATTCCACCAGCATCAAGGTAAAGAGTGTTTCTCATGCGGAGAACCAAAACTTTACAATCTGCCTGGGCACGTTCTGTTGCAAGTTCAAATTTACGTACTGTACCAAAGAACAAAGGTCCTTCAATTTCGAACACAAATGCTCCCTGTGGAATATCAAGATTTTCTGAAGGCTGATCTGTGTGAATACCACCTGTCATAATGTGGCGTTCATCCTGAACTTCTGAAAGATCAATCATTTTCTTAATAAAGAAGAAGGCAGCAAAGCCAAGCCCTACTTCAATTGCAACTGTAAGGTCAATAAACACTGTAATAATGAAGGTTACAAGGAATACTGTAATATCTGACTTCTGACCTTTAAGAAGTGCGCGAATAGCTGGGAAACCTGCCATGTTCCATGCAACATTAATTAAAATTGCTGCAAGAGCTGGCATTGGAATATAAGCAGCATACTTTCCAAAGAAAAGAAGAATTAAAAGCAATGTAACTGCATGGATGATTCCGGCAACTGGAGTACGTCCACCGTTTTTAATATTTGTAGCTGTACGGGCAATAGCACCAGTAGCTGGAATACCACCAAAAATTGGAGAAGCAATGTTTGCTACACCCTGAGCTACCAGTTCCATGTTTGAATCGTGTTTTGTACCAATCATACCATCTGCAACTACTGCTGAAAGTAAAGATTCAATTGCAGCAAGTACGGCAATAGAAATTGCAGTTGGGAAAAGGCTTGTGATTGTTTTTAAACCAAAGTCTGGAAGAGTTGGACGAAGCTCCTTTATAGAAGGAATTGCATAATGAGCAGAACCGTCTGCAAATGTTCCAATTGTGTCGCATTTGAGGCCGGCGAATTTTGCAAGCAATAAAGAGGCTGCTGTTGCTCCAATAATTACAATAATACTTCCTGGAATCTTTTTAATAAACTTAGACCAGATAAAAATAAATGCAAGACAAATTGCAGCCATTGCAAAAGAATACCAGTTTACGCTTGCTGCAGATTTAGCAAAAGCAATCATTTTTGGAAGGAAGTCGCCTGGAAGTTTAGAATATTCTTCGCCAAGAATTACCATTGGAGTAGAAAAGTCTGGGTGAAGACCAAAGAAATCACCAATCTGACCAGAAGCAATAGTAACTGCAATACCGGCTGTGAATCCTGTTACGATTGTGTAAGGAATGAACTTAACAAGACCACCCATTTTGAAAACGCCAAGCAAAATCAAAATAACGCCGGCCATAACTGTAGCTGTAGCAAGTCCTGAAAGTCCGTACTGTGCAACTACTCCGTAAACAATTACTGCAAAGGCACCTGTTGGACCACCAATCTGAAC
>JAZLKI010000052.1:0-10001 GCA_045597485.1 Treponema sp.
TGTTAGTGTTTCTTTTAGTGAAAAACCACTATTTAAAGATGTAAATTTAAAATTCAATAAAGGTAACTGTTACGGAATTACTGGTGCTAATGGTGCTGGTAAATCTACATTCTTAAAACTTTTGTCTGGAGAATTGGAAAAAGATTCTGGTGAAATCTTTATGACTCCCGGTGAACGTATGGCTGTATTAAAGCAGGATCACTTTGCTTTTGATGAATATTCTGTAAAAGATACAGTTATGATGGGATTCCCAAAATTGTATGAAGTTTCTAAAGAACGTGATGCAATTTATGCAAAGGAAGATTTTACAGAAGAAGATGGTATTCGTTCTGCAGAATTGGAAGGGGAATTTGGTGAACTTGGTGGATACGAAGCTGAAAATCAGATTGAACAGATGCTTTCTGGTCTTGGTTTGGAAGAAGAACACCATGACAAAATGATGAGTGAACTTGATGAATCTCAGAAAGTTCGTGTTTTGCTTGCACAGGCTATCTATGGTAATCCAGATGCCTTGATTCTCGACGAACCTACAAACGGTTTGGACATTGAATCTATCACTTGGCTTGAAAACTTCCTTTTGGAATTTGAAAATACTGTAATTGTAGTTTCCCATGACCGTCACTTCTTGAATACAGTTTGTACATATATTTGTGATATTGACTTTGGAAAAATTACACAGTTCAGCGGTAACTATGACTTCTGGTATCAGATGACTCAGGTAATGCAGCGTCAGGCTCACGACCAGCAGAAGAAGACTGAAGAAAAAATGAAAGATTTACGTGAGTTTATTCTTCGATTCTCTTCTAACGCTTCTAAAGCTAAACAGGCTACTTCGCGCAAAAAGATTTACGATAAATTGGCAGACAGTCTTGAAGACATTCCAGTTTCAACTCGTAAATTCCCTTATGTAAACTTTAAGGCAGACCGTGAAATTGGTAACAACGTTCTAGAAATTAAAAATTTGAACTACACAGATGCTGATGGAAACGTTTTACTTAAAGATTTCAACTTAAAAATCAACAGAAACGAAAAAGTAGCTTTTGTTGGTATTGAACATAATTCTGTTACAGCTTTGTTTGATATTATTAATGGTGTTAAAAAGCCAGATAGTGGTGAATTCTTCTGGGGACAGACTACAAGTCAGACATATTTGCCACGTGATAATGCTGAAAACTTTAATAATGATTACAATATTACAGAATGGCTTAAACAGTATTCTAAAGAACAGGACGATGCTTACGTTCGTGGATTCTTAGGACGTATGTTGTTCAGTGGTGATGAATCTTTGAAGAAAGTAAAAGTTCTTTCCGGTGGTGAAAAAGTGCGCTGTATGCTTTCTAAGATGATGCTTTCTGGTGCTAACTGTATTACTATGGATGATCCAACAAACCATCTTGATTTGGAAGCAATTCAGTCTTTGAACGAAGGTTTAATTTCTTTCCCTGGAGTACTTTTGTTCAGTTCACACGACCACGAATTTATTCAGTCTATTGCTAACCGTATTGTAGAAATTACTCCAAATGGTGTAATTGATCGTATGATGGAATTTGATGATTATATTTCTGATGATATGGTTACAGAACAGCGCAAAAAATTATACGAAGGTACAGGTAAAAAGATTAAATATCGTGTTTAATTTTTTATAACCTTGCCTGTAATTGGGAGAGGAAATCGCTGAACATTTGGCCGGTTTCCTCTTCTGTAATTTGTTTAGGCTCGTGGTATTCTACAAGGCCTGCAGGAATTTCATCTAAGAAACGGCTAGGTTCGCATTCAGTAACCATCTGCATATGTCGTCGTTTTCTACAGGCAGAAATAAAAAGTTTATCTCTGGCACGAGTAATAGCAACATAGAAAAGTCGTCGTTCTTCTTCAACATTACCTTCATTTTCTTCTACAGAACGGGCGTGTGGAATTAAGCCTTCCTCTGCACCGGCAATAAAAACTACAGGAAATTCAAGACCTTTTGAAGCATGAATTGTCATGAGGTTCACTTTACCTTTGTCGTTTTCATCATCTCCATTATCGCGGCTAAGAAGGGTAATTCGGTTTAAATAATTAAAAAGATTTGGATTTGTATTGTCAGGATCGTTTTCCCAAACTTCCATAGAGTTTAAAAGACTTTCAATGTTCATCATTTTGAAACGAACAGCTTTTTCACTTTTTGAAAATTCTGTAAGAAGATAATCCTTGTAATTTATATCCTCAATCAGCTGGCGAACTTTATTTGCAAGACCTCGGCCACTTAAAAGTTTTTGACGATGGTTTTCAATAATATCAACGAAACCTTGCAAATCTTCTTTTAAAATGTCACTTGCAGGGGAATCCTGGCGCTGGGTAAGGCTGATAATGGCATTCCACATTGTACAGCCCTGGAGTTCGGCTTCATCATTTAACAGCTGGATTGCAGCACGGCCAATACCACGGCGAGGACAGTTTATAATTCGAATAAGGTTTATATCATCATCATGGTTAGCAATAACACGAAGGTAACTTACCACATCTTTAATTTCTTTACGCTCAAAAAAGGATGTTCCACCACTCATAGTGTAAGGAATATTATTTTGCAAAAAGGCTTCTTCTATAAATCTTCCCTGAGTATTTGAGCGGATTAAAATACCAAAATCATCATACTTGCGTTTTTCTTCAACAGCGATGCCAAGTATACTTTCGGCAATAAAATCGGCCTCGTCTGTTTCATTTTCCGGCATAAAGATTTCTATAGGTTTACCAGCACCATTACCAGACCAAAGTTTTTTATCCTTGCGGTTTGTATTATGGGCAATAACACCATTTGCGGCTTCAAGAATTGTTTCGGATGAACGGTAATTTTGTTCAAGGCGGATTTCTGTAACTTTGAAATCATGCTCAAAATTAATAATATTCTGATAGTCGGCACCTCGCCAGCTGTAAATAGACTGGTCATCATCACCAACAACAGCAACATTTTCATCTGCCATAAGATGCATAAATTCATATTGTTGATGGCTGGTATCCTGAAATTCATCTACCATTATGTATTTATATCTTTCACGATAGCGGGCTAAAACTTCCGGATGTTCCTTAAAAAGTTTAATTGGAAGGACAATAAGATCGTCAAAATCTACTGCATTGTAAAGCTTAAGGCCCTGCTGGTAACTTTCGTAAAGGGGGCGGTACATATCATTTGCTGTATCCCAGTTTTTACGGCCAGTTTTGATGTTGGAAATAAGGTTTCCAATCATGTAAATATCCATTGCTTCCGGGCTGAAGTTTAATTCACGGCCACATTCTTTTATAAGGGCAACACGGTCTGTTTCGTCATAAATGGAGAAGTTTTCCCGGTAACCAAGTTTGTCTATATCCTGGCGAAGAACACGTACACCAAAGGCATGGAAGGTTGAAACTGTAAGATTCTGAAGTTTACGCTGGGTAAGATCTTTAATACGATCTTCCATTTCTTTAGCGGCTTTATTTGTAAAGGTAAGGGCAAGAATCTGACTTTGAGGAATACCCTTATCAAGCATATGGGCGATTCGGAAAGTAATAACACGAGTTTTTCCACTGCCTGCCCCAGCAATAATTAAAATTGCCCCTTCGGTAGTGGTAACTGCGCGGTATTGTTGAGGATTAAGTTCTTTCTTCAATGTTTCCAAATCTAACATAGGGATTTAAACGTAGTTTATTCTTAGGGAATCGTCAAGTGGAAAAAAAATAACAGGTGAGGACAGTCAAGTAACATTGAATGACAGGCACCTAACGTTAGAGGACAGTCACCGGACGTTCGGTGACTGTCCTCTAACGTTAGGTGCCTGTCATTCAGAGTTTTTTTCTGCTTGTATAACGCACTTTTCTAAGTAAAAAATATCTTATATAATAAAAGTAAGAAAAATCTCTTATATAGGAATAAGTTTTATGAATAGTTCAGTTTCGTCGTTCTTGTCTCGACATAATTTTGTTAATCACGTTGATGTTCTTACAGTTGCTCAGGCTATCCTTGATGATATGCGCAAAGGCTTGAAGAAAGAAAAGGCTGATCAGGATATGATTCGCACTTTCTGTAATCCTCCAGAGACTTCTGCAAAAGGTAAATCTGTAATTGTAATTGATGCCGGTGGAACTAACTTCCGTTCTTGTCTTGTTACTTTCGATGATAATGGTGTTCCTTCAATCAGCGAAATGGAAAAAACTAAAATGCCTGGCGTAGAAAAAGAACTTTCTAAAAAAGAATTCTTCGCTCAGCTGGCAAAAAATCTTGAACACCTTAAAAATAAATCTGATAGAATCGGTTTCTGTTTCTCTTATCCAATGGAAATTAAAGAAAATGGCGACGGCGTTCTTCTTGGTTTTTCAAAAGAAGTTAAAGCTCCTGAAGTAGTTGGTTCAGAAGTTGGAAAATGTTTGAAAGAAGAATTGGAAGCTAACGGATGGAATTCTATCAAACGAATTACTCTTTGCAATGATACAGTTGCCGCTCTTCTTGCTGGTGCTGCTTGTGCTACAGATTCAGACCGCTATTCTTCATATATTGGATTTATTCTTGGAACTGGTATGAACGCTGCTTATCTTCAGCCAGATTGTGACTGCTGCGGTATTAAAAAACAGATTATTGTTTGCGAAAGTGGTAAATTCCTTTCTGTTAATCGTTCAGATTTTGATATTGCCTATGCAAATACAACAACAAATCCAAATGCATTCTGGCTTGAAAAACTTTGTTCTGGCGCATATTTAGGACCACTTTCATGGCACGCACTTCAGTTGGCAGCAAAAGATGAATTGTTTACTCCAAAAACTGCTGATGCAATTCTTAAACTTGAAGGCCTTACATTAATTGAAATGGATAAATTCCTTCACGGACCATACAACAAAGAAATCTCTCTTGGAAAAATCACTGCAGAAATTGCCACAGATGAAGATACAGATAAAATCTTCCAGATTCTTGATGCAATTGTTGAACGTTCTGCTCGTTATTCTGCTGCTATCCTTACAGCATGTTGTATTCAGACTGGAGCAGGTAAGAATTTTGCAAAACCTGTATGTATTCTTTGTGATGGTACAACTTTCTTCAAAACTTATAAAATTAAAGAACGGGTAAATGCATATCTTGATGAAGTTTTGACTAAAGAATTAGGAATTAACTGGAATATTGTATCTTGTGATAATGATATTACACTTGGTGCAGCAATTTCCGGTTTGATTGATTAATAATTCTATGGTATAATTTTTGGAACGAGGGGAAATATGTCGTTCAAAAAGTCTTTAGGAAAATCATTTGTACTCTTAGTAATCATTTTGATTTTGTTAGCTGGAGGTTTACTCTGGTTTGATCATCTAGGTGTAGTACATATTAAATCGGTTTTTGCTCCTGCATATAAGATTTTAAAGAAATCCCCTCAGACTTCAAGTACAGCTACACAGTCAAAACCTCTCGTTTCAAATCTTGATGAAGATCGTCTTAGAAAACAGCGTGAAGCCTTAGATATATTCAAAGAAGAACTTGATAAGCGCGAATTGGATATTGAAGCTGCAGAAAAACAAAATGAAGAGGTTTCTGCAGAACTGGCTGAACGTGAAAAAAATCAAGAAGAAAGAGAAAAAACATTTAACCTTACTGTAAAAAAATACGAAGATAAGAATATAAACGTTGAACAGATTGCTAAAAATCTGAATGGTATGAGACCAGAAGCTTCTGTTGCTATTCTTGTCGCTATGGATGATCAAACTGTTATTGATGTCCTTCGTAAGGTAGAAGAACTTGCAGCTGCTGACGGCTCCGCTTCCATGGGTTCTTACTGGTTATCTTTAATGCCATCTGATCGGGCTGCAGAAATACAGCGAAAGATGCTAAGCAAACCAGAAACTCTGGATTAATCCTTCCGATGGCAAATCTTCAACGAATTAAAGGAGATTTGCCAAATGTCATTTCAGGCAATCACAGATATCATCGTAAATCCTCAACAACTTCAGGACCTTCAGGTATCTAATACAGTTAAAGATTCTCCTAAAACAACTTCTACAGTTTCCTTTGCAGATATTTTGCAGTCTGTTCAGTCTGATAATTCTGTAAAAGAAACAGCTCCTTCTCAGGAAAAAACTGCTCCTGTACAGGAAGAAAAACCTGTAGCAAAGGAAGAAGCAATTTCTAAATCAGAAGAAAGTGAAAAATCTTCAAAAGCAGAAGAAAAAGTTTCTGATAAAGAAGAGAAAAAAGAAGTTAAAGACGAAAAAGTTGATTCAAAATCGGATGTAAAAGCTACAGTTAAAGATGTAGAAAAAGAAAAACTTCCAGAGACTGAAAAGAAGCTTACATCTAAAGATTTTGCACGTATAAATCAGCTTTCAGAAAAAGAAGAATCTGAAAAAGAAACTGATGTTGAACCTGTTTTAGTTGCAGAAAACTTGAATGTAAATCAGAAGATTGAAAAAGTTTCTGTCGATGAAGTAAAAGTAGAGGCTGAAACTCCAGATATTCAGATTGAAACACAGTTAAATGTTGCTTCAAATCAGCAGATGGAAAATGAAACTTCGGAATTTAATTTTTCTGAAAATAAAAATGAAAAACGCCAGGTAACTTTAGATAAAGAAGGGAAAATTACTGTTCAGGATATGAGAACGGAGCCTTCTGAAGAAATTAAACTTGATTCTAAAGATCAGCTTAAAATAACTGAAGTAAAACAGACTGGTGAAAATACTGCACAGATTACAATTGACCTTAATCAGAATGCAAATGCAGATGTTCTTGCTTTGAATAATCAGAGTGCTGCAGCTGACGGTTCAACTTTCCAGGCAATGCTTAATAATCAGATTCAGAATAATGCACCTGAATTTGTAAAAGCTGGAAATCTTATCTTAAAAGACAATAATCAGGGAACAATTGATTTAGTTTTGCATCCAGATGACCTTGGAAATGTAAAGATTCATTTATCATTGGATGGAAAAACTGTTAGTGGCCAGATTACTGTAAATAGTAAAGAAGCTTTGCAGGTTTTCAAAGATAATGCAGAAACATTACGTGAAGCATTTATTAAAAGTGGATTTGACGGAGCTAGTTTTGATGTAGCATTCAATAACAGCGGTTCTTCAAATCAGAATTTTGGATTCGATCAGCAGAATGATGGAACTAACTTACTTGGTAAGAAAGTTTATGGTAATTCTGCAGAAGCAGTTAGTGGCGATTTTGATGCAGCATATATGAATGATGAAAATTATTCAAATTATTCTGTAAACATCGTTGCATAATCTGACGATAGATAGATTACTAGTGTCGCCTTTGTGAGGCACTGGTTAATCTAATTATTAAAAAATTGTGTAAAGGAGAAATGATGGAACTACTTAACACACAGATGAGCGCAAGTGAAAGAGCTGCTGTTGAAAATCAGGTAAACAGCTATAACAAAACACTTGTAGTTGAAGGAAGAAAAACTTCAAGTGAATTAGGAAAGGATGACTTTTTGAAGCTTTTAATTACCCAGCTTTCAAATCAGGATCCTACAAATCCTATGGAAGATACTGAGTTTATTTCGCAGATGGCTCAGTTCAGTTCGTTGGAGCAAATGACTAATATGAGTAATTCATTTAGTAAAATGGCTTCTTTTTTGAACAGTTCAGAAGCAGCTTCAACTTTGGGTAAGACTGTTGAATTGAATGTAGGGGATACAACTACTACTGGTGTTGTGGAAGGGGCAACTCGTGGTGATAATCCTCAGATTCTTGTAAACGGCATGTATTACAGCATGGATAAAATCAGCGCAATTTACGCTAATTAATAAAAAGGATAGTAAACTAAAAGGAGAAAACGGACTATGATGCGATCACTTTACTCTGGTGTATCTGGACTTCAGAATCATCAGACAAGAATGGACGTAATTGGTAACAACATTTCGAATGTTAATACAAACGGTTTTAAACGTGGACGTGTTAACTTTCAGGATATGATTAGTCAGCAGATGAGTGGAGCTGCAAAACCAACAGATGAACTTGGTGGTGTAAACCCTAAAGAAGTTGGTCTTGGTATGACAGTAGCTTCAATTGATAATATTTTTACACAGGGAAACTTACAGTCTACTGGAGTTTCTACAGATATCGCTATTCAGGGAAATGGTTTTTTCCTTTTGAAAAGTGGTGAAGAATCTTTCTATACACGTAATGGTGCTTTTGGTCTTGACCGTGATGGTACTTTGGTAAATCCTGCAAACGGTATGCGTGTACAGGGATGGATGGCAGAAGAAGTTAATGGTCAGATGTTAGTTTCAACTGCAGCTACTCCAGAAGATTTGATTATTCCAGTTGGTTCAAAAGATCCAGCAAAAGAAACAACAAATGTAAACTTCGCTTGTAACTTGAACAAAAATACTCCTGAAATTCAGGAAGGTGCAAGTGCAGATGATATTTATAAAGGAACTTGGGGAACAGAACAGAAAATTTACGACAGCTTTGGTAATGAACATATGCTTTCTGTTTCATTCCGCCGTGTAGTTGGAAATCCTAACCAGTGGGAAGCAACTGTTGTAATTGATCAGGATAATGCTGATTATACACAGACACGTGTAGGTCTTGGTACAACTGATGGTGTAGGAAATACATTCCTTGTTAATTTTGATAATTATGGTGCTTTGCAGTCTGTAACAGATACAGCTGGAAACGTTACAAATCCAGAAGGACAGATTGTAATTCAGACTTCATTTGCAGTAGCAGATTCAAATGCTGATGCAGATGGAAATCCATATCGCCAGACTTTGAATATTAATTTGGGAACAATTGGTTCTTTTAAAGATACAATTACACAGTCTGCTTCTAAATCTACAACAAAAGCATTCTATCAGGATGGATACACAATGGGTTACCTTGATAACTTCAAGATTGACTCTTCTGGTATTATTACTGGTGTTTATTCAAACGGAACAAACCGTACAATCGGACAGATTGCATTGGCAAGTTTCGCAAACGATCGTGGTCTTGAAAAAGCCGGAGACAACACTTACGTTGAATCAAATAACTCTGGTATGGCAAGAATTGGTGAATCTGGAGTTGCAGGAAAGGGTACTTTGATGGCCGGTGCATTGGAAATGTCAAACGTAGACCTTTCAGAACAGATGACAGATATGATCGTAACACAGCGTGGTTTCCAGTCTAATGCTAAAACAATTCAGACTGCAGATACATTGCTTGAAACAGTTCTTGGTTTGAAACGCTAATAACTGATTAAATAAGAAATAATTTAGCTCTGGTAAACAATCCATCAGTTTGCCAGGGCTTTTTTTATTTTGGGATTTAAGATAAATTTTATGTGATAAAAGTATTTTTGAGCAAAAAAAAAAGCTTCTGAACTAGTCAGAAGCCTTTCTTTGCCACAGGTTGGAATCGAACCAACGACATACGGATTTTCAGAACGCACTAACAAGCGTTCCAATATAGCTAAGTATAGTATTGTTATAGTTTTTGTCAGAGTGTTTATCAGAGCCGGTATCAAAGAAAGCTCCGGACTAACTATCCGTAAAAACGAACAACTTATCCGTACTTCTAAAAGGTATTAAAACTCGTAAATATAAAACATCCTTTCTCAAATGTCGGTCTCTCCGGGATTGCTACGCAAACCTTCCGCTCCCTTACTGTCAACTGCAACTAAAACATAAATTACCCAAAAGGAAAAGTTGGTACTGGCGCTTGTATGGGAAAAGGCATTGGTTAAACCACCCAAATTTATCTTGTCGCGCAGTAACTTGGTACTCCAATCTAAAATTGGTTCTCCGCGAATGGCGCAACTAAAAGCGGCGGGCACGCAAAATTCTATTTTTATATATATATTTTCATTTATTTTACTTTTTTGTATTATATATTCATTTTTTTTATTGTATTTTACCGGTTTTACTGCTATATTAAAAATGCAGGCAACAAGTGTGACTGCGCGAGCGTTGAAGTAAGGTGTTGTGCCGACAAGCAGTGCCTTATCAGTTCCATAAGGGTTCGACATTTACCGCCAGTCGGCTAGATTGGTAACAGTCAAAAGAAAATGTCTTTATTTT
>JAZLKI010000053.1:0-23484 GCA_045597485.1 Treponema sp.
CAGAGACAGGGCTAAGGCTTAAGGAGAAACAGATGGCTCGAATTGCGGGAGTTGATATCCCTAATAAACATGTTGGTACCGCATTAACTTATATTTATGGTATCGGCAATTCAACTGCACAGAAAATCTGTGAAGAAGCTAAGATTGATCCAACAAAAATGGCAAACGATCTTACTCAGGATGAATTGGCAAAAATTCGTGAAATCATTGACGCTAACTACAAGACAGAAGGACGTTTACGTTCTGAAATCGGTCTTAACTTAAAGCGTTTAATGGATATTGGTTGCTATCGTGGTCTTCGTCATAAGAGAGGTCTTCCAGTGCGTGGACAGAGAACTCGTACTAATGCACGTACTCGTAAGGGTAAGAAGAAGACTGTTGCTAATAAGAAGAAAGCATAAGGCGGAGGATAAATAATGGCCGTTAAGAAACGAAAGGAAAAAAAGAGCGTTTACGAAGGAAATATTTATATCCAGGCTACGTTCAATAACACTATCGTAACAGTTACAGACATGAATGGTAATGCGCTTTCTTGGGCATCATCAGGTGGTCTTGGTTTCCGTGGAGCAAAAAAATCTACTCCATTTGCAGCACAGTCTGTATGTGAAACAGCTTTGCAGAAAGCAGCTAGTTATGGTTTACGTGAAGTTCATGTATATGTAAAGGGACCAGGAATGGGTCGTGAAAATGCAATCCGTTCAATTGGTGCTATGGGATTGAAGGTAAAATCTATTTCTGATGTTACACCAATTCCTCATAATGGTTGTCGTCCTCGTAAGACACGCCGTATGTAATTACTTAGGAGACTACTATGGGAAAAAGCACACAGCCACTTTTGAAAAGATGTAAATCTTTAGGAATTAATCCAGTAGTAATGGGTTATACTAAAGAATCTAAAAGAAATCAGAAAGACGTAAGACGTAAAAAGTCTGAATATGGTATTCAGCTTGATGAAAAGCAGAAAGTAAGATTCATTTACGGTGTTATGGAAAAACAGTTCCATAAATACTATGTAATGGCAACTAAAAAAGATGGTATTACTGGTGAATGTTTGTTACAGATTCTTGAATCAAGATTGGATAACGTTGTTTACCGTTTAGGATTTGCTAAAACACGTAAACAGGCTCGCCAGATGATTAACCATGGTCACATCAATGTTAACGGTGCAAAAGTTAGCATTCCTTCTTACCTTACAAAGGTAGGTGATGTAATCACTGTTAAAGAAAATTCTGGAATCAAAAAACTTATTGTTGCAAATAGCGATACAGTAGTTCCTGGATGGCTTGAAGCAGATAAGGATAATTTTACTGGAAAGGTTATCAGCTTAGCTACAAAATCTGACATTGATTATGCAGTTAAAGAAAACCTCATCGTTGAATACTATTCTAAATAATAAAGAGGAGTTCAGATGGCTCGTAAAAATTTGCTCAAAGGTTTTAAGAAGCCTAAAGGCATTTCATTTGAACCTGTTGACAGTACAAATCCGAACTATCAGAAGTTCTATGCATATCCATTTGAAACTGGATTTGGTACAACAGTAGGTAATACATTACGTAGAGTATTGTTGTCTTCTATTCAGGGATATGCCGTAACTTCAATTCGTATTACTTCATACGATGATAATGGTATTTCTCATTTGATTTCTAGCGAATTTGAAGCTATTCCAAATGTAGCTGAAGATACACTTGAAATTATCAACAGTCTTAAGATGGTTAGATTACGACTCCCAGAAGACGTTGAACAGGATACAATTTTGTATGAGTTCAAAGGTCCTGGTGTTGTAAAGAGTGATGACTTGGCTAAAGAAGGTCAGCTTGAGGTTATGACTAAAGATCAGGTGCTCTTTACAATGATGGAAGGTGCTCATTTGGATATTGAAATCCAGATTGACCTTGGTCGTGGATATGTACCTGCTGAAACAAATGAACATTACATAGAAGTTGTTAATACAATTGCTATGGATGCCATTTTCACTCCAGTTCCAAAAGTAAAATATTCTATTGAACCATGTCGTGTTGGTCAGAGAAATGATTACGATAAACTTGTTCTTGAAATTTGGACAGATGGAACAATCACTCCAGTAGATGCTTTGGGTGAAGCTGCTAAGATTGCTAAAGATCATTTTGCAATTTTTGTGAACTTCAATGACAAAGATGTTATCGGTAGTGATGAAAGTGATGAAGGCGATGAAAGTATTCAGAAATTGCTCAATACACCTGTAGAAGAGCTTGAACTTTCAGTTCGTTCATCAAATTGTTTGAAGAATGCAAATATTCGTACAATCGGCGAATTAACTAAAAAAACTGAAGATGACATTGCAAAGACAAGAAACTTTGGTAAGAAGAGTTTGCAGGAAATCAAGGAAAAGCTCCAGGAATGGAACCTTACTCTTGGTATGACAGACTATAGTCATCTGAAGAATGCTGCCAATTTAACAAAGCAGAAGGAAGAAACAGATGAATCATAAGAATGGTTTTAATCCGCTTTCACGTACAACAGCACATCGTCGTGCTATGTCACGCAATATGGTAACATCGCTTTTCAGATATGAGCGTATTACTACAACTAAATCAAAGGCTCTTGAAGTTAGAAAATCTGCTGAAAAGCTCATTACAAGAGCTAAAGTTGATTCAGTACACAATCGTCGTGAAGTTGCAAAGTTTATTGCAGATGAAAAAATCTTAAATAAACTTTTCACAGAAATTGCTCCTCGTATGAAGGAACGCAATGGTGGTTATACACGTGTACTTAAACTCGGATACCGTCAGGGTGATGCTGCTGATGTTGTAATCCTTGAATTGGTTGACTATAAACTTGATGCTGACAATGCTGAAGAAAAGAAACCAGCAAAGAAAGCTGATGCAGAAGCACCAAAAGCTAAGAAAACAACAAAAGCTAAAGCAGATGGTGAAACAAAAGCTAAAAAGCCAGCTGCTAAAAAGACAACTGAAAAAAAGGATGAAGCTAAAGCTGAATAAGCTTTGGTTAATCAAAAGGAGTCTAAAATGTCAAAGAACCATCGTGGATCTGGTATCAGATCATTGCCTGCTCATGGAAGAGGAACTTGTGCAATCTGTGGAAAGACAGATATTAAAGTTCTTTGGGAAAAGGAAATTAATGGTCAGACCGTAAATATTTGTAAGTATTGTAATGCTGCTTTGAAAAATAAAGCAAGAAATGAAGTTGCAGCACCTGCTGCTGAAGCTCCAGCTGCAGAAGAAACTCCTGCTGAGTAATTAAAATACTTCAAATAAGCAACACCGTCATCTCCGGATGGCGGTGTTTTTTTTATCTCAAATCTTGCGTTGAAAAAGAATTTAATATAAAATTGAATTTACATGAGTATTAACACAGCTAGACAAACAGCACGATATTATGATTACTATCGCGATAAAGAAATCGTGTTTACAAAAGCTAATTTAAAATCTCTTAGAATAGATCCACGACAGATTTATATTAAATGTAATGGTGGACAATGGCCTTGTATTATAAACTCTTCATCTTTAATGCAGGCTAAAATAATTATTGGTACATCTAGTGGAGCTTATAGTTCATTGTCAAAACATAGAGATGTACCATTAAGTATACGTTATTGTTTTTTTGATCAGAATAATGAACCTATCCAGTTCTTTGTTAACTGTACTGTGTTTGATATTACTACTTACCAAGGTTCAAATGAATTATCTCTTGTTACTTTAAATTTTACATCAAGACCGCCTGATGATTTGATTTTACGAATTGGTGAATTTATTGAAGTAAATGAAAATTTTACAAATCGTAAAGAGGAAAGAATTGCTCTTAATGAAAATTCTATGCGACAGTTAGGTATTCCGAAAGAAGAATCTTATATCTTTATTGCTGGAGTTCCTCGTAAGTGTATTATGAAAGATATTAGCTTCGGTGGAGCTAGAGTAATGCTTGTTGGAATTCCAAAGTTTCTGCAAGATAAAACTGTTGATTTAAGATTATTCTTTACAGATACAAATGAAAAAATATCTCTTATTGGAGTAGTTAAAGCTGCAGATTTTTTGCCAGGGCGAAAAGATATTTCTGTTATACATATTGAATTTAATGCAGAAGATATTCCAATGACTTATAAATTTCATATAAACAGTTATATTACTTCATATCAGAAGCAAATGATTGAGAGCCAGATGATTAATCAGGCAAAAGCAGCACAGCAGGAAGCTATGGCTAAACGAAATGCTGAATTAAAAGCTGCTCAGCAGGCTACCAATGCTTCAAATAATCAACAATAAAATATAAGCGAGTAAAATAATGAATCCTTCGAATCCTTTAGAATCAATATATTATATTGGTATTCCTGAAAATTTTGTTGCATCTGATGATGCGTTTAAAATTGATACATCAATTAAACTTCCTGTTCAAAAGAAAGTTAATGAAGCTCCAGGTGAGTTTGAGCCAGATAAGATTACTACTGAACAGATTCTTGCTGGTATTCTTACTGTACTTGCTTATGATAAGAAAAATGAAAATCTTGATTATTATCGCTCAATAATTTCTAAGGTTAAACCTGATATTAAAAAAGAATTATGTGAAGCTGCAATTTTAAAAACTAAGAATGAAGATTTTGATTTAGCTGAAGAGATTTTTCTTGCTTTAATAGGACTTGATCCTGAAGATAATGCAATTGCATTAAATATGGCATTATTCCTTGATCAGAGAGCCGATTCTTATAGAGCCTCTGGTTTTAATGAAGATGCTGATGCATATGATGCAGATGCATATGGATATTATGAACAGGTACTTAATGCAGAAGATCCTTTACCTGATGCTTATTTTAATGTTGGTTTCTTTTTTATGAAGCAGCATAAATATCGTGAAGCAAAAGATGCATTTGAAACATATATTGCATTGACTTGTGATATTAGCGATGAAGAAATGGGTGAAAATGGCGTTTATAAAAAAGAACGGGCTCAGGAAATCGTAGATAATATTTCAAATCAGAATATGGATGATGAAGCATTTAAGGCTGCTTATGATTTAATTTCCAGTGGACAGGAAGAAAAAGGAATTGATGAAATAAGACGTTTCCTGGTAAATAATCCAAAAGTGTGGAATGCATGGTTTATGCTTGGTTGGGGATTAAGAAGACTTGAACGCTATGCAGATGCAAAACTGGCATTTAATGAAGCATTGAAATGCGGTGGTGATACAAACGCAGATACATATAATGAACTTGCATTATGCTTGATTCAGGAAAAAGAATTTACAGAAGCAACAGAAGCTTTGTTAAAAGCATACGAAATTGAACCTGAAAGTACAAAAATAATTTCTAATCTTGGATATCTTGCATTAGCACAGGGCGATAAACAGAAGGCCAGAGATTATTTTACAGCAGTCTTAGAATTTGATCCTAAAGATAGAATTGCAGCAGCTGAATTACTTAAACTCGAACAGGATTCAAATTAAAAGTTTAAAGAGATATAATCTCCAGTTTTGATATTGTTTTTTTCAAACCAGCCTTGTGGTACTTCAAGAGCATATCTTACTGATGTTGTGCTTACTACAGAAGAAAGACTGAATGGTGTCATATCAAAAATGTCACGAATTTTCCCTTTCGAATCGATGTAGGCGATTGATAATGGGTGAGGTGTGTTTTTCATCCAGAAAGATAAAATCTGGTCTTTTTCAAAAACGAAAATCATACCTGTTCCATCTGGGATAACTTTTCTTTCCATAAAGCCATGGTTTCTTTCTTCAGTTGTTTTTGCAACTTCAGCTAAAACAGGAATAGTTGAACCATTTTCTCTGGTAATTGTAATTTCAGAAACTGGCAATTTAGAATTTTTGCATGAGAGCTGGAGAAATAAAGTAAAGCTAAATAATAATAAAAGAAAAGTTTTCTTAATCATAATTCGTCCAAAAACATTTCGCGTGTAATTTCGGTAGGTGAATTAGAAATGTTTGAATAATTCTGAGTTTTGTCAAAAATATTATTATCGATATATTTCAATGAAAGTGGTTTTTCCAAAGTCATTGTAATATCATCTGTTTTCCATGTTGCAGATTTAGGATTAAGACTTGTAGGTTTACCATATTTTTCAGATAAAGTAGTAAAGATACTGTAATAATCCATTTTTTCAGGATTAATATTTATTGTAATAATAAATAATTCATCATCAAAGAATTGAAACCAGCATCTTGTAAGAAAACCATAACTATGTCCGGCTTCGGCATCAGTTTCGATAAGTACTTTACTTGTACCAGGAACTAAAGAAACATCACGGTCGCCATGGTAGCCAAATTCCGAATTTTTTATAAGGTTTTCTTTTGTTTCTTCTAGTGACATACCAAGTTCAATATTTTTATATCCACGTGGTAAATCTTTAGCAGATAACAATTGCAGAAACAATAAAGCAATTGAAAGAGAAATTATTTTTTTAGTAATTGATTTCATATTATATCTATCGGCGGAAAAGTTATTTTCCATTATTCTGTTTTCGATAGAATGCAGCTTGTTTTGTAAGTTCAAGCAAATCTTTTATGAAAACTTTTTCATTAACAATTCTGATATTAGATAATTGCTGGAAATCGTAAATAGCTTGAGGCTGAATTTGACTTGGTAAACCACACATGTTTGCTATATCTTTTGCAGTTAATTCAGTCTGCATAGATTGTTTGCCAGGACCAATGTTAATCTTCTGCTTTTCAATCTGAAGAGAAAGCATATCAGTCATCTTCGCAATTGGATCTCCAATATTAGCATTATCAAGCTGGCGATACATTGACCAGAGTCTGTCGGCGAGTGTGGTAGTAAGTTTTGCAATCAACTGTGGTTGAGTAGAAACCATTTGATCAAAGTTTGAACGGTTTACAACCATAAGTACACAATCACTATGAGCAATTGCACTTGCAGAACGAGGTTTATTTTCGAGGAGAGCCATTTCTCCAAACATATCACCTTTTTTAAGAACGGCCAAAGTTACTTCATTTCCATTTACAACTTTGGAAATTGTAACTTCACCCTGCTGAATAATGAACATATCTGCGCCACTTTGAGCTTCAGAAAAAATCATAGTATCTTTTGGGTATGAACGTGTAAGTTCCGCAGTAGGTTCAAAATAAACGGCATTAGTTCTAGGTTTTAATGCTATAAACTTCTTTTTAGCAATCTCTGCATTAGGAGACACAGGTTTTGTTTTTAAATATTGATAATAAGCGTAAATAGCAATATCAAGATGCGAATTTTTTTCGTAATAAGCACCAACAGTGTAAATATGTTCGTAACTTAATGGTGTGCCCTGAGAATGTAATGTTGCTTTTGTAAGCATTTCATTCATTACACGCATGCGGTTAGCAAATGTCTTGATTATCTTAAGAGCAACAGGAGTATTTTGTGCAATAAGTTCAGGATATTGGTCTTTACGAACAGAAATAGCTACTACATCAGTTAATGCAATTGCAGTTTCAATCTGGAGATGGCCCGACATACAAGGAACAACACCAACGAAGTCGCCAGGACCATATTTTACAGGAGCAATGCCAGAACCAGATGCCTTCATACACTGAACAGACCCTTGCTGAATGATATAAAAATGATCACTATCAGATTTACCTTCAACTACTAGATAAGATCCTTGTTTGAAATTAATAATCTGTAATTGCAGCAAAACCCTACTCCTGATTATAAACTATTTAAAAGTATAAATTTACACCTTTTATTTGTCAATTAAGTATCGCCATTCTAAAGATGAATGTTTAGATAAAAATAATTTCTGTTTCAAGATCAAAGCCAAATTGATTTTTGACCTTTTCTTTACAGATTTTTACCAGCTCTTGAATATCGCTGGCGGTAGCATTATTTACATTTATAATAAAATTTCCATGAAAAGGGGCAATTTGAGCACCACCTACAGTTGTTCCTTTAAGCCCGGCTTCGTCTATTAATTTTCCGGATGGTTTACCAAAAGCGTGATTGTTTTTGAAAACTGAACCAGCACTCGGGAATTTAAAATGACCTTTATCCACCCGTTCAGAAATATACTTTTTGCAGTCTTTTTCAATTTGTTCATGAACTTCAGCGCCAGCTCTGGTTAATCTGAATGTTGCAGAAGTAATATAGCACTCGCCTTGTTGGAAAGGAGATTTTTTATAATCCCATAGATTTGAATCAAAAGGAAGAGTAATAAATTTGGACCTTCCATGTGGTAAAAGCTCAAAATGTTCTGTGGAATATAAAATGTCGCTTATAGATTTTTCGAAACACCTGGCATTCATGTAAACAGCCCCGCCTATAGTACCAGGAAGGCCAGCGAATTGTTCTGCACCTGTAAAATTATGCTTAGTACAGAAATTTACAAAAGCAGCCATAGAAGTTCCAGCTTCACAAGTAACAAGAACTTCATTTTCGTTTATATCTTCTATTTTATCATCTGTGAAAATTATATTATTCAAATTGGAAGTAGAAATAACAATTCCATTATAGTTAGTATCTGGAAAAACAACGTTGGAGCCGCCACCTAAAATAAAATAATCACATTCTTGAGATTTGGAAGCGCTAACAGCAGCACGGAACTGGTCTATTGTTTCTGGGATAATAAATAAATCTGCAGTACCACCAACTTTAAAAGTTGTTTTAGGTGCCATAGGTTCATTCTCTTTATATTGAATACCAGCCATTTTTAGGCCATTAATTAAGAATGATAAATCTTCCATATAAATTATTATAAAGGAAAATATAAAAAGTTTATACATTAGTTTTATTTATAAAAGTAGTGATTTATAAAGATGCGTTGTGAGAGCTGGCAAAATTTGGTATAAATACCTTGTGAAAAAATTTTTTATATTTATTTTATGTGTTATTGCGATAATAGCCGGAAAATATGCCTATAACGTTTTAAGCGATGTTGATGTAACAAAATGGGATATAAATGGCAATGAAATATATTCTTATGGCGGGAAAGGGTGTAATAAAAATTATCACTATTACGATGAAAAAAATCGCTGTATAGAATATAAATCGGTCATGAAGAGTTTAGTTTATTCTGATTTTTCTGTTTATTATGATTATGAAGGGGATGTGCTAACTAAAATTCGATATGTTTATAAAGAAACTCCAGAGAAAGATCATGAAACAGTAATAGTTAAAGTAAATGATAAATGTGAACAGTATGTAGATTCTTTGGAAGGCACAACAACGTATGAATATGATAGTAATGGCAATATGATAAGAATTACCCGCCCGAATGGTAATTCAACTTCTTATGTATATAATGAGCAGGGCAAAAAGATTCTTGAAGAAGATTCTGATGGTTCGGTTACTGAATATGAATATGATTCTTTAGGAAGATGTGTAAAAATTTTAGGAAATACTTATTTGGAAGAAATAGAATATAAACAGACACCTTCTGGGAAAGTTGAAAAGTGGAAAACTGCTACAGCTGGTAAATATGATATTTCTACAACATTTATTATAGATGAAAATGATGTTCTTATAGAAGGTAGATTTGGAGATTTTGCAACTCGCTATAAAAAGTTAACAAAGTGTAAATATTGGAAAAATGGAAATTTAAAATCAAAAAAAGTTTATACTCTGGCATCTTATCATAAAAAAATTTCAGATTCTGAATAATAAAAAAATAGACGAACCGGGTGGAAAATGAACCAGATGGTAGACTTTTCACCTTTTATTGTAAACATATAAAAAATTCATTATTATAAATCAAGTTTAATTAAATAGAGGTTTTGTATGAGTTTGAAATTGTATAATACTATGGGCCACAAGATGGAAGAATTTAAGCCAATCACAGAAGGTAAATGTGGTTTTTATGGCTGTGGACCTACAGTTTATAACTATGCTCATATTGGAAATCTTCGTGCTTATGTTTTTCTTGACGTTCTTGATAAAACATTGCAGATGCTTGGATATGACATTACACACGTTATGAATATTACTGACGTTGGTCACCTTACAGGGGATGCTGATGACGGTGAAGATAAAATGAAAAAATCTGCAGCAGAAAGACATCAGTCGGTATTGGAAGTTGCAAAATTTTATACTGATGCTTTTATGGCTGATATTGGAGCTTTGAATATTCGTACTCCAGATGTTGTATGTAAAGCTACAGAACATATTCAGGAAATGATTGATTTGATTAAACAGATTGAAGCTAATGGTCATACTTACATGGCTGGTGGAAATCTTTATTACGATATTTCTACTTACGAAGATTACGGTAAGCTTGCTAATTTGAATCTTGATGAATTAAAGGCTGGAGCTGGTAAACGTAAGGTTGTAGTTGTTGATGAAAATAAGCGCAATCCTGGCGACTTTGTACTTTGGTTTACAAAATCAAAATTTGAAGATCAGGCTATGACTTGGGATTCTCCTTGGGGACGTGGATATCCTGGATGGCATATTGAATGTTCTGCTATGTCTATGAAATATCTTGGCAAGCACTTTGATATTCATACTGGTGGTATTGACCATGTTCCAGTTCATCATACAAACGAAATTGCTCAGTCTGAAGGTAGTTTTGATGCTGCAGAACGTGCAAAAGGTCCTTGGGTTAATTACTGGATGCACAATGAGTTCCTTATTCTTGAAGGTGGAAAGATGTCTAAATCATCTGGACACTTTATTACTTTACAGACAACTTTACCTGCAGAAAAAGGTTTCTCATTAAAAGATAAAGGATATGCTCCTCTTGATTACCGCTTCTTCTTGCTTGGTGGACATTACCGTAAACAGTTGGTATTTAGCCTTGAAGCTTTGGAATCTGCTAAAAATGGCCGTGCTGCTTTGAATGGTCGTGTTGCTAAGCTTATTACTAAAGCAAATGATGAAGAAAAACTTTGTCTTACAAAAGATAACTTTGCCGATGTACTTGGTAAAAATGCATATGAAGGTGAAAATTACGCTAAATTCCGTGAAGGATTGGAAAATGACCTTGCAACTCCTGTAGCTATGGCTGCAATGCAAAAAGAATCAAATGGAAAGGGCGGAGTAAAAGCTTCTGATGCTTTGGCTGCTATTTTCAAAATGGATAAGGTTCTTAGCCTTAGCGTAATTGAAAATGCTTTTGCTGTGCTTGAAGAACAGGCTAAGTCATCTGCTGCAACTGTAGATGCTCATGCTGGTGCCCCTGAAGCTGCCGAAATTGATGCATTAGTTGCTGAACGTACAGAAGCTAAAAAAGCAAAAAACTTTGCCCGTGCCGATGAAATTCGTAACCTTTTGACTGCCAGAGGTGTTGTAATTATAGATACACCAACAGGTCCTACATGGAAACGACAGTAGGATTTTTTGAAAATTAATGTAACCATTTTGGAGTTTAGGTGTTTAACAAGGTAGATGGCAGTCAGAGTGGGGCAACCCTTGCAATAAATGCAGGGGATCCAGCTGATTTTAAGAAAATATACGATGAATGTATGCAGATGCTTTTTAAAGTATCATTCCGTGTTGTGAATGATGAAGAAGCTGCAGAAGATTTGGCTCATGATTCTTTAATCAAGGCTAATGAAAAAAATCTAGTATTCCCATCAATAAATGATGCAAAGTATTGGCTCATTCGAGTTGTAAAAAATGCATCTATTAACTATGTAAAAAGAAAGGATAGAGAGCGTAAGGCTTACGAAAAAGTGCTTTATGAGAACACTCGTAAATCGGATAATGGGGAAATTGATTATCTGAAACAGGAAGCGGCTCAGAAAGCGAAAGAGGCCCTAAAAAAATTACCAAAAAATCTTCAGGACGTGTTATTGCTACGGGAGTATGCTGATTTAAATTATAAAGAAATTGGCAAAGTGTTGGGTATTACTGAAGGCAACGTTAAGGTAAGAATTTTTAGAGCAAGAGAACAGCTTGTAAAAATTATAGGAGAAGATAATGTCTTTTTGCCCGACTAAAGATATTCATTCTGTATATTTAGATAATGAAATGCCTGAAATTTATAAGGCAGAATATGAAGCTCATGTAAGTTCTTGTTCCGAATGTAAAAAGGAATTGGAAAAACTAAAGGCTGTTCGTTCTCTTTTGCAGCAAGATTCTGAATCTTTATCAATTGATAATAAATTTATGGAAGACAGTTTTACCCGTCTCCAGATGAAAATGGCATATAAGAAAAACGTTGAAAAGGCTAGCAAACCTAAACGTGGATATTATGGTTATGCAGTAGCTGGAATTGCGGCTGCAGCTGCCTTTGCCTTTGTAGTTCCTCTAAATTTTAATAAAACTTCTGGTGTAAATAATCTTGAACAAATAAATTCTAACATTCTTACTATTCCAAATGCAAATAATGTTTCATTTAATAGTGGAAGAAGTGGCCTAGTTTCTAGTAATATACAAGGGACAGCTATTTCTTCAAACAGAGATGAAAACATACAATCGGCAATTATTCAAACTGTAAAAAATGCTGATGTTCTGCGTCCTGATTTTAGAGATGAGTCAATATCAATTAGGATAACAGTTCCTGGCATGGGAGCTTCTCCAGTTGTTACTGAGATTTCTTTGCCAGCGGAAGTTGTGTCAGGCAGATTTTAGATGAATTCTTCTGGAAAAATTAATTATTCTTTTCGTAAGTATCCGGTGCTTCGAATATTTATTGAAGTGCTGATAATTGCTTTTATTATTGGGGTTGTTTATTTCGTAAATTATAGAAGAAAGCCTCTCCCTGTAATTGATTCGATTGTTCCTCCTGTAGGTTCGCCTGGTGATGTAGTATTAATCAATGGTAAAAATTTTGGTGATGTTCGCGATATGAACTATGTGGAAATTGCAGGGGCCAGACTTACTGCAAGTTCGTATATTTCATGGAATGACAGCTGCATTAAGCTTGTTTTGCCTGCAAATGTGCAGGATGGTTTAGTTGTAGTTGGTGTAAAAAATCAGCGCTCAAACCCAGCCTTGTTTGCAAATGAAGTTGATATTCCAGTTCCTGTTCCTGCTGCACAACAAGTAACTCGCCCTTTAATTACTGATTTATCTTCGGAAACTGTAAATATTGGTGATGTACTTACTATTAATGGTAATAACTTTGGGGACACAAGAAATCAATCTAAAGTTCTTTTTACAATTGATTACAATAAAAAAATTGAAGAAGCAGTTTATAAAAATGTAAATTTATTTACAGAAAATATGATTCCTGCCAGCGATGAAGGTTTTGAATATATTTCCTGGTCTAATACAAAGATTGTAGTAAAAGTTCCAGATGGTGCAAATACTGGAGTTGTTATAGTAGATACAGGAAAAGAAAAATCTGATCCAAAAAATATTACTGTTGGAACTTCGGTAGGAAAGAAGAGTTATACTAACAAAAAAATATATCTTCTTAGTTATTCTGCAGATATTGCTGATATTGTTACAAGTGATGTTTCTACCATTACATTGCGATGTCCTGTTCCTTTTTCTACTGCGGCTCAGCCAAGTGTTGAAATTACAGAGACAACCCCAAATCCTATATTGACTAATTACCAGAATAATTTAATTCATCAGATTACAAAAAATAAAAATTATTCACCAAAGACTGTTTTTAATCAGACATTTGTTTTGCCAGTTTATGAAGTTCATACAACAATCAGTTCAAAAGATGTTGGTGCTGTTATGTCAAATAAGGCTGCAGATTATAGATATGAAACTATGGCTTTAAATGCAGATGAACACATTCCTAGTGAAAATGACGATGTGGTAAAGTTATGTAATCAAATTATAGGGAAAGAAAAAAATCCTTATAAAAAAGCAAAACTTGTTTATGACTACATGAGCAGCAATTTTGAAATCTCAAAAAATCTTCGTAAAAATGAAGCAGAGCCTTTAGATTTGATAAAAAGAAAAAAAGGTGATGCTTACGACTTTGCGGTTATTTATACAGCATTACTTCGTGCTGCAGGAATTCCATGTTTAACAGATGGTGGAATTCTTATTAATCAGGATATGATGACTCAGCCTCACTGGTGGTGTGAATTCTATATTGATAAGGTTGGTTGGATTCCTGTTGATATAGCTTTAGGAAGTGGTTTAGAATACAAAAAGTGGCCAGACAGTGATATAACAGATTTTAAGGAATTCTATTTTGGAAATATGGATGCCCATCATATTCTGTTTTCACGAGGGTGGAATGATTTAAAACCATTTAGTGCAAATAATAAAATCGTTCAGCAGCCTAGAAGTTTTGCTTTGCAGACTATTTGGGAAGAAGCCAGCGAAAATGTTTCAAAATATAGCAGCTACTGGAGTGTTCCAGTTGTAAAAGGAGTTTACTAATGACAAAAGTATTAAGTGTTGGAGGATCAATTATTTCTCCTGATAAACCAGATTCAGAATTTTTGAGCAAATTTGTAAAAATGTGTTCAGAATGGCTGGATGCTGATAAATCGAATCGTTTAATTTTGGTTGCAGGTGGTGGAGCTCCAGCTCGTGTGTATCAGAATGGATATAAAGAAGTTTGCGAAAAAACAGGTGCAACTTACGATGCAAATGCAGCAGACTGGATTGGTATTATGGCTACAAGAATTAATGCTCAGTTGCTTAAAGCAAGTTTCGGGGCATATTGTAAAAATGATGTAGTTTATAATCCTACACTTGATAATTTGACTTTTGATGGTCAGGTATTGGTTGCTTCTGGATGGAAGCCGGGCTTTTCTACAGATACTGATGCTGTATATCTTGGGGAAAAATTTGATGCAAAAACAATTGTAAATCTTTCTAATATTGAAAAGGTTTATACTGATGATCCACGTAAAAATCCTGATGCAAAACCTCTTGATACAATCAGCTGGGCAGATTTCCGTAAGATGGTAGGTGATGAATGGACACCTGGTAAAAACTGTCCATTTGATCCAATTGCATCAAAAAAAGCAAGCGAACTTTCTATGAAAGTAATTTGTGCTGGCGGAAAAAATATTGATAATATTAAAGCTATTTTGAACGACCAGGATTATATTGGAACTACAATTGGGTAATTCACTTTAGCAGTTAGTTAATTAAATCTTCTAGGCGCGACAAAATCGCGTCTATTTTTTTTGCATAATTTGGATCCATTGCCCAGGTGCCGGTAAGGCCCCAGATATCTTCTATAAATTTTGTTTTGTGCACCCAGTTGTAACGTGGATCAATTAATTCCTGATTCAGAGGAATGTCTTCTGTTGTAGCATATGCCTGCAAATGCTGTATGTGGGCGCGCACACCAAGTTGTTCTGTTTCGAATTGTTCGCCAGGGTGTTCTGCATCCATTGCGCCTAAGCCACAGTAATTGTGAAATTCTGGTTGTACAAGGCCACCAAAACGCAAAAAACCTGTTTCCAAACACATTTGAGAAAAAGCTACATCGGAGTTTATGCCTTCTGCATCGCCTTCTTCTTTGTAATATGTTGCAAAGGCTAAGATGTGTTCAAAATCTTCTTCTGGATTATTTTCTAAAAAGAAAAGTGCCATTTGTTCTGCCGAAAGAGTGCCGTTTCCAAGAATTTTACGAGATAAAGTTACCGGTGCTTTTTTTGGCATAGTTTTACATGAAAAAAGAAAAAGGCTTGAAATCAATATAGAAAAAAAACAGAAAAATGAAATTTTACGCATACTAATATTTCGGAAAAATTATAAAAAAAATGAAATTTGATTTCCGAAAAAAGCATATTGAAGCAAATATATATATGTATGAATAATAAAATTTTGTTGAACAAGCCTGATTTGCGGGAGCGGGCAATGAATCATGGAATTACGTTCCCTTTTGACGAAGAGTTAGTAATGCTGATTCTTGGTACGGGAACTAAAGATATGCCGGTTGCCAGACTTGCAGAAAAAATAATTGAAACACTGGATGCTTCAAATGATGACGATGTGGTTGATAATCTTCTGAGGATTAAAGGTGTTGGATGTGGCAAAGCACTGGCTGTTGCGGCTGCGCTGGAATTGGGGCGGCGGCGGAACAATCATTTGAAGGCGCAGATAAAAACTCCGTGCGATGTTATTCCATTTATTCGTAATTATGCAGTGAGCCAGAAAGAGCATTTGCTTATGATAACCTTAAATGGAGGCCATGAAATAATTCAGATTCATGTGGTAAGTGTTGGAACTCTGAATAAAACTCTGATACATCCAAGAGAAATATTTACGGAAGCTATAAAAGAAAATGCAGCGGCTATAATTGTGTGTCATAATCATCCTTCTGGAAATAGTGAACCGTCGAATGATGATATAGAAAGTACTCGTGTTTTGTTAGAGGCATCGGAAATAATAGGCATAGAACTTCTGGATCATATTATTGTAGATTGTGAAAGTTATTATAGTTTTGTTGAACATAAGCTTTTATTCTGCGATGAAGATTAGGTTTTTCTAATCTGCTCTAAGATAATAGAAAAATGTGTTGTCATATATTTTCCATTTTATTAAATTATAAGTATGAAATTGTATTCAAAAGAACAGGTTTTAAAAATTGCAGGGGCATGTGTTATTGGCACAGTGCTCGCAACTTCTATTATTTTTATAAGATTGAATAAAAGCAAAACTTCGCAGGTTGCAGAGAATTCGGTGGAATTTGAGCCTGTTACCTTTGAAGGTACTGCTGATTCTGCCCAGAAAGTGGAGTTGCCGGTTGCAATGCCCGTAGTTAATAGTGGCGCATATACTCAGGAAGAATTACAGAATATAAATGTGTATGAACTTTGCAATGAAGCTGTAGTGAATATTAATACAAAGGTTACAACTTATGACTGGTTTCTTGAGCCATATGTACAGGATGGTGGCAGTGGTAGTGGTTCTATAATTGATAAACGTGGATATGTTTTAACAAACGTTCACGTTATTCAGGATGCTACAAAAATTTATGTTTCACTTTTTGATGGAACTCAATATGAGGCAGAGGTTGTAGGACAAGATTTGGATAGTGACCTTGCTGTTATAAAATTTAATCCTCCTGAAGGTATGACTTTAAAAACAATTGCCTTTGGTGATTCTACAGCCTTGAAAGTTGGGCAAAGGGTAATTGCCATTGGTAACCCTTTCGGTCTTGAACGAACTATGACTACTGGTATAGTTTCTGGGCTTGGTCGACCAATTCAAAATTCTAACAACAGAATTATTCGCAACATGGTTCAGACTGATGCAGCTATAAATCCTGGAAATTCTGGTGGACCTTTGCTTGATACTAGTGGAAAAATGATAGGTATCAATACAATGATAAAATCAAGCTCTGGAAGTTCTGCAGGTGTAGGATTTGCAGTTCCTTCTGAAACAGCTGTTCGGGTTGTTGCTGATTTAATTAAATATGGAAAGGTTTTGCGAGGTTCAATTGATGTTACTATAGTTCAGCTTAATAATAGAATTGCTCAGTATGCTGGCCTTGATGTTTACCAGGGTATTTTGATTTCGGAAGTGGAAAAAGGCGGTAATGCAGAAAAAGCTGGCCTTAAAGGTGGAACAGATGCTGCTTATTATGGGTCCAGAAGAAATATTATTTACATTGGTGGTGATGTAATTACAAAAATTGATAATATTGCTATTACATCAATTGCCGATTACTATTCAGCACTTGAAAGTAAAAGGCCTGGTGATACTGTAACAGTTGTTGTTCGCAGAAACAGAAAGGATGTTACAGTAAAACTGACTTTAAGCGGTAATTAATATGCGTAAATTTGAAGTTGTGTCGCCTTTTGAACCTAGCGGGGATCAGGGGCAGGCCATTGATAAATTAGCAGAAGGTTTTCTCCGGGGTGATAAGTTCCAGACTTTGAAAGGTGTAACTGGTTCTGGAAAAACCTTTACTATGGCAAAGATTATTGAAAAGGTTCAACGACCAACTTTAATTATAAGCCATAACAAAACTCTTTCTGCCCAGCTTTACCGGGAGTTCAAATCTTTCTTTCCAAATAACGCTGTAGAGTATTTTGTTTCCTACTACGACTATTACCAGCCGGAAGCTTATGTTGCTGCTCGCGACCTTTACATTGAAAAAGATTGTGATATTAACCGGGAAATTGACCAGATGCGACTTAAGGCAACTTACAGCCTTATGGAGCGCCGTGATGTAATTGTAGTTGCAACTGTCAGCTGTATTTACGGTCTTGGTATGCCTGATGTTTATAAAGGCATGCGGGTTCATGTAGAAAATGGGCAGACTTTAGATACAAAAAAATTTGCCAATCAGCTTATTTCGCTGCAGTATTCTAGAAATGACGATGTGCTTGAAAGGGGAAATTTCCGTATTAAAGGTGATGTAATAGAAGTTTTTCCACCTTATATGGAAACTGATGAAGCTTACAGAATTGAACTTGATTGGGATGAAGTTGTTAGAATCCGCCGATTTGATGTTGCCAATCGTTCTATAACAGGGGAAATGGACGAAACTGTATTTTACCCTGCCAAACACTTTGTTGTTCCTAGAGATAAGCTTGTAGACGCTACAGACCGTATTCAAAAGGAAATGGAAGAGCGGGTAGAAGAATTACAGTCACTTGGAAAAATTCTTGAAGCAGAACGTTTAAAAACCCGTACAACTTATGATATTGAAATGCTTAAGGAAATGGGAACTTGACCTGGAATTGGAAATTATTCTGGACCAATTTCGGGGCGTGAAAGAGGGGAACCTCCAGCAACCTTACTTCATTATTTCCCAGATGACTTCCTTTGTATGATAGATGAAGCCCATGTTTCTGTACCTCAGATTGGTGCAATGTATGAAGGGGATAGAAGCCGTAAACAGAATCTGGTAGATTTTGGCTTCCGTTTGCCATCTGCATTTGATAATCGTCCTCTTAAAAAAGCCGAATTTGATGCAAAAATGAACCAGATTATCTATGTAACTGCAACTCCTCGTAATGAAGAAATTAAGCAGAGTACACAGGTAGTTGAACAGCTTATTCGTCCAACTGGTCTTTTGGATCCTCTTATTGATATTCGTCCAAGTGAAGGTCAGATGGAAGATATTTATAAGGAAGTTAAAGCTCGCATAGAAAAAGGTGAAAGAAGTTTAATTCTTACTTTGACTAAAAAGATGGCTGAAGATTTAACGGATTATCTTACTGAGCTTAAACTGAAAGTTAAATATATTCACTCGGAAATTGATACATTTGAACGAGTGGAAATTTTGAAATCTTTGCGAACTGGCGAAATTGATGTTTTGATAGGAATTAACCTGCTCCGAGAAGGTATTGATCTGCCGGAAGTTTCATTTATTGCTATTTTGGATGCAGATAAAATTGGATTTTTGCGCTCTGAAACTTCCCTTATTCAGATTATTGGACGTGCGGCTCGAAATGCGGAAGGTCGGGTTGTAATGTATGCGGATCATATGAGTCCTGCAATGGAAGCTGCTGTTAAGGAAACTAAGCATCGTCGTGAAGTTCAGGAAGCATATAATAAAGAACATGGAATAACTCCAATGACAATTAAAAAGGCGGTGGAAGATATTCTTGTTCATGAAAAAACTGATGCAGATGCTGCGGCTTCTATGGAAGTTGACGTTTTGAAAAAGTCGGCTAATCTTCTGGTGCCAGCAGAACGTCGCAAGTTGATAAAGGCTCTTACCGCAGAAATGTCGGCATGTGCTGATAGAATGGAATATGAACAGGCGGCAGCTTTACGAGATCAGATTAAGGATATTGAAGCTACCTATGGTAAATAGAATTTAGAGGTCAATTTAAGATTTCAGCAATTGACTTTTTTTTGAAATTTGTTTAATATTTTCAAACTATCGTTAATTGTGTGGGAAAATTGTATTATATAAGGAAGGATAAAGAAAATGTCTAGAATGTGTGATGTTTGTGGAAAAGGCGTTATGTCTGGAAATAAAGTAAGTAAATCTTACAATCATACTCGCAGAACTTGGAGACCAAATCTTCACAGCGTTAAAGCTACTCTTCCTAACGGAGAAGTAAGAACTCTTAAAGTATGTTCAAACTGTCTTAGCCGTGGATTCGTAGATAAGAAAGTAAGAGTTCCAAAGACTGAAGCTGCACAGAACTAAGTTTCTATTAATTTAGATTAAAAACCCCGAGATTGAATCCCGGGGTTATTTTTTTTAACATTGTGTTTATGTTAGGAAAATATTTCCAGTTTATCATAGGCTGGAAGCACACTTTTGCATTTTTGTAAATTTGTAAATTTTGGAAGATTTTCTTTGATATATCTTTTTACTTCTTTATGAGAATGTATGTGGGTAAGATGAGTTAGCCATACTCTTTCGCCGCCAATTTTGTCTGCGGCTTCCATAGCCTGTAAAAAGCTAAAGTGAGTAGAATGTTCCTTTTCTCGCAATCCGTCTATTACAAGATGTTTTAAAGTTCCACAGTTTTCTTTTATAAGTTTAATTGATTCATCACTTATAAAACTGCAGTCTGTAAGGTATGCAATAGATTTTTTATTTCCACTGTCATCTGTTTCTGTAAGAAGCCAGCCTGTAGTTGGTAAAGAGCCATGCATCATTGGAATTGGCGTTACAGTTATTCCATTGCAGTTAAACTGGGAATCTGCTTTTTGAAGAGCAACTTTTGCATGGCCGCCACCTTCTGTAACTGTTTTGAAAAAATACGCAAATCTTACTTCTATATCTTTTATTGTATTTTCATTTGTATAAATTGGCATAGGTGGGGCGTCGTATTTTTCGGCACTGGCATTTTCGGGGCGTTTAGAAAGTACACAAGAAAAGATTCGTAAATCATCTATTCCGTGAAGATGATCTGCGTGGCTGTGAGTTAAAAGCACACTATCAAGTTTTGTAATATTATTTTCCAATGCCTGAAGGCGAAATTCAGGACCTATATCTATAAGAATATTGTTATTATCATTTGTGGTTATTAAAACTGAACTTCTGTAACGGCGGTCTTTTTTATCTTTTGATTTGCAAACTTTACAGTCACAGCCAATTACGGGTACTCCATGGCTTGTACCTGTTCCTAAAAATGTAAGTTTCATGGCTGAATTATAACATTTTTTTTTAAGAAAAATCAGTAATTTACAGATTTTATTATTTGGATTAAAATACTGATACTTTTCTTAGGAGTTTTCTGCTGATGAATTACATGGCCAGTGAGCTAGTTGCACAATATCTTAGGGAACAGGAATCTGTTTTTACAGTTGATGATTTCCACCGTTTCTTAAAAGATAATGGGGTAAAGGCTCCAAAACAGGAACTTGATGATGTTCTTCATGTATCAGATTACGTATTTCCATTGGTAGATAACCAGTTCGTTACAAGGGCAGGCGCGTTTACAGGTCGCTGGTTCAGTTTTAAACCTTCAAAAGAAGAAGTAGAAAAAGGATATTTTATTATTGGTCACCGCTGTATGCCTTTTTGCAATCCAGAGGTTTCGCCAGATAGTATTCAAGTTTATTCAAAAGGAAAGGAAGTGCCTTCTGAAGCGGTAACTTTTTCTATGAATCTTGCCCTAGATACTTTTGCACTTTATGGCGAAGGTTATGTAATTCCTTTTGTATTCAATGATAAAAATAATACCTCGTTGAAAATTGTTTCTGTTCAGTACAACATGCCTACAGAAATAACTCTAACAGCATGGCCAATTAAAAAAATTGCGGGAAATATAAAGTTCAATTTTGGAGATAGAATAATTTGCCGCGTTACTAATTGGGCCGACTGTACGGTTGAAATGTTCCATCTTCCTAATGATTTACATAGCATGGTTATTTCTGAAGATGCAGTAATGCGGGAGGAATGGTACTCTAAGTTTGAAGAAGGATTAATTGCCGGCTTTGACAGGCATGGACCTGGAACTTCAATAGAACAGCAGCTGGCGTTTCTGTTTTTGGAAAATCAGGAACAGTTGTGTACAAAAAGTTGCGGGTCTTGCGAAGAATTTATGGCCCATACAAATAAGATTGCAATAGTTCCTTATGGGGTTGAATCGCGAATTTGGAAGGCTAATTCAACAGTTCCTTATTCTGGTCCATGGAATTATAGAGAACAAGATGATTTGATTATGACTGAAGTAGCAACGACCTTTACGCCTCAGATTATAGATGCTTACCTTGAAGATAATATTTACGATGAAAATATTGGAAAAGAGGCAGAACCTATAGAAAATCTTGTAAATCATATGTTTCCTAAAAATATGACTATGTCTGGAGCTGAGCGTAAATTAGTTTTGTTGAATATTGAAAAGCGTCGTGATATACTTAAAAGGAATTATAATCGCTTTTCTGATTATTCTATAGCGAGTATTCGAAAGAGAACACTGAATCTTTTTACACAGATTAGTGCTTTGCTTTGTGCAATCGGTTGCTCAGGAATTAGAACAGAAGTTTTCCCTCAACAGGAACTTGTGGTTTTAACTCAGCTTTATACGCATACTGTTCGGTTGCTGGAAGAATTTGAAAATGTGTTTATGCGATCCCAATTTCCTATAGAGGATGTTTCACTTTCTATGGATGGAATGTATGAAACTTTCGAAGATATTAGAGGAACGTTGAAAAATTGCTTAGAAAGGAATAGATATAAAGGCTTTGGAATTATAGACGGAAATAATTCGTAAGCTTAGGAGAAGAAAATGGAAAATGAAGTTGACATTGTAAAGTTAATTCATAGGGGAGGCATTTTCAAAAATGTGGAAGGAGCTACTCCAGAGGAAATCTACACAAAAATCAGTAAGATGATAGATTTGCCAGAAGGAATGACTTCGGACCAGGTTTGCGAAGCATTAATTGCTCGTGAAAAAGTTTTGAGTACTGCTGTAGGAAATGGTATTGCATTGCCACATGCTCGTGCTCCTATTATGAAAGACGAAAAAGATCAGCGTATCTGCGTTGTTTATTTGAAGAACCCTATTGATATGAAAGCTCCAGATGAGAGAAATGTTTCAGTTATGTTTGTTCTTCTTACACATAATTCACAGATTCATCTTAAAGTTCTTTCGTCATTGGCAGGTTTATTCAGAAGTGCACAGTTTAGAAAAGCACTTGAAGAACAGGCTGATGAAATGGCATTGGCTTCACTTATTAAAGAGTTAGCATAAGTTTTTAATCTTTTTAAGAGGTATAAATATGGATAAAAAAGGTGTTGAGGCAGTTGCATTATCAATCCGCAGCTTGTCTATGGACGCAATTCAGAAGGCAAATTCAGGTCACTCTGGACTTCCTCTTGGTGCAGCAGAAGCTGCAGCTGTTCTTTACGGAGAAGTAATGAAACACAACCCAGCAAACTCAAAATGGGCTGATAGAGACCGTTTTGTTCTTTCTGCTGGTCATGGATCAATGTTGCTTTACAGCATCCTCCACTTGGCAGGATACGATGTAACAATGGACGATATTAAGAACTTCCGTCAGGTTGGTTCAAGATGTCCAGGTCACCCAGAATTTGGTGACACAGACGGTGTAGAATGCACTGGTGGTCCACTTGGACAGGGTGTTTCTATGGCTGTTGGTATGGCTATGGCTGGATCTATGCTTGCTGCAAAATTCAACACAGCTAAACACACAATTGTTGATCACTACACATACTCATTGGTAGGTGAAGGTTGTTTACAGGAAGGTGTTGCTTCTGAAGCTTCTTCTTTGGCTGGAAACCTTAAACTTGGAAA
>JAZLKI010000054.1:0-11391 GCA_045597485.1 Treponema sp.
CTGCGGTTTCCACCCCGGCTACGTTCACTTCCGCTCGCATCCATGCTCGCTCTTCCTCCCTATTCGGTCGGCGTTCACTCCGCTTCGAGTCCTACCCCTTACAGGTAGTCTTCAGTCGAAAACTTTTTTAGGCAAAAAAAAACTCACACTACTTAGTGTGAGCTTCCATTATAGCGAGGGCAGGACTCGAACCTGCGGCCTCCGGGTTATGAGCCCGACGAGCTGCCAACTGCTCTACCTCGCGTCGTATGTGCAAGTATATTATAAAATTATGGAATAATAGTCAACCTGTGGAGGTAGAATTTACCCGAAAAATATCAAAAAAATGCGTTATTTTTCATCCTTTTGCAAGGAAACGTACTTAATGCGACATTCTGCAATCGCCAGTAAAACTACCACCGCCGAGAACCATTTGATGCTTCTCGAAAATCCTGCAAAAAAGTCGTATATGCCGTGAAGCATTACTGCCATTACAAAAAATGAAACTTTGGCTTTTAAATCTTTGCTTCTGCAGGTAAAAACGAACAATCCGCTTAAACCTGTACATGTCATATGAATTATATCCGATGTAAAAATGCGCAATGCAATCTGGCCGTAAAGTAATTGAGCACCCCTGCTGTTTGCTATTTGTAAATGGTCAAAATAATAAACTACCGATTCAAAGCAGCCCAATGCCAGCCCCATTACAAATGCCAGTAACATTGTATCTAATGCTGTGTAGTTTTTGTGTGGAAGAGGGAACAAAGCTACCATTTTGAGCAATTCTTCTACCAGTCCGTAAAGCAAAATAGATTTTAATAAAGCTCTTAGAACTGGTGAAAATTCAATTACTGGTAGTTCTGGAAGAAAATATTGAATAAATGAGATTGGAAGCACTGCGATTAAACCTATTAAACATGCTATCAGCTGATGTGTAAGTTTAATTTTTAATCCCAGCGTAATTATTACTATTGCTAGAATTAGTGGTAAAAAACAAAGTGCTATTCCCATCTCTTTTTCCTATTATGCTGATTGATTAATTGCCGCAGTTACCGCAGCCGCCTTCTCCGCCACAGCCACCGTCGCCACATTCACAATCGCCGCCGCAGTTTCCACCACAGTCTCCACCGCAATTGCCACATCCGCCGCCGCAACCACCGCAACCTGGATTTAATTCTTCTTCTGTTGGGTCACGTACTTCAACTACTTCTACGTCAAAGTGTAAAGTTTTTCCTGCTAATTCGTGGTTTCCATCAATCTTAATTTTGTCGCCGTTTACTTCTGCAACTCTTACAATTGAAGGGCCTCTTGGTGTCATTACCTGGAACTGCATTCCAACCTGAATTTCACCATCAAATTCAAATTTTTCGCGTTCTACGTCAATTACAATTGCAGGATCATATTCGCCGTAAGCATCTTTTGGTTCAATTACTGCTGTAAACTTGTCGCCTGGTTCTTTTCCTTCAAGTTCGTTTTCCAATCCAACGATTAAATAACCGTTTCCGTGAATATATCCAAGTGGTGCTCCGCCTACCGAAGAATCAAGCTGATTTCCATTATCGTCTTTTAATGTATAGTGAATGGCTACCCATTTATTGTGTTCAATTTTCATTTTTCTTTCCTTTTATAAGATTAGAAGCCCATGTCTTCCATATTCTGTGCATTATCCTGAACTACTTCTGTAATTTCTGGACAAGCGTCTTTCAAATAACGTTCAATTCCCATCTTAAGAGTCATCATTGCCATTGGACAACTTCCGCATGCACCTGTAAGATTCAAATGAACTCTGTTTTCGTCATCAAGACAAACAAATTCCATATCTCCACCATCAGCCTGAAGCTGAGGTCTAAACATTTCTAATGCTTCTTTAATAGTATCTAAAAGTTTCTGATCAGCCATATTTTTCCTCCAAAGTCTACACATATAAGATAATGAAAAAAGTGAATAGTGAAAAGATAAAAGTGAAAAGTTGCGTGGGGGCGTTATGAAGTGAATAGTGAATAGCTGAAGGGGTGTTATGAAGTGAATAGTGAATAGTGAAAGGGGATGTTATGCGGTGAATAGTGTTGGCTTTCAGAAATGCGGAACAGAAATCGACATTGAGTTGGTTATGAGCCGATGAGGGAAATACAACGCGGTATGAGGAATACAGAGCGAAGCGACGAGGCTCATCTGGCAACTCACATGGCGAGTTTCTGTGGGAGCAATTTCTGAAAGAGAGATACCTTTTAGCCGAGAGCGAAATACCTAGAAATTTTGTAAGAGCAATTTCTGAAAGTAAGATCTATAAATCCTATTCTCTATCCATCTCATCTAATTTTCTATTCAAATTAATAATCTTTGTATGTAAATAATGATCTACCGTATTTTTCTCCAATATACCCAAAGGTTCCCCATCTGCATCAACAATAGGAATTGCATCTGTATCAAATTCTTCAAACAACTTATACGCTTCTGGCAATGTTGTAGAAGGTTTACAAGTTACTGTTGGCATATCCATTACATCCATTGCAAGCATTGTTTCTGCAAATTCTCCAATCTGCATTACTTCTTTTAAATGTTCCAGGCTGATTATTCCTGCCAAAGTGCCATCTGTACCTTTTACTACATAATTTAAATTATGGTTATGGCTAAAGCGGTTAAGGATATTAAACAATCTTTCTGTTTCGCCAACTATGGCTGGAGAATCGTAATTACAAATTTTTTCCTGCCCCCAGGTTATGTCTGTTACTCTTCCGTTCTTTTTAATGTCATCTACTGTAACATTTAGTCCAACTTCTCCAGCTTTTGTAACTCCCACTTTTACACAAATTGGGCCTAAAAGCTGGACTATAAAAGTTGTAGCTGTAATTATCAAAAGAATTTCTGGTCCTATTGAATCGGCAAAATCATTTCCTGCTGCAATTGAAAGTCCTATTGCAACTCCTGCCTGGCTGAGCAAACAGTATGGCAAATATTTTCTTACCGATTTTGGAGCTTTTGTAAGCCATGCACCAAAGGTTGAACCTATTGCTTTTCCGCAGGTACGTCCAATTACATACAAAAGTGCAAGAACGCCTAAAAATGGTGTAATTATCCAGATGTTTAATTTTGCCCCTACAAGTACAAAGAACAAAACGTAAATTGGTGGTGTGTAGCGTGAAACCAAAGTAAAAATTGAGCGTGATTTATTTGGCGCAAAATTTACCATAAAAAAGCCTATGCTCATGGCTGCCAGAATGTTGTCTAAATCAAAGATTTGTGTAAGTCCTGTACAAAGGAATAAGGCTCCTAAACCAAAACTAAGGCTTCTTCCTTCATCTTCGTTTATAAACCGTAGTATAAAATTAAGGGCTAATCCAAATAAAAGGCCTATTGCAATTGAACCAAAAATGTCTTTTGCAATGTTCAAAAGCTGAATTCCTACCGAAAGGGTATTTCCGCCAATTAATGGTGCTGCAATTGATGAAGCTACTGTGTATAAAATAAGGGCAACTGCATCGTCCATTGCGACTATGCCATATACTGTGGTGGTAAGAGGACCACGGGTTCTGTATTCTACCAAAACGTCTGTTGTGGCCGCTGGAGCTGTTGCCGAACAGATTGCTCCAAGTATAAGTCCCAGTGAAACTGCGTGGTAAATATTTTTTGTAAATGCAAAATCTACTAAGCCTATCATTATTCCTACAACAAAGGCTGGGGTAATTGCTTCAAACAAAAGTATACTTACAAACTGTTTTCCGTATTTTTTTATTGTGCCAATTTTTAATTCGCCACCAACTAAAAAGCCAATCAATGAAAGGGCTACTGTACTTACCGGGTCCAATGCTTTTATAACTTCTGGTTCAAGCACGTGCATTCCCGAAGAGCCAATTATAATTCCTATTACAATGTATCCTACTACCTGTGGAATTTTAATTTTCTGGAAAAGCCAGCCGCCAATTGCACCTGCAAAAATAATAAGACCTAGAAGTAAAACAAACTGTGCTGCGCGCAATTGCGAAAAATGAAGCATTTGTGGCAATAAATGGGCAAATGGGTTATTCATTTTAATCCTCTGTTCAAAATCTATTTAACTAATTTTTCTACTATATTATTAAATGCATCTGCATCTTCCGATGCCAGATATTCGTACATACTTGTAGCAGAAATTAATTTACGGCCATATTCACGGGTTTCTGCATAAGGCAAAGTTTCCAAAAACAGGTCCATTGGCATATTACTACTTTTTACCCATCTTCGGACTCGAGTAATTCCCGCATTATATGCAAAAAAACTTTGCAAAATTGAATTATCACAACGGCGAATTAACTCTGCCAGGTAAAAAGCTCCAAATTCAACATTTGTTGCAGCTTCTGTTAAATCGTAATCTGGCATTTTTAATTTGCGCGCAATATCTCCTGCTGTCGATTCCATTAATTGGGTAAGGCCCACAGCCCCAGCAGAACTTATTACATCTTCATCAAAAAAACTTTCGCTTCGAATTAATGCATAAAGGATAGAAGGATCTATATTATATTTTGCACAAGATTCTTCTATATAATCTGAATAAAGCGTAGGGTAAACTTTGCGCAACTGTTCTTTTGTAAGCTGATGTGTAGCGTTGCTTACCCCTTTTGCAGCTATTCTTGTTCCCTGTGTGCCATAGTCGTGATTATTTCCAGCACTTGCGCACTTTATAAGAAAATCGGCAAGGTAAAAGTAAGTTTCTTGTGGCAAACCTTTTGTGTAAAGCTCCTGCCATGTCTGGTAAATTAATTCTGGGAATCCAAAGGTAACGTAACCTTCCAGTAAGGTCTGGGCTGCTTCATCTATTACCGGTTCATTGTATTTATATGGTGCTGCCAAAACTGCATTTAATTCTGCACCTTTTAACCCAAGCTGATATGCTGCCATAACTTTATAATAAACGGCATCTCCAGCGTGGCAGGCTCTGTTCAAGGCTTCTGTAATTTGTTCTACCGAGCCTTCTGTGTATTTTTCCTGTGCAAGTCTTGCGTAAATATATGCGTACTGTCCTACAATTTCGTCGCAAAGTTTTCCATCTAGTGCTTTATAGATTTTGTAGAAAGAGTTGTAATGTTTACCGGCCAGCAATGGCGAAATAAGACCTTCAAAAAAATCTTCGTAATAGTGTGGGTCGTGCCAGTTATCGCTGTATGTTTCTATTAAACTGATTGCAGAATCTACGGAAGTTTTAAGAGTTGAGTTTAAAAGGTACCAGAGTGTGTTGTCCTGCTGGTCTGGTGTACGGGCACTTTTCATTGCAGATTCGAAACAGTTTTTTGTCTGCTTGTAATAAAGCCCTGCCTTATCGTAAAGGCGGCCTGCATAAAACCAGAAGAAAAATTCTGCTTCGGTGCCGGCAAACTTTTCGGCCATTGTTTTGAATTTTGCGCCGTTGTTTGCAAAGCTCATGTCGCCATACAAATAGGCCTTTCCTAAATCTGAAGCAATAAGCCCCAAAGGTTTTATTGTGCCATTTTCAAGATATTCAATAAGGCGAGTTGCTGCGGCAAAAGCGTAGGTATAATCTCGTTTATAAAGCTGAATTCTGTAATCTATTACAAACTGTTCTGGTGTAAATTCAATTTCTTCTTCGCGCTGAAGTGCAATAAAATCTGGGTGCTGGTATGTGTCTCTGTAAAACTGGTAGTGAAAATTCGAAATATTGCAGCTGGTAAACCAATCGTAAACTTCCTGTTCAAATGAAGCATCACCACGTTTTTTTAAACATTCCAGACGGATTTTTATTAATTCATTTTTTGCTTTTGAAAAATCCAGGCCTTTTGTAAGTTCAAGAACTTTGTTTATTTCATTTGCAGACTGAAACTGTTTAACTGCAATAATCAGCGAATCTTCTTCGCCCGGAAACTGGTCCAAAAGATTTTGAGCGGCAGTATTTTTTTCCTGAATGTCGCCAATGTAAACTAAAGCTTCTGCACTTTTTTTTGCACAGTAATAGGAACCATTTTTTTTGCAGCGCAGGAATTTTTGTACGGCTTCTTTTTCGTTGCCTTCCTGCAACATTTTTAAGCCAATAAAATAGTCGGCATCTACATTAACTTTAGCCTGTTCATCATTTTTTTTGGAACAAGCCGAAAGCGAAAAAGAGCAAACTATTAATGTAATTAAAGTTAGTAAGCGGCAGGCAAGGTGATTTTTCACATCATCCTACTCGGCAGGGATTGTGATATATGTGCCTGAAATAATGTAATCTGGATCTTTAATACCATTAAAGCGGGCAATATATTTGTAGCGCCATGGGTTTTTATAATATGTATCAGAAATATCCCAGAGTGTATCGCCCCATTTAATTCTGTAAGTAATGTCTTTTGGTTTTTCAACAGCTACAGGTGGCTGTTCTGGAATTACTTCTTCTGCTTTTTCAATAATTACAATTTCTTCAACTTCTGGTTCAGGTTCTGGAACAACTACTGGCTCTGGAGCTGGTGCTGCAAGTTCAACAGTCTCTTCTGCAACAATTTTGTCTTCGCCTGTTTTTCCTAAAAGATTAAATTTTGAAGGAACTACTAACAATACAAAGGCTGTTGCAAGTAAACAGATGATTGCACAAATGATACAGATAATAACAGGTGCTTTTGTTTTTTTGCTACTGTTATCTTCTGTTGTACCAGATGTGCCAAGTGTAGTTTCCTTATCATAAAGACCTGTAAAACTAATTCCACCGTTTGAATTTGTTCCACTGTAACTTTTTTTACTCATATCCTCGTCTCCAAGTTTTAAGTCGTCTTCCAGATTAAGTGGGTCATCATTGTTGTCGTCAATATCAGGGAAGTCGAAATCTAAGTTCATATCATTTAAATCTAAATTCTCATCTTTATCAATATTAAATTCATAAGAATCTAAAGAATTTGCAGCAAGTGGTGTTACTGGAACTGTAAAGTCTATATCGATGTCGGAAATGTCTTCGTCTGGTGTGAACAATGGATCTTCGGCAGGTGCTTCTGTTTCTGTAGTTGTTTCAACAAATGGTTCTTCTTCTGCTACTGCTGGTGTTTCTGCTACAAAGGTTTCTTCATTTGTTGTGGCTTCTTCTTCAAAAATACTGTCTTCAAAAGTATTATCTTCAATTGTAAATGGAGTTTCTTCTATTTCTTCTGTTTCAACTGCTTCAGGTGTTTCAGATGTTTCTGCAGCTGGTTCTTCTGCAATTGGGTCATCAACTAATGATTCAAAATTAAAATCTGGAAGTGGTTCATCTGCAATAGTTTCTTCAGAAACTTCTTCTGTAACATCTGGCTCTGCAACTGGTTCATCTTCTGCTACTGCTGGTGTTTCTTCTGGAATATCAAATTCGTCTAACGAAGGTTCTTCTACGAATGTTTCTTCGTCTGTAGGGGCTTCTTCTTCAACAACTTCGAAAGTTTCTTCGTCTGTAGGTGCTTCTTCTGTTTTAGAAACTGCTGCTGCCACAGCTCCTGCTCCTGCAAGTGCACTAGCGGCTGCCAAAAGTCCCCTGCGTTTTGTCTGTGGTTCCAATTCTTTAATATCGTATTCGTCTGTATAAAGGCGTTCTTCAATTGTTCTTGAAACAAGTGTAATTGTTGTATTGCTCTGTTTTCCAGTTTCTTCATCTACAATTTTAGCTGAAAGTTCATTTTCGTTATCAAGGGAAACAGAAAAAGCAATATTTGGTTCACCGTTAGGGTGTGCCATAAGGTTTTCAATCTGGAGGGAATCAACATACTCTGCATCTTCCATAGAGTCAGTTTCTGAACGGTACAAATCTACCATTACTTTTGTCTGATTATTATTTGCAGTTGTAAGTTTAAGCGCTTTTTCAGAAGGAACGTTGTCCTGTAAAACTGGGTAGAAAGTTCCGTCTGCGAGTTTAATTCCAATATTTTTCATTTGATTCACCTCACTTTATAATCGGTGATTTAAAATTAAACCTTAGAGAAAAAAAAGCTGGTCTATGTATAACATAAACCAGCCTTTCAATAATTCAAAAAAATTGTTTTATTAAGAATTAGTATTCGTAAACGTATTCAGACATTGCTACAAGTTCGTTTACTGTTGTTCCAAATTTTTCAGCAACATCATATTCAGAAACTTTGATAACATTTTCATTTGTATCGTATTTAAGCAATACACGTTTTGTTACCTGTTTTGTTCCATCATAAGTTGTAATTTCGTTCAAAATGCCGTTTGTTCCATAGCGGAATACTTTCTGTGACTGAGTACCTGTGAAAGTAACATAAGTTGAAATTGAATCAACAGCACCAGCATCTGTGTAAGAATAGATATTCTGTTCGCTAAGCTTTCCTTCTGCATCGTATTCAGATACAGTTTCAACTTTTCCTGTAGCGTTGTATTTGAAAACTGTTTTCCAAACCAAAGTACCTTCACCGTCGTAAGAAGTTTCATCAACCATTACGCCATTATCATAAGTAAAGATTGTTTTATCTTTAAGATTGTTTTTAGAATCATATTCTGAAACGTCAATTTTTAACCCGTCTTTGTATGTTGTAACCTGTTTCCAAATTTCTTCACCATCTGCATTTGTACATATAGCTTCAATAAGGTTTCCTTTTGCATCGTATTTTGAAGAAATCTTATTAACTACTGCATCTCTTGGAGTATATTCTGTAGAAGAAACATTCTGGCCTTTTGCATCGAATTCATGTGTAATTTTAGCTTTTGGTGTTCTAAAATAGTTTCCGAATTTAGAAGCGATTGAATATTGAGTTTCTGTATAACTTTTTATATTACCGTTGATTGGTGCATAAGTAAAAATATCAGCAGCGAAAAGTGACATACATAAACCTGCAGACATAACTAAAGCAAAAATCTTTTTCATCAAATCCTCCTTTATATGTAAAACCTAAGTTTACTATATTAGTCTTTATATTTTATACTATAAGTTAAGAAATGTAAAAGGAAAATCTGATGACAAAATTACAGTATGAAATATTTAACCAGTTTCGCCAGGAATTTAAGAGCCAGGTTGCAGTTTGGAACAGCCAGATTCCTAATCTTGCAGATTTACAAAAAGCCGCTGCCGCTGCCCAAAATACTCCTGCATATCCTATAGAAACTCCTGTAGTTTATAATCGTGCATTAGATGAACTTACTGCCGATGATGATATTCGCATTATTGTAATTGGCGATAACCCTGGTAAAGACGAACAACTGCTTAAAAATAATAAATACCTTGTAGGGCAGGCCGGAAAAATTGCTCAGGGCTACTTTGCAAAAAATCCGGAGTTAGGCATAGATTTTAGAAAAAACGCCATAATCTTAAATAAAACCCCGGTGCACAGTGCTAAAACAAATCAGTTAAAGATGATTGCAAAACAGGGTGGTCCTCAGGTGCAAAAACTTTTACTTGAATCGCAAATCTGGATGGCTCAGAAAACTGCCGAACTTCATAAAAACCTGTGTGCAGCTTGTGGCGAAGGTAAACCTACAGAATTGTGGCTGGTCGGATACTCGGAACTTACAGCAAAAGGTATTTTCGGAGCTTACCGCGATACTTTAAAGGCAACTTATGCCGGCGACTGCTGGGATAAAGTTTTTGTTTTTCAGCATTTTTCTATGAATCGGTTTACTATTGACTTACGTGAGCATTATGAAAATATAACAGCCCCCGAAAAATTGGAAGACAGAATTCATGAGCTTGGAAATTTTCATAAAAAAGAAATTTTTATATAAAAAAATATGTTATAATTTGTGCATTAAAAATTAAGGATTAGCGATGAAAAAGATTTTAATTGTTGGTGCTGGAGTTTCGGGGCTTTCTGCCGGTATTTATGCTGCACGTGCAGGTTTTGATGTAACAATTCTTGAACAGCATATGACTTTTGGCGGGCTTTCTACAGCATGGTCTCGTAAAGGCTACTTTTTTGAAGGTGGTATGCATTGGCTTACTGGTTCTTCTCCTGTGCTTCCAATGAATAAAGTATGGAAAGATGAACTTTGCGCTTTGCAAGACAATAACCCTATTGAAAATCGTGATCCACTTTATGTTGTATACGACGGCGAAAAAAAAGTTACATTGCGCCGCTATCTTCCAGATATGGAAAAAGAACTTTTGGCTTATGCTCCAGAAGATACAAAGATGATTAAAAAAATGTGTAAGGACATTAAAGCCTTTACAAACTTTTTTATGCCAGTTTTTGATGTTCCTGGCTGTAAATGTAAAAATCCTGTAAAAAATAATCCTGTAGATTTTGTAAAAATGCTACCTGCAGTTCTTCGTGTTCCAAAACTTATGAATATAAGTTACGAAGAATACGTAAACAAATTTAAAAATAAAAATCTTCGTCACATGTTAATGAGTGTAATTGGTTACCGTTACAATGCTCTTTCATTTATCTACACTTTGGGTTCTTTTGCCAGTGGAGATTGTGGCTACCCCCATGGGGGGTCAGTTCAGCTTGGTAAAAATATGGCAGACACTTTCCAGAGTCTTGGTGGAAAGATTCAGTATAGAACTAAAGTAGAAAAGATTATTGTAGAAAATGGCGTTGCTAAAGGCGTAAAAACAAAAGATGGGGAACTTCTTGCCGATGCAGTAATTGTTACTCAAGATGCAAGAGCAGCGGTTGAAAATCTTTTTGATGTGCCTATTACCGACTCATGGGTAAAATATATGCGGGGCCATACTGTTACAGAACAGAATATGTTTATTTGTCTTGGTGTAAAGGCCGATCTTTCTCATCTTCCAACTACTATTGTTCTTCCATTAGATAAGCCTTTTGAATATGCCGGCTGTAAGTGGAATGAATTAAGAATTAATAACTATGCAAAATATAAAGATCATGCGCCAGAAGGTGGAACTGCAATTACATCTTTGTTAATTGGCGACTCTTTCGATTTCTGGTGTAAAGCAAAAGAAGATGGAACTTACAAGGCAAAAAAAGAAGAACTTGCCCGTCTTTTTATAGATACTGTAGCAAAATTTATTCCAGAAGTAAAAGAAAATCTTGAAGTTACCGATGTTGCTACTCCTACAACTTATTTGCGCTATTGTGGTTCACACGAAGGCAGCTGGATGAGTGTTTGGGTAAAAGGTGGCAAGCAGTGTAATTACCCACAGACAATAAAATCGGTAAAAAATGTTTTCTTTGCAGGTCAGAGAATTCAAATGCCAGGTGGTTTGCCAATTGCTGCTTATACAGGCCGCCGAGCTGCTCAATATTTGTGCCGTGCGTTTAATGTTGAGTTTATTTAGTTTTGTGATAAAATAAAAGTAATAGATAGAAAAAAGTGGATTTTGGAGAGAGAGAAAAAAGAAAATCCCGGTCTAATTAAAAGGAGAAAATTATGGGAAAGAAAAGTAGTTCTGTAGGAATGATTTATCTTATTGGTATGGCTTTGGCAGTAATTGGATTTTTCTTGCCAATGTTCAAAGGTCTTTTTGGCTCAACAGCTAACGGTTTCAGCTTCGTAAAAAATATTGACGAT
>JAZLKI010000055.1:0-9621 GCA_045597485.1 Treponema sp.
TGAATGTACAGTTTACATGGGTGAAGTAGATGTTCGCCGTCAGCAGCCAAATGTTTCTTCTATGGAAATGTATGGTGCAAAAGTTCATGCAGTTACAAGTGGAAGCCGCACATTAAAAGATGCAGTAAATGAAGCAATGCGCGACTGGGCAGCAAACCCAGATACAACTCACTATTGTTTAGGTTCAGCTCTTGGTCCTGCTCCATTCCCAGATATGGTTCGCGAATTCCAGAGTGTAATTGGTAAAGAAGTAAAACGCCAGTGTGCAGAAAGAAATATTAAACCAGAAGCATTAATTGCCTGCTGTGGTGGTGGTTCAAACTCAATCGGATTCTTTGCTCCTTTTGTTGATGAAAAGGAACCTCGCCTTATTGCAGTAGAAGCTGGTGGAATTGGACCTGGAGTTGGTGAAAATGCCAGCCGCATGACAGGAAATGCCAGCCGCGAAGGTATTTTGCAAGGTTATAAATCTCGCTTCCTTTTGGATGATGATGGACAGGCCCTTCCTACCCGTTCAATTTCTGCAGGTTTGGACTATTGTGGAATTGGTCCTCAGTTGGCTGCACTTGGTCAGAAAGGTCGTGTAGAATTTACTTCCGCATTGGATAAAGAAGCACTGGAAGCAGTTAAATTCTTTGCTAAAAACGAAGGTGTTCTTTTTGCTATGGAAAGTGCCCACGCCGGTGCCGAAGCAATTAAACTTGCACCAACTCTTTCTAAAGATAAAGCAATTGTTGTAAACATGAGTGGCCGCGGTGATAAAGATATTTTCATTACCTGCCCAGTTTTCCGCCCAGAAGAATGGAAACAGTTCCTTATTTCTGAATTGGAACGCTTAAACGATGCTAAAGATATTCACGATGCAGAATTAATGTAAGATCAATTTTGGAGGAAATTATTATGGAAAAAATAAAATTAATGAGTCACCTTGTTGCAGGGTATCCTACCGATGAACTTTCCCTTACAGCCGCTCGTGCCCTTGTTGCCGGTGGTGCAGATATTCTTGAAATTCAGCTTCCATTTAGCGACCCAAGTGCAGACGGACCTGCAATTCAGAGTGCCTGTACAGAAGTTTTGGAACGCCACTACCGCACAGCAGACGGCCTTGCCTTCATTGAAAAGCTTCACAAAGAATTTCCAGACACTCCAATTTACATTATGAGCTACGGAAGTTTAATTTACACACCAGGAGTTGCCGCATTCTGTAAAAAAGCTGCATCAGTTGGTGTAAAAGGTATGATTATCCCAGACCTTCCATTCGACTTTGACGAAGGCCTTACAGCAGCTTGTAAAGAAAACGGAATGATTAATATTCCAGTTGCAGCTCCAAGTATGAGCGAAGAACGCCTTGCAAAATTGGCAAACGCAGGCTTTCCATATATTTATGCAGCATTGCGTACTGGAATTACAGGTACAGACACAAAAATCGATGATGCTACAATTCAGTTCTTAAACAAAGTAAGTGCTGGTGGCAGTAAGATTTACGGTGGATTTGGTATTTCCAACGGAACTCAGTCTGCAGCCCTTGCCGATGCAGTTGATGCTGTAGTTGCAGGTTCAGTTTTTGTACGTCTTATTTCCGAAAATAAAGATGATAAAGACAAGCTTTACGAAGCAGTAAGAGCAAAAGCCGCAGAAATTACACATCTTTAATACAAATCTTAAAAAATAAATGGGGTCTGGAGAAATTCGGACCCTATTTGAATTTTATTTCAATTTCCTATAATCTATTTCTACATTCAATATAGACAGTTCGAAGTCCTTCCTGTCGTTAAACAAAACCAGGTCATAATGAAAACACGTTGTGTTTTCATTGGCGAGTTTTCTTCGAAAACATCGCAAACAGATTATCTAACGATTGAGGACTCCCTGTTTTAGAGGAGTCAAAAATGAATGAATTACTTTTGATACTTTCTCTTATAGTATCATTTGGCGCAACTATCCTTTTCCTTAAATTATTTGGAAAAAGCGGATTGTTTGCTTGGATCGGTATTTCAGCAGTATTTGCAAATATCGAAGTTACAGTTCTTGTACATGCATTTGGCATGGATCAAACCTTAGGAAACACACTTTTTGCTTCAAGCTTCCTAGCAACAGACATTCTTAGCGAAATTTACGGCAAAAAAGATGCAGACAAGGGTGTTGGAGTTGGAATTATTACAACTTTATTCTTTATTCTCTTGTCATTTATGTGGACACACTACATTCCTGCAGGGGATGATTGGGCAATGCCTTCGGTACAGGCACTTTTCTCTAACACACCAAGAATTCTTCTTGCCAGTCTTTTTGGTTATGCAATTTCAGAAGCTTTCGATGTTTGGCTTTACCACAAATGGTGGAATCTTACAGAAAAGAAAACTGGCAGCCACGAAAAAATGCTCTGGTTCCGCAATAACTGCTCAACATTAATTTCCCAGTTCATCAACATTGTAATTTTCAACTTTGGAGCTTTCCTCGGCATTTACCAGATGAAAGAACTTATTGGAATTACAGCTGCATGTTATGTAATTTACGTTGCAACAAGTCTTTTGGACACTCCATTCGTTTATATTGCACGTAAAATTGCACCAAAAGCAGACTAATAATTAACAAGACCTGACAAAGTTCTATCCAAAAAAGCAAATTTTCAGGATAGAACTTTTCTCCTATGTATTTAAAAATTTTCAATCACATAGTCTAATATAACATCTTCAGTTTCATACTTATCATACAAACTTTGAAGAAGCTCATAAGTCAATGGAATTTGAACATCCAGGGGAATTGTACATTCTCTAGTTTCATCTACATCTATAAAACGACGGCCATCCAACTCGTAAAGCCAGTTTACAGGATATACAATACTACAAATATCATTAGCCATAAAACTAACTCCACCAGTTTCCTGACAGGAACAATTACTTGGAGCTAGTCCTACAACAGTAACATTTTCACATTCTGAAAGCATCTTTACCAATGCATCACCAGCACTAACACAATATGGATCTACCAGCAATATAACTTCAATATCACTAAAACTTCCATCTGCAGGTACAGTTACAGTTTGAAGCATTTTCTGTTTTCCAAAAACTTCAGTGCCCCGTTTGGCAATATCGAAGCTTTTTGTAGTAAAAAGACTGGCAGTTTCTACTCCATGAGCCCAAAAGCCCCCTTGATTTCCCCTTGCATCAATTATCAGCTTTTTCATTCCCTGCTGGCGGCATTTTGTTAAATTTTCTATTAATTTACGTCTTACATTTGGAGCACGACTAGTAAAATATGATAAAACATCAAAAAACACGTTATACTGCTCAATATTTCTACGCATATAAGCAGTGTCTTTATTAATCATTATGGTTTCCAGATTTTTTACTTCAGGATATTTTTCATAATCTTTCCAGAATAACAAAAGACTTCCATATTCAAAACGATTAAGTCCAATACCCAGAGAATCCAATACAATCTCTTTTTCAATTCCATTCTTATCAATAAATCCAACTTTCGCTTTAGGACGCTGAGAATCATCTGTAATTCTGGCATTTCTTAGTAAATCCGTAGCAATTCCCTTTTCTCCATCCTCATACATACCTTTTGTTGCCAGCATAAAAGGACGCAGCATATCTTCTGTAGCTTTAACAGGAATTGTATTTCTATAATAAACATAATCAGTTTCAGAAATTGCCTCATTTATTTCCTGACCATTCCAACGGGTTATTACAGTACCATTTTCAATTCCAGCATCTCTTGCCTGTGAGTATGGTTCAACTCTAACTGCCACTACCCTTCCGTCGCTTAATTTCGCCATTGTAAAACCATAATCATTTCCAGAAAGCAAATCCAGTGCACGAAGCCAGGCAGAATTTGAAATTATATAAGATCCTACATGGCCATCATAAAAATAAAAACTAAAAGCCCAAACTGCAGCAGCAAACAATCCTTCATCATGAGTACGCTCTGCCTCTTCTATAACAGGTAGAAATTTATCCCTTAAAGCGGGAATATCAATTTTTTTCCAATCTTTTAAAGAATAATATTTTTCCATATCCTTTGTAGCTGATATAAAAGATTGGGGCCAACCTTCGTAAGTGTGGTTTCGCATAGCGGAGTCCCAAACAAGAGGTTTAATGATAGTAGTAAAATTCCCCACCATTGCAAGGGCCGTTATTATTGGCAGAAAAAATTTATGAATCTTTGGAAAAATAGAAGTTAAAGGAAGAATTAGTATAACTGCCCCAGAAATATAAAGCCATAAAAAATAATAACGAGTAGCATAAATATTTCCCTTAATTCTGAAAAAGAGAAAATGAGTAAGACAAATCAAAAGAGGAACAAAACACAAAAGTCGCCAAAGTTTTTTATTGAATCTTTTATAAGAAAAGCAGAGAAAAAGGGAAAAAGCTATTTCAATTAACGAAAATAACCAGATACTAATATTATTTGAAAAAACTCTATTTATTAAAAGCATAAACATCTCCTTTCTATATTTTATAAAAAAGTATTTTTATTTGCAAATTCCTAATCCCGAAAAAAAATTTTATGTTAGCTTACACTAACCTCTTGACAACGTTAGTACAAACTAACTAAACTACTTAAGTCTGTTAGTTCTAACTAACCAGTATCACGCCATACTTGCTCCTAATTAGTAGATACTGGTTAGTTTCCTTTTTCAAAAGTGGGCACCAGACAGACACCCACACAGGAGAGTAAATTATGCCACTTTACATGGCCACAATCGGCAAAGAATATCTTGTAAAAAAAATCGGTGGTCTTGAAGAAACAAAACATCATCTTAAAAATCTTGGTTTTGTTCCAGGCACTCAGATTTGCGTTGTTTCTGCAATGTGCGGAAATATTATTGTTCAGGTAAAAGATGCCAGAGTTGCAATCAGCAGGGAAATGGCAGGAAAAATTATAGTGTAGATCCTGAAACGAGTTCAGGATGACTTATTGGAGGAAAAATGACATTAAAAGAAGTAAAACCGGGGTCTACGGTGGTAGTTGCAAAAATTGAAGGTGAAGGCGCTATTAAACGTCGCATTATGGACATGGGAATTACAAAGGGTGTGGAAATTTTTGTTAGAAAGGTTGCTCCACTTGGGGATCCTGTTGAAATTACAGTTCGTGGTTATGAACTTTCGGTTCGTAAAGCTGATGCAGAATTAATTGAAGTTGTGGAATAGGAGAATAAAATGAAAATTGCACTTGCAGGAAATCCTAACGCAGGAAAAACAACTCTTTTTAATGCACTTACAGGCTCGAATCAATTTGTTGGAAACTGGCCTGGAGTAACTGTCGAAAAAAAATCGGGTAAACTTCGTGGCCACAAAGACGTAGAAATTATGGATTTACCGGGAATCTATTCCCTTTCGCCTTATACATTGGAAGAAGTAGTTTCCAGAAATTATCTTGTAAAGGAACGCCCAGATGCCATTTTGAACATTATTGACGGTACAAATCTGGAACGAAACCTGTATCTTACAACTCAGCTGGCAGAACTTGGAATTCCAATGGTAGTTGCTGTAAACATGATGGATGTAGTTCGCAAAAACGGAGATAAAATCCATCTGGAACAAATGTCAAAATTGCTTGGCTGCCCTGTTTATGAGATTTCTGCACTTAAAAATAAAGGCTGTACAGAAGCAGCAGAAGCGGCAGTAAAAGCAGCAGCTGAAAATAAAATCATGAAGTACAAACACCGATTTGAATCTTGTGTAGAACATGCCCTGGCTCATATTGAAGAAGCGGTTGTTCACGATTTACCAGAAGAAAAGCAGCGCTGGTATTCTTTTAAGCTTTTTGAACGAGATTCAAAAGTTGTAGAACAGCTTAAAGAGGCAGAAGGAATTACAGTGGGGACAGACCTCCTTACTCACATTGATGTCGATATTAAAAAATGCGAAACAGAAATGGACGACGATGCAGAATCTATCATTACTGCAGAACGTTACAAATACATCGAATCCATCATCAATTCCTGCGTAACAAAAAAATGTAAGGCGAGCAAGTTGAATACTTCAGACAAAATTGACCGCATTGTTACAAACCGCTGGCTTGCCCTACCAATTTTCGCAGTAGTTATGTGGGCTGTTTATTATATTGCCATGGTAACCGTAGGTGCCGCCGCAACTGATTGGGCAAACGACGGCTTGTTTGGAGATGGCTTCCATTTATTTGGAATTGGAAACTCTGCCTACGAAGAAGATTGCGAAGAATTTGGTGACAGTGCCGCAATTTTGGAAGCATACGAAAATGGTGAATTCACCTATGTAATTCAGGACGAAGAAACTTTGGAACTTTCAGAACCAATTGAGTTCACAGAAGATGATGTTACCGCTGCTCAGGCCATGGTTGAAAAATATGGTGAAGAAGGTCCTGCTACAGAAGATTACGGAATCTGGGTTCCAGGAATTCCTGCCATTGTAGAAAGCGGCTTAGATGCAATCGGTTGTGCTGACTGGCTTAAAGGCTTGATTCTTGACGGAATTGTTGCCGGCGTTGGTGCAGTTCTTGGATTCGTTCCTCAGATGCTGGTTCTTTTCCTCTTGCTTGCTTTCCTTGAAGCCTGCGGTTACATGGCCCGAATTGCCTTTATTATGGACCGCATTTTCCGCCGCTTCGGACTTTCTGGTAAATCTTTTATTCCAATGCTTGTTGGAACTGGTTGTGGAATCCCAGGCATTATGGCAAGTCGCACAATCGAAAGCGACCGGGACCGCAAAATGACAATCATGACAACAACTTTCATTCCTTGTGGTGCAAAAACTCCATTCATAGCTATGATTGCCGGAGCCATTTTTGGCGGTTCAGCTTGGGTTGCAACAAGTGCTTACTTTATTGGAATTGCAGCAATCCTTTGCTCCGGAATCATGCTTAAGAAAACAAAGATGTTCGCCGGCGATGTAGCTCCTTTTGTAATGGAACTTCCAGCCTACCACTGGCCAACAATTGGAAATCTTTTGCGCTCAATGTGGGAAAGAGGCTGGTCATTTATCAAAAAAGCTGGAACAATCATTCTTCTTTCTACAATTGTAATCTGGTTCCTTTCGTTCTTTGGATGGGCAGACGGCGCATTCGGTATGTTGGAAGAAGATCAGATGGATTGTTCAATTCTTGCTTACTTTGGCCGTGGAATCTGCTGGCTCTTCCAGCCACTTGGATGGGGTAACTGGCAGGCAACTGTAGCCGCAATTACAGGTCTTGTAGCAAAGGAAAATATTGTAGGAACAATGGGAATCCTTTACGGCGGAACAGAAGCTTATGCAAATATGGCAGCAGTTTTCACAGGCGTCACAGGAATGTCTTTCCTTATCTTCAATCTTTTGTGCGCTCCTTGTTTTGCCGCTATGGGTGCAATTAAACGAGAAATGAACAACACAAAATGGTTCTGGTTTGCCATCGGTTATGAATGCGGATTTGCCTATGTAATTTCCTTTATCGTAAATCAGATTGGTGCTTTGTGTACCGGTGCTGTAAGTGGCATTGGCGGAATTATAGAAGTAATTCTGGGCTTTGCAGTTCTTGCAGGCTTAATTTACATGGTTTTCAGAAAAGATCGATATAGAAAATAAAATTTAGGAGGGGAAAGCCTTCCCCTCGCGCCCACTTTGTTGGTCGCTACCTAGGGAGCGACGGCGCAGCCGTAAAAACAGTCCAGTGGACTGTTTTTAGCGAGTCTCGAAGCAGCTATGCTGCGTACGATTCTTGCGGGCCTCAAACGCCGGCCCGCAACGCCCGCTTAATTTATTCTGGAGGAAAATTATGGGAACAGTAATTGTCAGCGTAATTCTTTTTATAATGATAACATTAATTGTAAAATCACTCTGCAAAAAACATTTGAACGAAAAGAAAAACGGAGGCTGTTGCTGCGGATGTTCTGGATGTGGTAGTAAATGCAGAAGTAAAAAAGCTAATTAAAAAATAGTCTTCAATTTTCCAGCTAAATATAAAGGAACATTTATCATATCATCTTGTTTTTTATATGGTAAGGTCGAAAATCTTATGGCAACTTCAGGATTATTTTCCCGTCTAAAACGCTTAAAACTTGCCGAGGCCACATTTTCACCACCTTTACATTCAACAGGAATAATTTGGGTACCGTTTTGAAGAATCAAATCAACTTCATAATTCTGTACAGGTGAATAATAATGAGGTAAACAATCAAAAGTATCTCGTAATTGTTGAACACAATAATTTTCTGTCAAAGGTCCTTTAAATTGAAAGTCTTTGTTCAAAATTATGGCTTCGTTACTTACACCTGCAGCACATTTTGCAAGTCCAACATCAAAATAAAAAAGTTTAAAACTAGAAAAATCTTCAAAAACTTTTAACGGATGTTCAGGTTTAGTGACATCATAAATTCGTATAACAAGACCTGCACTTACAAGCCATTCTATTGCTTCTTCAAACTCCCGGGCACGGGCTCCCTGTTTTACACAGCCGTATATAAATTTTTCATTTTCTTTTGCCAGTTGATTAACAATACTACGCATAACCATAAGAATTCGGCCGGCATTTACTTTTCCGTTATACTTGGAAATATCGTTTTCATACAACGCAATCAAATCATTCTGAATCTGCAAAACTAACCCAGAGTTTTTTTCTGTAATCCATGAATAAACACAATCTGGCATTCCACCAATTATTAAATAATTCCTATACTGCTCTATTAATTTTTCATGCTGAATCTTTAAAATTTCTTCTGGCTTGGTTTCTTCAAGATATTTATATAAAGAAGGTTCTGCTGCATTTAGAAATTCGTCAAAATCCATTGGGTAAATATCCATAAGGTTCACTTTGCCTACAGGATAACTTTTTGGTTCAGCCAACAAAGTTCCAAGCAAACTTCCAGCAGCAATTATGTGATATTCATTAGCTTCCTCATTAAAATATTTAAGGGAATTCAGAGCCTCAGAACACTCCTGAACTTCATCAAAAATAATAAGATGCTTTTCTGGAAGAATTCTGTCGTTTCTAATCGTTCCAAGCAAATCAACAATGCGAATTGGATCTTTATTAGAAGTAAAAATTGTTTTCAGATCTTCTTCTTTATCAAAACTAAAATAAAATGTTTTCTCATAACATTGACTTCCAAATTCCTTCATAAGCCAAGTCTTACCAACCTGACGTGCCCCACGTAAAACAAGCGGTTTTCTGTGAGAAGATTGTTTCCAGTCAATCATTTTCTGTAATGCTTTTCGGTACATAACTATCCTTTAGTTAATTATATCACACTTTACACAATTTTATGCATTATTATGCGTTTTTTTACACATTTTTATGTTTTTCTTACAGGTTGTAAAAACTCAAAGTAATTATATATAATAGAGTTATAAACCACTTAAGGCAGCGTAAAATGAAAATAACTGAATCAGCAGAAATGTATCTGGAAACTATTTTAGTTCTTTCTAAACAGGGAGATGTTCGTGCTATCGACATAGGAAGATCCATGAATTTCTCTCGTCCAACAGTTAGCGTTGCCATTCACAACCTGGAAAAAGACGGCTACATAAAAATCAGCCCAGAAGGAAACATAACACTTGAACCTTCCGGGCTGGAAATTGCAGAAAGAATTTACGAACGCCACACTGTACTTACCAAAATTCTTGTAAGCCTTGGCGTTTCCGAAAAAACTGCCTCCGAAGATGC
>JAZLKI010000056.1:0-34737 GCA_045597485.1 Treponema sp.
CTGTCCCCTAACGTTCGGTGTCTGTCATCTGACGTTGGTTGACTGTCCTTTTCTGTTATTTTTTTCTATTCATTTTTTTTCTCAATTGCCGATAAACAATTTGATGAAAAGTATTGTAATTTTATATAACGAAGCAAATGAAAAATATAAAAACGAGAAGATTTTCTCTGGTAAATCGGCTGTTGAAACTGTAAATCAGCTTTTTGTGGTAAACAATTTCCCTACCGTAAAAGGAACTTTTACTATAAATCAGCAGAATTCAATTTCTGCACTTCTTGAAGAAATTAATAAAACTGCTGCAGAAAATAATGCAGATTTTGTAATTTTCTCTTTTAATGATGTACCATTTCTCAATAGGGACCTTACAGAAAAGTTAATAAATGCTCATACGGAATATAAATCAGAATATACTTTTGCAGATGGTTATCCATATGGTTTTACACCAGAAATTATAGATTGCGGAACTTTACGTATTCTTGCAGAACTTGCTAAAACAACACAAAAAGAAATTGGTGATTCTGAGATTACCAGAGACTTGTTATGGAAACTTATAAAAACAGATGTAAATTCATTTGAAGTTGAAACTGTTCTCGCCCCAGCAGACTGGCGTTTGTATCGTTTTGCTTTTCATTGCGGTCGTAAAGAAAATTTTTTACAGTGCAAAGCTTTGGTAGAAGCTGCTGGTTCAGAAATAAATGCAGTTGAACTTTCTAAAATCGCAGCAAATACACCTGGTTGTTTAAAAACAGTTCCCGGCTTCTATAACATACAGATTTCAGAAAAAGTAAGTTCAAATGTTATTTATCTTCCATATAATAAGTGTTACGAGGAAAAAAATAAACTTAGTCCTATAAGCGCAAATGTAAATATGGACTTTGAAAAGTTTTCGAAATTGATAGATAAAATTGCAGCCTTTAGTGAAAATGCTGTAATTAGTTTATCTGCCTGGGGTGAACCTCTTTATAATCCAGATTGTTTAAAGATGATAGAAAAAATACTTTCATACTCTGGACTTTCTGTGTTTATTGAAACCGACGGGCTTTTAATTACAGAAGATTTCTGTACAAATCTGTCAAAAATTGTAAATAATGCAGCGCCTAGAACTCATTCTTGGAACAAGGTTATGATTGCAATTCAGTTAGACAGTTTTACATCAAAGACTTATACAGTTCTTCATGATGGTGCAAAAGAAGAATGTTTTGAGAAAGCTGTTGCTGCAGTTTCTAATCTTCAAAAAGTAATACCTGGAAGCGTATATCCACAGTTTGTTCGAATGAATGAAAATGAAGTTGAACTTGAAAACTTCTATCGCTATTGGAATGAAAAATCAAACGCCTCAGGTGGTAATTTAATAATCCAAAAATATGATGATTTTGCAGGCTTGCTTCCACAATGTAAACCTGCAGACCTTGCTCCATTAGATAGAAATCCTTGTTGGCATACAAGACGTGATATGACAATCCTTGCAAATGGCGATGTCCCTTCATGCCGTGAATATGTTTTGTCTGGAATTGTCGGCAATGTATTTACAGAATCGTTGGAAGATGTATGGAAAAAAACTGATGATATTTTAATTCAGCATATAAATAAAAAATATAACGAAAAATGTGAGAAATGCGATGAACACTATACCTTCTGTTTTTAATGATCATGAAATAGTTCGTACAATGGTTGGCGGACGTATAAATACAGATATAAATGCTCTTAATATAGGTGTTATTTTATTAAACAGTAGTGGTAGTCATTTTAAAACTCACGTGTTTGATAATCTTTTGCAGTGCAATTTTATGCAGATTATTTCTGTAGAAAGTCAGGCTTCGGCTTTTACAGATGATGTTTCGAAAAAATATCCTATGATAAAATTTATTATTCCACAGGAAAATGCTACAGATGGGGAACTTATAAATCTTGCAATTGCCGAACTTCAGACCGAATATGTTCTTGTTGTGCGAGATACAATTAATATTCCTAATGGAGTTATTCTTACACACCTTGCCGATGCACTTACAAAAAATAAAATCTACTGTGTAGTTCCAAGGCTTTTTGATGCAAATAAAAATGGTGTATCTTGTACTTATATTCCTGGAGTTTCAAATAATCATTTTATTGTAGAAGCTACTACTGCAATGGCAGATGGAAAGAAGACTTTATATCCATCAGATTATATTGCTTTATATAATCGAGAAAAATTTATTCAGTTAGGTGGTTTTGACTGGACAATTAAAACTCCATATTGGCAGCTTTTAGATATGGCTATGCGTTCCTGGTTGTGGGGCGAAGAAACTCGTCTTACATCATTACTACAGTTTTCTTATATTGCAGAACCACCAGTAGAAGATAGAACTGTAAATATTGATTACCTGCGTTATTACCTCAAAAATGAACTTCCAAAAATTAAAATGGAGCAGGGTTATATTAAAAAAAGTTCTTTCTTCCATTTTCTTACACGTTCTTCATGTGGATATATTGAGGCCCGTCGTCAGTTTAAACAGGCTCGTATTTGGGTAGAAAAAAATAAATATAAATTTAAGACAGATTTACAGACCTTTGTAGAAAACTGGAGTAAATAAATGAAAACAAATCGTGTAGTTATTGTTCAATGTAGATTATCCTCAACACGTTTGCCAGGTAAAGCCTTAATGGAGTTAAATGGAAAGCCTGTGCTTGCCTGGTGCCTTGAAGCAATGAAAAAAGTTAAGGCGGATAAATATTTTGTAGCTACCGATGATGCTTCCTTTGCCCAGTTGCAGCCAGTCTGCGAAAAATACGGATTTGAAACCTTCTGTGGTGATTTGAATAATGTACTTAAACGTTTTGTAGATTTACTTAATAGTGTTGATTGCAAAACTGTTATTCGTGCCACCGCAGATAATCCTTTTTTATTTTATGAAGCAGCTGAAGAATCTGTAGAACTTTTTGAAGAAAAAAATAAAAAAGGTCATTGCGATTATTTAACTTACAGCGGTTTACCTCATGGTAGTGGGGTAGAAATCTTCAGTGCAGATTCTATAAAAAAAGCCTTTACAGAAACTCAAGATCCATATGATACAGAACATGTAGGTCCGGCACTTTATAATCACAAAGAAAGATATGTATGTGAATTTGTCCCAGCTCCAACACGATTTAATTATCCTGAATTACGTACAACTATCGATACTTATTCAGATTATTTAAGAGCAGTTACAGTTATTAATTATTTAGGAAATACTGAAAATCCATATTCTACAGAACAGATTCTTGAAGCATTAACTTCTCCAAAAGTAAAATATCCTGTTGTTCTTGTACCTTCTGTTGTAAAAGGTCACGGAACAGGACATTTAAGACGCTGCCTTACAGTTGCAAAAGAAACAAATTTCTATGTTTATATTCCCGAAGATAAAACTCTTGAAGAAACAGATGCATTGATTCAGGAATACGAAAAAACAGGATTAAGAAAATCTCAGATAATTTCCAGATTACCAGATGAAACATATTTACCTGTAATTATTACAGATACTTTTGAACTTACAAAAATCCAGATAAAAGAACTTTGTAAAAACCGAAGTTTTATTTCTATTGATGAAGGTTCCGAATATTCTGAATATTGCGATTATCTTTTGGACATAATTCCATCAATTAAAACTTTACGACGTCCAAATACTTTTGATTCTTCATTAATAGTAAAACCAGAAAATAAAAAAAATGCAGATGAAGCTCACAAAATAGAAAATATTCTTATTTGTCTTGGAGGAGAAGATCCTGCAGGGCTTACAGTTCCTGCGGTAAAAGCTTTAAGTTTAAGTTATCCACAGGCAAATATTACTGCTATTGCAAATAATCCAAACGAAATTAATGAATCTTTTGGAGAAAAAGTTTGCTTTGTAAAACCAATAGAAAATCTTCGTGAAAAATTATATGAGTACGATTTAGTTGTTACACATTATGGTCTTACTGCATTTGAAGCAGTTTATGCAGGCTGTGGTGTAATTTTAATGCCAACTTCAAAACTCCATGTTCAGTTAGCACAAAAATATAATTTTGCGTATTTACCAGAAAGAGCTATTACACAATCAGCTTTTGCAGATGCACTAACTTCAGAAAATCTTTATGCAAAACTTCCTGTAAGCGAAGAATGTAATTCGTTAAGCGAATTTCTTACAAAAGTTGCCGCTGGGCATAAAATGCTTTGCCCTGTTTGCGGCGTTTCAAAGGAATTTCCAGATACAATAGTTTCCCGTAATGCATCAAGAACATATCGTCGTTGTAAAACTTGCGGAATGGTTTACATGGCTTATACTCTTGAAAATGATAAAAAATATTCTAAATCCTATTTCTTTGAAGATTATAAAAAACAGTACGGTAAAACTTACGAAGAAGATTTTGAATCAATTAAAGCCAGCGGATTAAAAAGAGTAGATTCTATAAAAAAAATCTGTGGTGATGTGGAAGGAAAATCAATTCTTGATATTGGATGTGCTTATGGACCTTTCCTTTCTGCAGCAATAGATTACAAAATGAATGCTTATGGAACTGATATTTCTGAAGATGCTGTGAATTCAGTTTCAAATAAATTAAAAGTTCCTGCTTGTTGTTCTGCTTATCCAGAAATTAATACTGTGGAAGAATTTGGTGTACAGCAGTTTGATGTAGTTACAATGTGGTATGTAATAGAACATTTTAAGGATTTGGATAAAGTTCTTAGAAAAACCAGCAGCATTGTAAAAAATGGTGGAGTATTTGCTTTTTCAACTCCATCAGGAGAAGGTGTTTCTGCTAGCAGTGATAAAGACCATTTTTATGAAATAAGCCCAACAGACCATTATTCAATTTGGGAACCTTCAAAAGCAGATAAAATATTGAGAAAATATGGTTTTAAGGTTGTAAAAATAGTTTCAACAGGTCACCATCCAGAACGATTCCCAGCTATTAAAAAATCTGGTGCAAAACCAGGAAGCGCACAGTGGAAATTTATAGATAAATTAAGCCGAATCAAAAAACTTGGCGATACAGTAGAAATATATTGTAAGAAAATTTAGGAAATAATTATGAATGTTTTAATACTTGGTGCAGGACTTATGCAGACTCCTGCAATTTTAAGCGCAAAAACTCTTGGTTATAAAGTTTGTGTAATTGATGCAGATGATAAGGCTGTTGCAATTCCAAAAGCAGATGTTTTTCGTAAAATCGATTTGAAAGATAAAGATGGAATTTTAGCTTATGCAAAAGAACTTAAAGAGTCGGAAGAAGGGCTGGCAGCTGTTTTTACCGCTGGTACAGACTTTTCTGCCAGTGTAAGTTATGTTTGCGAAAAGTTAGGTTTACCTGCTCACAGCTTCCTTGCCGCAACAAACGCCAGTGTAAAAACTCAAATGCGCCAGTGCTTTTTAGACAATAAAGTTCCTTCTCCAAAATATTTCCGTGTAGGCAAGGAAGAGGTTTCCTCAGCACTGTTAGAAAAAGTTCTGGCCCAAATAAGTTTCCCTTTAGTTATTAAACCTGTAGACAATATGGGGGCTCGCGGCTGCAGAATGGTACGTTCGGAAGTAGAATTTCTTCCGGCACTTAAAGTGGCGACAGAATGTTCCAGAACCGGCTATGCAATTGTAGAAGAATATATGGATGGTCCTGAATATTCTATCGATGCTCTTGTTTACAATGGAACTTTCACCGTAACAGGTTTCGCAGTACGTCATATAAAATATGCCCCTTACTTTATTGAAATTGGCCACACAATGCCTGCAATTCTTGAAAAATCTGTACATGACCAGCTTGTTTCTGTATTTGCCCTTGGTGCAAAAGCCCTTGGACTTACCTGTGGAGCAGCTAAAGCAGATATTAAATGGACTTCAAAAGGCCCTATGATTGGCGAAATTGCCGGACGTCTTTCTGGCGGTTACATGTCTGGCTGGACTTATCCTTATGCTTCAGATTTAAATCTTACAAAACAGGGGTTATTAATTGCCTGTGGAAAAGAACCAGAAGATTTAATTAAAAATCGTGTACCAGTAGATTTTGAAACTTCAGAATTATGTAGAAATGCAGAAAAACCTTACCAGCTTTTTGAAGTTCCTTGTAAGCGCACTTCTGCTGAACGTGCCTGGATGAGTATTCCTGGAACTGTAGAAAATGTTGAAAATATTACAGATTATACAGACAGAGCAGTTTTCGATACGTTGCCAAGAGCAACTGTGGAAATTGGAAGTAAAGTAGATTTTCCTCGTAATAATGTAGAAAAATGTGGAAATATAATTGCTGTAAGTCATCTTCACGAAATGGCAATTAAAGCTGCCGAAGATGCAGTTTCCAATGTGTTTATTACTCTTAAACCAAATACAAAAGAAACTGACAATTACCTGGCTGGTGCGGAACTTGCAGATGAAGAAGCTTTTCCACCATCAGCATATGGAAAACTAACTGATGCAGAATTAGCACAGATTACAGGAGTTATTCCAGCAGATAAAAAAGTTTCAGATTTTATTCCAAATATTTTAAAATCTTCCGAATATATTAATAAGCAGGACTGGAATTTCAATACTATTGAACAGACTGCCAGCAAGTTTGATGAATTACGCAGAAAACATCCGGAATTAGATGCAAAAACCTTCTGGAAAGCAGTAATGCGTGGTGGAATTCAGGCTGCTGTTTATGTATCAGACTCTATTTAATTTGGATTTTTATGAAGATTAAAAAACTTTTTGCAACATTATTTACATCTATATTTTTTATGAATTTTTCTTTTGCTGCAAACGATATACTATTGCTTGAAAAGAGTAAAAGTTCCGGTATATCAGTATATTGGGATTCATTATCTGAAAGTGGTATGATGGAAAAAAATGGCCATCAGATATCATTCAGAAACGGAGAAGGAATTGTTCTTTTAGACAGTATTAGAATGATGATTACTGATGCACCTGAACTTCGTAATAATCAGCTTTATGTTTCAAAAAAGTTTCTTGATGATTCAGAACAATTTTTTAATCAGAAAGATGAAGTTCCTTTTAAAGTTGGAGCAATTCTTATTGATGCTGGACACGGTGGAAAAGATCCTGGAGCACTGAAAACTTATAAAGTAAATGGTAAAAACGTTACTGTTCAGGAAAAAGATGTAAACCTTCGTGTTGCAAAAATGCTTTATGAAAGATTGCATACAGCATATCCACAAAAACAGATTATTTTGACTCGTGATAAAGATGTTTTCCTTACTCTTGGTGAACGTACAGATATTGCAAATAATGTAAAAGTTGGTGAAAACGAAGCCGTTTTGTTTATATCAATTCATGTTAATTCATCTTTAAATAAAACTTCTTCTGGTTATGAGGTTTGGTATCTTTCACCAGGTTATCGACGTACAGTTCTTGATCAGTCTGCAGTTGATGGTGATAAAAATCTTTTCCCAATCTTAAATTCGATGTTGGAAGAAGAATATACAACTGAAAGTATAATGATTGCAAAATTTATTATGGACGGATTAACGGCTCAAATTGGTAAAGAATCAACAGCTCGTGGTATTCGTGCTGAAGAATGGTTTGTTGTAAAAAATTCAAATATGCCTGCAGTACTTATAGAGTTGGGCTTTGTATCAAATGAAAAGGAAGCTCTTTTATTAAATGATGAAAGATACTTGAAAAAGGCTACACTTGGAATATATAATGGAATAGGTGCATTTATTACCCATTTTGAACGTTCACAAGGATTTACATCATTACAATGACATCGGAAAATAAATTAATGAAGAGTTTGTTTACAAAAGAAAACTTATATAAAATAATTCTCATTTCTATCTTATTAGTTACATTTATAATTTCTTTAATTTTATATCTTGTAAAAGATTACGAAAGAAAAACATTTATTTTCCCATCTGTTGTAGAAAATGAATACGTTATGGAATATAGAAATCTTAACAAAAAACCACATCAAGGAAGTGTTCAGCTGTTTATAGATGAACTTTTGCTTGGTTCACAGGTTGAGCGTACAAAAAAGATTTTTATGCCTGGAACTAAAGTTTTATCATGTTTTCAGAGAGGAAAAGTACTTTATTTGAACCTTTCTGATGATTTGATAAAAGCTGATGATACAGTTATTGATATCAAGTCTGGTATACAGTTACTTGATAAAAATATAAAAAAGAACTTTCCAAAAATTGAAACTGTTGAAGTTTTTGTTAATGGAAAAATCGCTTTTGAAAAATAAAAAGCGTTGACAAAAAGATGTAGTTATTGGATAATTATTTTATATACAAGGCTACATCGAATTAGTATAAAAAGGAGCTTCAATATGAAGAAGACTTTGGGTTTAATTGCAGCTGCATTGCTGCTCGCTGGTGGCGTTGCTTTCGCAGAAGAAGCTATGCTCATCGATTTTACACTTTTGACTGCTGATTGTTGCGAAGACGATAACGGAAACGCTCAGCAGAATAAACACACTGTAATGGACTATTCAGTAAGTGCAGGAGCTACATTTACAGCAGATCAGAAAGATCTTATGAAAACTTCTTTGGCACTTCCAGAATGGGAAGTTCAGTTGAACTCATCTGCTAAAACAGTTGCAAGTTTGGCTGATTCAATGGTTGTTGCAGCACCAGTAAAAGCTGAAGCAGATGTTCCATTTGCAGGTAGCGAAGTTATGGGTGTTCGCATTGTATTCCCAACATGGAATTCTAATGCAAATGCAAAGATTGTTCCTCCATTTGATATTCCAGCTTATGCTACATTGGCTGATGCTGATGATAATGGTGAACGCCAGGAACCAACAGATGAACAGAAAGCAAGTGGTAAAACACTTTTCGAAGATGGATATGGTGTTGTAAAAAATGTTGGTACAGTAAAAGCAATTTCTGTTACAACAATGGGTATGAACTTCCCACACGGACTTTATGTTCGTATGGCTGATAACGACGGTGTTGAAAGACGTTACTTCATGGGTTACCTTGGTTTTGACGGTTGGAAACAGCTTACTTGGAACAATCCACAGTACATTTCAGAAATTCGTAACCGTGAAATCCGCGTTTACCCAATCTATCCACGTGGACTCCCATTTGTTAAATTCACAGGATTTGAAATCACACGTGATGCAGCTCACATTGGTGGAGACTTCATCGGATATTTCAAAGATGTAAAAATTATTTACGACAAAGCACTTCTTACAAGTGATCGTGATATCGCTGATGAAGACCTTTGGGGAATCATTGGTAAGAAAGAATCTGCTCGCCAGAATGCTGAATTGCAGAAGTTCGGTAACAAACAGGTTAACCGCTACCTCGAAAAAGCTAAATTGGCTACAGAATCTGAATTCACTTCTAGCTTGGAAACAAGTCAGGAATAATTAGTTAATTACTAATATTTATAAAACGTCTTGGAATTTTATTTGTAAATGGTAAGTTCCAAGACGTTTTTTTTGTTTAATTTTGAATTATGAATACAAAAAATTTAGTTTCTAAAGAACAAATTCGCACAAATTACGAAGCGTATACTGAATATTTTCAAGAAATAATGGGTAAGGTTATTGAGTGTCTGCAAAAAAATGTCAGACTTATGACACCACCTACCTATAAAAGTCGTGTAAAAAGTTTTAACAGTTATTATAGAAAAGTATTACGTCTTAAACCGGAACAAATAGAGGAAGATCGCGATTTAATTTACCTCACAGACATGATGGGTATTAGAATGGTGTGTGCTTTCTTAGAAGATATAAATATTGCTGTAAACCAGATAACTCAATTATTCGAAATAAAAGAAGTTGAAGTAAAAGGTGCAGAAAAGAAATTCAGTGAATTTGGTTATGAATCTACTCATGTTTTATTGAAAATTCCAGAAGACTATATTCCTGAATTAAAAGGTAAATTTGCAGGATTAAAACCTGTTTCTGATGAATTGGTATGTGAAATTCAGATTAGAACAATTTTACAGGACGCATGGGCAGAAGTAGAACATGAATTAATTTATAAAACTGAATTCAATCCATTTGATATTCCTTTACGTCGAAAATTAGCTTCAATTAATGCTTCTTTGACATTGGCTGATATTACTTTCCAGGAAATTCGTGATTATCAAAACAAACTTAATTCAGAATTAGATAAACGCCGTCGTTCTTTCTACGATATGGCTGATAATCTTCTGAATGAGAAAATTCCAGAAAAGAAAGATATTTCTCGAGTTACACCGTTTGTTCAGGGAACTATTGATGACATGCTTTTAAGAGCAATTTCTGCTCATAATGATGGCCGTTTGGAAGAAGCCGTAGAAATATATTCTCGTATTATTGAAGCTGTTCCAGATAAAACAGGCAATATTCCTGCAGTTATTCACAAACATCGTGGAATGGCATATTTTGCTATGAATAAGCTTGAAGAAGCTGTTAAGGATTTTGAGGATAGTATTAACGCCGATCCAAAAGCCTTCAGATCTTATTACTATAAAGGAATTGTTTGTTCTGTAATGAAAAAATATGAAGAAGCTGTAGATGCTTATTCTCATTCGCTTGAATTGAATGAATTCCAGTGTCATACAAATCTTCGCAGAGCCATGGCTTATTATGAATTAGGTGAATATGAAAAGGCAATGAACGATCTTGATGTTGCAATTAAGTTTGGAATGAAACCTGAAGAATATAAACCTTTGCAGGATAAACTTGTTAAAAAGTTTGGAATGAATATGTAAAAAAAATACAAATTTTTTAAAAATTAGACTTATGGCTATTGACGAAAAATTCTGTATTTGATATATTATAAAAGTCAGTTGCGACTGATACTTGTCTCCTTCGTCTAGTGGTTAGGACATCGGGTTTTCATCCCGACAACAGCAGTTCAATTCTGCTAGGAGATGCTAAAGTCTTGTAAGTGTTAAACTTGCAAGACTTTTTTTTTGGCATTTTCTGGGTGGGGTTAATGGAAATATCAAAATATTTATCTGATGAAGTTCGCGAAATAATGGCAGCTGCTATTGAAGACGCTGGTGGAAACGAAGTTTTTTTTACTGGTGAAATTGATGAGCAGGGGATTGTTAATAATATAAAAGTTGGTGCCAGAGGAAGTGAACATACAGTTCCTGTAAATTTTTCAGATAAAAGAAAAGCTTCTGTTTTAATACATAATCATCCTGGTGGAAACCTGGAACCTTCTTCTGCCGATCTGAATGTTGCTTCTGAATGTTCTCAAAATGCACAGGGGTTTTACATCGTAAATAATAAAGTAACTCAAATTTATGTTGTAATGGAACCTGTAAAGTTAAAAGCAATAAAAAAAATTGATGAAGATAATGCTGGTTTTCTTATTTCAAATGGTGGTCCTTTATCTAAAAAATCAGATACTTTTGAAGAACGTCCAGTTCAGATTGAATTGTTAAAAAATATTGCAAAAGCTTTTAACGAAAATAAAATTGCTGTTTTTGAAGCTGGGACAGGAGTTGGAAAATCTTATTCATATTTAATTCCGGCAATATTGTGGGCAATTCAAAATACAGACAGAGTTATTATTTCAACTGGTACTATAAATCTTCAGCAGCAATTATGTGAAAAGGATATTCCAGCAGTTGAAAACATTCTTGGAAAAAAAATTAAATATATATTAATGAAAGGTCGCCAGAATTATATTTGTAAGCGAAGACTTAACGATGCGGCCTCTATTCTTGATTTATTTGAAGGTGAATCTGACGAACTAAAAAAACTTGCAGAATGGGCTGAAACAACAGACACAGGAAGTAAAAGTGATTTGAATTATCTGCCTCAGGAAAATGTGTGGTCAAAGGTAAATTCCGAAAGTGATGCATGTATGGGTATGCGATGTCCATTTCATAATGAATGTTTTGTTATGAAGGTTCGCAAGGAAGCAGCAAATTCAAATATTATTGTTGTTAATCATCATTTATTATTTGCTGATATTGAATCTCGCTTGAATGGGGCTGGATATGAAGATGCGGCTGTTTTACCACCATATCGTCATATTATTTTTGATGAAGCCCATGGAATTGAAAATGCTGCTACAAGCTTTTTTAGCGAAAGTGTAAATAAATTTAAAATAAATAAACTTGTTGGGCAGATGTATCGTAAACGTAAGAATTCAGAATCTGGACATCTTTGTAATCTTGCAATTCTTTCTTCAAATGAAGAAAATGCGCAGGAAGCCTTTGAAGTTACTAATAGAATAAAAAACGGTCTTGTAAATGTCGAAATTGCTTCTAAAGATTTGCTTAATAATGAATATTCAATGCGTCTGTTTGAAGGAACTGCAAGAAACTTTGGTTCTTTACTTGTTTCGTTAGGCGACTTGGCAAAGGCCCTGGGCGATTTCTGTGCAATTGTTCGTGCTGTAATGGAAGGTATAGACGAAGAAGATCATGATGTTCCTTCATATTGGGAGTCAAAAATAATTTTAAGACGTCTCGATGCTTATGTTATTTTGCTTAAAAACTTTGGAATGTGGGATGAAAAAAGAGAAGATGTGTTTTGGATTCAAAAGAAGCGATTGCCACCTGATATGGTAAAAGATGGTGATGCTGAATACATTACATTTACGCAAACTCCTCTTGATATATCTTACTTAATGAACGATGGTGTTTTTGAACAAATGTCATCTGTAATATGTACATCTGCAACATTAAAAACTGGTCGTGATTATAATTACTGGATGAAGAGAACTGGCGTAACTTTGGCAGGAGCAGATAGAGTTATTCGAGGCGAATTTCCTTCTCCTTTCCCATACAATAAAAATATGCTTTTTGCTGTTCCTAGTGATGCTCCAACTCCAGATAGTATGGAATATCAGCAGTATGTTGAAATGGCATTACCTCGGCTTATACAATCTGCGGAAGGTCGAACGCTTGTTTTATTTACTTCATATGAATCATTAAAAAGTGCACATAGAACTGTAACTGCTTCGTTACGTGGCTTTTCTGGTCGAATAATGAAACAGGGAGATGATGATAACGGAAAACTCCTTGATGCATTTAAAAAAGAAAATGAAAGTGTTTTATTTGCAACAGATTCATTCTGGCAGGGGGTGGATATACCTGGAGAATCTTTATCTCAGGTAATAATTGTAAAACTTCCATTTACTGTTCCAAATGATCCTGTATTTGTAGCACGCTCTGAAGCCATAGAAAAACGTGGTGGCAGTTCATTTATGGAACTTAGTGTTCCAGAAGCTGTTATTAAATTTCGACAGGGAATTGGTCGTCTTATTCGCCGTTCAGATGATAAAGGTGTTGTTGTTGTGTTGGATAGGCGTATTTATGAAAAAAGATACGGATCAATATTTGTTGCAAGTATGCCTGAATGTAAAAAGGTATATGAGCCTTTATCTGAAATTACTAAGAGAATAAATAACTTTATTTTTGGGTAAAGGTAATGTATAATCAATTTCGAGGTTTTTTATGTTAAGTGCGCTTTGTATGATTTGTCTTGTGGTAATGGTATCACCTGCGGCTATTGCTAATATTTTTGCTTATCCAGTATCAAATAGAATCTGTCTTAAAATCTCAAATTATATTGTAAAAGTTTTAGCGCCTAGACTTTTTGCAATTTTACGTTTTTCTTCAGGATTCCGTTTTTTTGGATATGAAGAAACTAAAAAAGATTTGCCAGATAATTTTATTATTATTTCAAATCACCAGAGTTTGTTAGATATTCCATTGTTTATGAAGTTTTTTCATGAGCGAGAAGTAAGATTTGTTGCAAAAGATGCATTAGGAAGACATGTTCCTCTTGTATCAGAAATGCTTCGTTGTCAGCAGCACTGTATTATTCCACGTCGCGCAAAACCAATGGATGCAATGCACTACTTGGAAAAATTTGGTAAAAATTGCGTAAAAAACGATTGGATTCCTATTATTTTTCCGGAAGGTTCTCGAACAAGAGATGGTAATGTAGGTAAATTTTATTCTGCAGGAGTTCGTAAACTTACAGAAACCGGTTTGCCTGTAGTAGTTTGTGCACTTGAAGGTGGTTACCGTTTACGAGACCTAAGAAAGATTTTTTCGAATATTAAGAAGGGTAGTTATCGTGTAAAAATTTTGAAAGTATACGATTGTCCTAAAAATAAAGAAGAATGTAATGCTTTGTTGGAAGAAAGTAAGGTAATTATCCAGAAGCAGGTTGAAGAATGGCGTAAGCTTCCTTTAACACAAAAATATTAATGTTTAATAATAAAGATAAAAAAAGACCGTGTGGTTCATGATTCCACACGGTCTTTTTTTTATCTAAAGATTCTAATGCAGATTCAATCTGCTAAATATTATTTAAAATCCTTAGGACGTCTTTCAACACGTTTACATTTCTGGCATTCTGCCTGATTCTTAAGTCTGCCATTTTCCATCATTGTTTTCATTATGATTTCGCCACCGCAGTCAGGGCAAATGAATTTTTGTGTTGCAACAGTTGTACGAGAGTTTTTACTAGCTCCAGCCATTATGTGCCTCCAAATCGAATATTCGTATCAAATATAATACTGAGATAAGGTGTAAGTGTCAATAATAGAAAAGGTGAAATGGTATTTGTTTAATTGACATAAGTAATTCATTTTGATATTATAACAAAAGTTAACTAATTTTTTTTGGGGGTCTCCAATTGGCAGGCAAAAATACTTCTGCAGAAAAAAGACACGCACAGAGCGAAGTTCGTAGACTTCATAATAAAGCTATCAAAAGCACATGTAAGACTTATGCAAAACAGTTTGTAGAAGCTGTTCAGGCAAAAGATCAGAAAGCTGCTGAAGAATCATACAAGAAACTTCAGAAAGAACTTGATAGTGCTCGTTCAAAAGGTGTTTTGACAAGAAATGCAGTATCACGCAAAAAGTCAAGAATGATGAACCTTTACAATGTTACATTTGCTAAATAACATTTTATAGGTATTGCTTTTTGGAAATCCAGTTGGGGTATTACTTCAACTGGTTTTTTTTTGTAAAAGGAGAGAGTTATAATGAATAATAAAATTACAAAAAACAATATTGTGGATTCTATTTATAAATCTACAGATGTTGAAAAACAAGTTATTCAGGAAATTTTGGATCAGTTTCTTCTTCAATTAAAAACGTCACTTGAAAATGGTGCCACAATAGAACTTAGAGGTTTTGGAACTTTTGAGCCACGTCTTCGTAAAGGTAGAAGTGTTGCCCGTAATCCTAAAACTGGTGAAATATTAAGCGTAGAACCTCATTATATAGCTGCTTTTCGACCTGGACAGGAATTAAAAGAAAAACTTTGGAATTTGAAAATTGATGAAGAATAAAGCTGAGTTTTTTTCTAATCATTTTATTTCTCAATTAATACTATTTGTAATTTCTGTTTTACTTTTTGTTCTTGCCAATCCTAATGTTTTTGTTAAAACTGGCATTGGTTTTTTAGGCTTTTTTATCTATCTTCCCGTTTTATTTATGATTCGTAAATCTTCATTAAAAACTGTATGGATTTATGGTCTTTTATACGGTATTTTTTCTTATGGGTTTTATGCTTACTGGCTTAAAAACTTTCATCCTTTAACCCTTTATATAGTTTGTATTTCTTACGGAATTATTCTTTCATTTGTTTTTTTAGGATTAAAGATTATTGAAAAATTATTTTTAGATAAATTCTGGGTAGTACAATTTATTTTCATTTTATCTTATGAATATTTGAAAACTTTGGGATTTTTAGGTTTTAGTTATGGTGTTTCTGCATATACAATGTGGAGATATATACCATTAATTCAAATAGCAGACGTTATTGGTGTATTTGGATTAAATATTCTTGTTCTTTTCCCTGCATTCTTTATCTTTGGATATATTACAAAAAGAATAAAATGTTTTCCTGCTATTATATGGTTTGTATGTATTCTTGGTTCACTTATTTATGGTGCTGCGGACATAAAAGAAAAAAGTGCCAAACAATATGCAAAAGTTGTAGCAATTCAAAATAATGAAGATCCATGGGAAAATGGACTTTCTGTTTATACGGCTAATATAAAATCTTTGATGGAATTGTCAAAAAAGGCTTTGGGTGAAAATAAAAATGTAGACTTAGTGGTATGGCCAGAAACTGCAGTTGTGCCTTCAATTTTGAGCAATTATTATAGTGTTAAAGATCTAAATCGATATGAGCTTATTTATAATCTTTTAAATTTTATAAACTCTAGTGGGGCTAATTTTGTAATTGGCAATTCAAATCAAACAGTTTATGAAGATGGAAAAATTGAACGATTTAACAGCGCTTTTGTCTTTGAAGCTGGAAATAATGTTCTTCCTCCAGAACCGGAAGTATACTCAAAGATTAAGCTTGTACCTTTTACAGAATATTTTCCTATGAAAAGAATGTTTCCAAAATTTTATGAAAAATTACTAAATGGTGATGTTCATATGTGGGATAAGGGAACTGAATATAAAGTTTTTGAAATTAATGGGCTGTATTTTGGAACTCCTATTTGTTTTGAAGATACATTTGGTTATGTTTGCCGGAATATGGTAAAACATGGCGCCAGAGCTTTTGTAAATATGAGTAATGATGCGTGGTCAAAAAGTTTAATATGCCAGAATCAGCATCTTGCTATGGCTGTATTCAGATCTGTAGAGAATAAAGTTCCTTCTGTTAGAAGTACATCAAGCGGTCAAACGTGCATTATAAATCAACATGGAAAAGTTGTTGAATTAGCAGCGCCTTTTACAGAATCTTATGTGGTAGGAAAGATTCCAGTATATGATTCAACCTTTAAGACAAGTTTTTATACGAAAACAGGAGATGTTTTTGGAATTCTTGAAGTTCTAATTTTTGCAGTTATATTGATAATACGGTTCATTCAAGGTATAATAATTAATAAGTAAATGCATAAAACGGGTGTATAAATGGCTGAAAAAAACGAAACAGAGAAAAGAAATATTACAGTTTTTGGTGAAGAAACTGAATTTGATGGTGTTCTCGAATTTACAGACAGACTTGTTATTACTGGAAAATTTACAGGAAAAATTAATGCACCTAAAGGCGATTTGGAAATAGCTAAAACATCAACTTGTAATGTTGAAAATATGGATATTCATTCTGTTGTTATTTCTGGCAATGTAAAAGGAAATATGACAGCTTCTGAACGTGTTGAAATTTGCGCAGGAAGTACAGTAGATGGTGATGTTACAACTGCAAGAATTAGAATTGCTAATAATGTAGATTTTAGCGGTTATGTTTCAATGCTTGATAAAGAACCTGATGTTGATTTATTTTCTGTTGCATCATCTGAATATAAACAGGCAATGAACATTCACTCAGATGTTATTAAATAATACTTGTGATTGACATAAGTCTAAAAAAATTGTAAAAATTAAAATATATTTTAAGGGATTTTTTTTACGTATTCCCACCTTTGTTAAATTGTCTTTTTTTATATTTATAAATAATCATATTTTTTTAATCAAATCATTTATTTTGGAGATTTTTTTTAATGGCAGCATTAAGAAAGCGTCGTACTACTGACGCAGCTGAGCAGGCCCCTCAGGAAGAAGCACAGGCCACTTTGGATTTTGAAGCAACAGAAAATACTGCTCCAGAAACATCAGAAACACCAGTAGAAAACAACGAAAGCGCAGAACCTAAAGAAGTTGTAGAAGAAAGTAATTCAGATGAAAAATCTGCAGACGAAGCAGGTGAACATTCTGAAACTGCTAAAGTTCAGATTAAACGCAAAAGAGTTGTTGCAACATCTAATAATCAGAATAAAAACTTTAATAATAAAAAAGGTCAGTCTGCAACTAAAAAGCCTTTTGTACGACCTTCTTATCCTGCTCCAAGTGGAGAAGTTTCAAGTCAGATTGCTGCCGCTGAGGCCGCTGCTGCTGCTTCTTCAAGTGAAGACAATGCTAATAAACCACGTATTTTAATTAATGATCTTACTATTAAATCTATGACTGAACTTCGTGAGTTTGCTATGCAGTATGGCTTTACTGCAGATGATATGGCTCCAATGAAGAAACAGGATTTGATTTTTGTAATTCTTAAAGCTCATACAGAACATGGCGGAATAATTTTTGCATCTGGTGCATTGGAAATTTTACCAGACGGATATGGTTTCTTACGTTCTCCACAGAACTCTTATTTACCTGGTCCAGATGATATTTATATTAGTCCTAGCCAGATTCGTTTATTCAACTTAAAAACTGGTGACACTGTTTACGGACAAACTCGTTCTCCTAAAGAAGGTGAGCGTTTCTTTGCTTTGCTACGTATTGAAACTGTAAACTTTGATGAACCACGTATTGCTCAAACACGTGTTCCTTTTGAAAATCTTACACCTTTGTATCCTGATGAAAAACTTCGTCTTGAAACTGTTTCTACAGAAGTTTCAACTCGTATTATCGATTTGTTTGCTCCAATTGGAAAAGGTCAGCGTCTTTTGATTGTTGCTCCTCCAAAAGCTGGTAAAACAATCCTTATGCAGAAGGTTGCAAATGCTATTACTGCTAACAATCCTGAAGTTTATTTAATCGTACTTTTGATTGATGAACGTCCTGAGGAAGTTACAGAAATGGAAAGAGCTAACAAAGGTGAAGTTATTTCTTCTACTTTTGATGAACAGGCTACTCGTCATGTTGAGGTTGCAGAAATGGTTTTGGAAAAAGCAAAGCGACTTGTTGAACATAAACGGGATGTTGTAATTTTGCTTGATTCTATTACTCGTCTTGCTCGTGCTTATAACCAGACAGTTCAGACTTCTGGAAAAGTACTTTCTGGTGGTGTTGATTCTAATGCTTTATTTAAGCCAAAACGCTTCTTTGGTGCTGCCCGCAATGTTGAAGAAGGAGGTTCTTTAACAATTATTTCTACAGCATTGATCGAAACTGGTTCACGAATGGATGAAGTTATTTTCGAAGAGTTCAAAGGTACTGGTAACAGTGAAATTAACCTGGATCGTAAACTTGCTGAACGACGTTTGTTCCCAGCTATTAATATTAAAAAATCTGGAACTCGTAAAGAAGAATTACTTCTTACAGAAAGCGAACTTCAGAAAATCTGGATTTTGCGAAAAGTTCTTAATCCAATGGAAGATATAGATATTACAGAACTTATTCTTGATCGTATGAAGAAGAGTAAGACAAATGAAGCTTTCCTTGCCAGTATGAATGCTGGAACAGCTGGAATGGATTAATAGAAAACTGTAAAAAATTTAGAAAGCAGTTTTTAGGTTATACTTATTGATTAAAATAGGATATTTATATAAAATATTTAAATCAATCTTGTGATATTATAATTTTTTAGATTGGCTGACAGTGGCGAAATGATAGACTGCTTTTGCAGAGCTAGAGGCTGCTGGGCGTAATATCGGGCAAGAATTATAGGAGTTACAAAATGAAAAAGGGAATTCACCCAAACTACAAACTTACAAAAATCACATGTGTATGTGGTAATGTAATCGAAACTCGTTCAACAGTTGAAAACATCAACGTTGAAATTTGTTCATCATGCCATCCTTTCTATACAGGAAAACAGAAGCTTGTTGATACTGCAGGTCGTATTGATCGTTTCAACAAACGTTATGGTATTAAGGCTGATAACAAATAATTTAAGAGTTTTTGTCTTAATAAATAAAAAACACGCTTTACAAAAAAAGCGTGTTTTTTTTATGTCCATTTTAATTTTTATAAAGACGAACTCTAATAAAATTATTTGTTTACAATAAATTTCCAGCAACGATGAGGTTTGCTTCCTGTATAATCATTTGGAATTGTTTGTGTTGTAATATCCTGAATGCTTATTGAAAGGCCCGAAATTGTTACAGGTGGAATTGCAGCTGGATCAAACTTTAATCTTTCACTGTTAGTACTGAAATATAAAATTCCGTCTGGGTTTAATATATTCAAACAATCCTTTACAAGTTGAGGCCAGTCTTTATTTATATCAAGAATATTGTAAGTATTTTTACTGTTTGAGAAAGTTGGAGGGTCAAGAATAATTATATCGTAAGTTTTTGCTTTATTAGTTGTGTTTTGGTCAGCAGTTTGTGCAATTACTGCTTTTTGAGAAACTGCTTTTTCCTGTAAAAACTGAATACAATCTGCTCTTGTAAAAGAATAGCGGTTTCTATCTTGAAAACCATTGCGGCTCATGTTTTCTTTTGCCCAATCTAAATAGGTATTAGATAAATCTACAGATTCAACAGATTTAGCATTTCCACTGGCAGCATATACACTGAAACTTCCTGTATAACAGAAAAGATTTAAAACCGATTTATTGCTGCAGGTATCTCGGATAATACTTCGTAGAGGTCGGTGATCAAAAAACAATCCATTGTCCAAATATGAATTAAGATTGATTTTAAATAATTGGCCACATTCCTGAACATATTCAGGGTGAAGAATATATGATTCTTCAGTTGAAATATTTGCTGAAGAATTAGATTTATTGTTCTGGTCTTTTTCATATTGAGTTTTTTTGTGATCCTGATGTTTTCGCATCTTTTTTACAATATGAGAAACTGGAATTCCAAGAACTGCAGCGGCACTGTTTGCCATTGCATCCATCCAAAGTTCTTCTTCTTGATCTTCTTTCTCATATGGCCGTTCATACAAATAAAGAACTCCAAATGTGCGTTCATGTATCTCAACTTCAACTGAATGATCATTGGCAGATAATCGGCTATTCTGTTCACTTAAAAATTGAGCAGCCTCAATAGGGGTGTAAACTGAATCAGGAAGAAATTCGTAAATATCAAAACTTACAGGAACTTCGGGAATATCTCTATCATAAAGTCTATAGCAACTGACTCTGTTTTTTCGAGCCCATTTTCTAAGTTCTTTGTATTTTTTCTTTAATCGATTTGAAAATAATTCAGCCTGATAATTAATTTTATTGTCCATAAAGATAAGATACCATAAATATGATTTGTAGAAAACAGAATATATAGAGTTTTCTGATTATTATGTGTTATAATTGTAGTAACATAAGTTTTGAGGTTTTTTTATGAAAAAGTTTTTATCTGTTTTATTAAGTGTTTTTCTTACAATTTCTTTGTTTGTTACATTACTTCTTGGAATTGTGAAAGAAGTAGCTAAACCATCTGTTGTAAAAGATTTGGTTTTACAGGCAGGAAAATCTGTTTCTGTTATGCCAAAAGATGATGGTTTGTATCGTCCTGGTGAGAAAATACTTAAAACTACTCAGTTTGATACAGATTTTGATTTTAGTACTTTCGATTTTAGTTCAATTGATTTCACAAATCTTGATATTTCTGCTCTTGTAAAAGAATATGCATCGGAATTTGATAGTGAAATATATGAGGAACTTGTTGAAGAAATATTAGCAGATTCTGAAACTTCAAAATTGCTTGATAAGTATACTTATGAAATTATTGATTATGTAACAGGAACTTCGGACTCTTTGAACATTGATTCTTCTGAAATTACTTCTGTATTAAATAAAACTTTTGATAAATATGAAGAAAAAACTGGTCAGGTTATTGATAGAACAGGCCTTGATGAAATGATTACTGAAAATATTGCTGCTGCTTCTGAAGAAATTGTATCTGCTTTGGATGAGGTAAAGGAAGAAAATGCTGATGTAATTAAAGACTTGAAACTTGTACTGGATATTCTTTCAACAAAAACTTTTGTAATCTGTGTTCTTGTTTGTATTTGTTTTGCACTTTTGATTTTGATTGTAAACTTAAATATTTTTGCAACATTGAAATATCTTTCTATTTCATCCCTGATTGCAGGAATTCTTGTAGTAATAGTAGTTTTTGTTGCCAACAGTTCCTTGTCATTTGCAACAAGCCTTATTATGAAAGAATTTGAACTTCAGCAGGGACTTCTTGATTTTGCAGCAGGAATTATTATTTCTGTTATAAAAAAATTAATGATTAATGGTATAGTTACAGCTGTTGTGGGATTAGTTTTACTTATTGTTTCAATTATTTTTGGAAATAAAAAAATTGCAGCAGTTAAAACTTCTTCTTCTGATGAAACAATCGTTGTTGACAAGGAGTAATTTTATGACAGCAACTGAAAAATATCTTGCTATGAATAATGAATTTTGCAGACTGCGAGATGCTATTTATGAATCAAATGTTGATGAAGCTGAAGAAGATGAAAGAATCCAGAAAAATGTAGAAATTGCTCTTGGAGTTCTGTGTCAGTATCTTGATTATTACAAAGAAATAAATGGTTGTCAGACAAGAGAAAAGAAATAATGGACGAAGAACGAATAAATCAGCTTGAAATAAAACTTGCTTATCTGGAAGATTTTGTAAATCAGTTACAGGAAGTTTCTGTTCAGCAAACTTATGATATTGAAAAACTAAAGACAGAAAACAAACGAATGCCTGAAAAAATCAAAGAACTTATTGAAGCGGCAGAAGGGGACATACCTAACCGAAAGCCGCCTCATTATTAATATTTATTTCTCTATAATTAAACAAAAAAGTAATTTTCTCAATTGTGTTCACATAATATGCAAAAAATGTTATTATTTTCTAACATTTGCAAATTATACCCTCAGCCTGTGTGCTGTGCGGAAAATATATATACACGCTGTGTCGTGAAAAGGGAAATCGTATGGATTTTGTTGAATTTGGTCTTGATGAAAGACTTTTGAAAGGAATTGAAGCCGCAGGATATGTAAGTTGTACTCCTGTTCAGGAACAGGTTATTAAGGCTTCTAAAAAAGCAGAAAATGCTGCAAAAGGTCCTGATTTGTATGTTCAGTCTCAGACAGGAACTGGAAAAACTGCTGCCTATTTAGTTGCAGTTATTGGTGAAATGCTCAAGGAAGAAAACAAGGGCAAAAAATGTTTAATTCTTGCTCCAACTCGTGAACTTGCAGTTCAGATTGAAGAAGAAGCAAAGGTTTTGGTTGGAACTAGCGGACTTAAGGCTTTTAGTGTTTATGGTGGTGTTGGTTACGAAAAACAGATTGCAAATCTTAAAAAAGGAGTTGATATTATTATTGGAACCCCTGGTCGTGTAATTGATTTGCAGGAAGGTGGAAATCTTGTTCTTACAAATGCAAACTTCTGTGTAATTGATGAAGCTGACAGAATGTTTGATATGGGCTTCTACCCAGATTTAAGAAAAATCTTGAAATGTTTGCCAGAAGCAGAAGACCGTCAGACTATGTTGTTCTCTGCAACGCTGAACTCTTATGTTAAAAATCTTGCCTGGGAATATACTCGCGATCCTGTGGAAATTACAATTGAAGCAGAAAATATTACAGTTAGCGAAATCCAACAGGAATTGCTCCATGTTTCTTCAGATGAAAAAATGAAGCTTTTGCTTGGTATTTTGAAGCATGAAAATCCTGAATCTGTAATTATTTTCAGTAATACAAAGCGTTCTTGCGAAGTTGTTGCAAAACGCCTTCAGTTAAATGATGTAAAAGCAGAATTCCTTATTGGAGACTTGCCTCAGTCAAAGCGATTGCAGATTCTTAAATCTTTAAAAGCTGGTGAAGTAAAATGTCTGGTTGCTACAGATGTTGCTGCCCGTGGTATTGATGTTGATGATTTGGCAATGGTAATCAACTATGACTTACCTGTAGAAGCAGAAAATTATGTTCATCGTATTGGTCGTACAGCTCGTGCCGGTAAATCTGGTAAAGCTTATACTTTCTGTTCAGAACAGGATGTTTACAATCTTCCAGCAATTGAACGCTATATTGAAATGTCTATCCCTGCAACAGTTGCTTACCCTGAGCAGATGGAAGAAGATAAATCTGCTGGTGTTTACATTAAGACTGAAAATTGGCGTGGTGATGATGAATTTGATAACCGTGGCGGATACCGTAAGGGTAAAAATGGCGACTATCACAACAAAGGCTCTCACAGCAATCATCACGATAATCATAAAGATGGATATAAAAAATCTGGTGATTACAAGAAAGACGGTTACAATAAAAATGGAAAGGGTGACTACCACAAAAACAATAAAGGTGGTAAAAAGCCATATATTAATCCTGAAAAACTTGCCAACATGTCTTACGAAGAACGCATGAAGTTCTACAAAGAACGCTATGGCAATGAAAATTCTCAGAATCGCAACGAAGGTAAAAAGAATTACAACAATAACGGTAATAAAAACTACAACAATAAGAATTCTTCTTACAAGAAAGGCGACTACAAAAAAGGCGATTATAAGAAAAATAATAAAAACTATAACAATAACAAGAAACCAGCTGCTACACCACAGAAGAAAATGGGCTTGTTAGCTAAAATTAAAGCTTTTTTTGGAGGTAAAAAATAATGATTACAGTAAGTGATGTTAGTGTATCTTTCAGTGAGAAACCTCTTTTCAAAGATGTAAATCTTAAATTCAATAAAGGTAACTGTTACGGTATTACAGGTGCTAATGGTGCTGGTAAATCTACATTCTTAAAACTTTTGTCTGGAGAATTGGAAAAAGATTCTGGTGAAATCTTTATGACACCAGGAGAACGAATGGCTGTATTAAAGCAGGATCACTTCGCTTTTGATGAATATTCTGTAAAAGATACAGTTATGATGGGGTTCCCAAAATTGTATGAAGTTTCTAAGGAACGAGATGCAATTTACGCAAAAGAAGATTTTACAGAAGAAGATGGTATTCGTTCTGCAGAATTGGAAAGTGAATTTGGTGAACTTGGCGGATACGAAGCTGAAAATCAGATTGAACAGATGCTTTCTGGTCTTGGTCTTGAAGAAGAACACCATGACAAAATGATGAGTGAACTTGATGAATCTCAGAAAGTTCGTGTTTTACTTGCTCAGGCTATCTATGGTAATCCAGATGCCTTGATTCTTGACGAACCTACCAACGGTTTGGATATTGAATCAATCACTTGGCTTGAAAACTTCCTTCTGGAATTTGAGAATACTGTAATTGTAGTTTCCCATGACCGTCACTTCTTAAATACTGTTTGTACTTACATTTGTGATATTGACTTTGGAAAAATTACACAGTTCAGTGGTAACTATGACTTCTGGTATCAGATGACTCAGGTTATGCAGCGTCAGGCTCACGATCAGCAGAAGAAGACTGAAGAAAAAATGAAGGATTTGCGAGAATTTATTCTCCGATTCTCTTCTAATGCTTCTAAAGCTAAACAGGCTACTTCCCGCAAAAAGATTTATGATAAACTTGCTGACAGTTTGGAAGAAATTCCAGTTTCTACTCGTAAGTTCCCATATGTAAACTTTAAGGCTGATCGTGAAATTGGTAACAATGTTCTTGAAATTAAAGATTTGTGCTACACAGATGCTGATGGAAATAAACTTCTTGATCACTTTAATTTGAAAGTAAACAGAACTGACAAGATTGCTTTTGTTGGTATTGAACATAATTCAGTTACAGCATTAATGGATATTGTAAATGGTGTTAAAAAAGCTGATAGCGGAGAATTCTTCTGGGGACAGACAACAAGTCAGACTTATTTGCCTCGCGATAATGCCAGCAGTTTTGACAACGATTACAATATTACAGAATGGCTTAAACAGTATTCAAAAGAACAGGATGATGCATATGTTCGCGGATTCTTAGGAAGAATGTTGTTTAGTGGTGATGAATCTTTGAAAAAAGTCAAAGTTCTTTCCGGTGGTGAAAAAGTTCGCTGTATGCTTTCTAAATTAATGCTTTCTGGTGCTAACTGTATTACTATGGATGACCCTACAAACCATCTTGACTTGGAAGCAATTCAGTCATTAAATGAAGGTTTGATTTCATTCCCTGGAGTACTTTTGTTCAGTTCTCACGACCATGAATTCATTCAGTCTATTGCTAATCGTATTGTCGAAATAACTCCAAATGGAATCATTGACCGTATGATGAGCTTTGATGATTATATTCAGGATAAACAGGTTTCTGAAATGAGAGCTAAGTTATACGAAGGAACTGGAAAGAAAATTAAATATCGTGTTTAATTTCAGTTTTAATATTGAATAAATTGTAGAAGGCTGTCTGATAAGCTGTCATCCTGAACTTGTTTCAGGATCTCACACTAAATCCTGTGAGGTGCCGAAATAAAATCGGCATGACAAGAACTTGTTAGACGGCCTTTTTTATTATAATCTTGCTTTTAATTGTGAAAGAAAATCACTCATAATCTCGTGGGTTTCTTCTTCTGTTATTTCTTTAGGCTGGTGATATTCAACAAGATTTTCAGGGATTTCATCTAAAAATCTGCTGGGAGTACATTCTGCAACCATAGTCATTCTTCTGCGTTTTTGACAGGAAGTAAGGAATAATTTGTCTCTGGCACGAGTAATTGCAACATAAAAAAGCCGTCGCTCTTCTTCTACATCGCCACCATTTTCTTCTACAGAACGGGCATGAGGAATTAAACCTTCTTCAACACCTGCAATGAAAACAACAGGGAATTCAAGACCTTTAGAAGCATGAATAGTCATTAAGTTCACTTTACCTTTGTCGTTTTCATCATCTCCATTATCACGAGACATTAGAGTAATTCTGTTCAAATAATTAAACAAGCTTGGATTTTCATTGTCAGGATCTTTTTCCCAGGTATCCATAGAATTCAAAAGACTTTCAATGTTCAGTAATTTAAATCGTACAGCTTTTTCACTTTTTGAGAATTCTGTAATTAAATGGTCTTTATAATTAATATCTTCTACCATCTGACGAACTTTATTTGCAAGACCATGACCGCTTAAAAGTTTTTGTCTCTGACCTTCAATTAGATTCATAAATTCCTGTAAATCTTCTTTTACTGCATCATTAGCAGGGGAGTTTGGACGGTTTATCAGAGAATCCATGGCATTCCACATTGTACAACCTTGCAAAATTGCTTCATCATTTAAAAGTTGAATTGTAGCTCGGCCAATTCCTCTTCTAGGAGTATTAATGATTCTAATAAGATTTATATCATCATCGTGATTTGCGATAACTCGTAAATAACTTATTACATCTTTTATTTCTTTTCGTTCAAAAAAACTGGTACCACCACTCATAGTGTAAGGAATGTTATTCTCAAGAAAAGCTTCTTCCAAAAATCTACCTTGAGTATTAGCTCTCATTAAAACGCCAAATTCATCGTATTTACGGCGTTCTTCTGCTGCAATTCCTAAAATGCTTTCTGCAATGAAATTAGCTTCATCGGTTTCGTTTTCTGGCATAAAGATTTCAATAGGTTTACCAGCACCGTTTCCAGACCAAAGTTTCTTGTCTTTTCTATTAGTATTATGGGCAATTACACCGTTTGCAGCTTCAAGAATAGTTTCTGAAGATCTGTAATTCTGTTCAAGACGAATTTCTGTAACTTTAAAATCGTGTTCAAAATTAATGATGTTCTGGTAGTCGGCTCCACGCCAGCTGTAAATTGACTGGTCATCATCACCAACAACTGCAACATTTTCATCAGCCAAAAGATGCATTAATTCATACTGCTGATGACTTGTATCCTGAAATTCATCAATCATTATGTATTTATATCTATCACGATATTTTTGCAAAACTTCTGGATGCTCACGGAATAATTTAATAGGTAAAACTATAAGATCATCAAAATCAACTGCATTGTATAATTGCAAACCTTCCTGATACATTTCGTATAAAGGTTTATACATGTCGTTAGCAGTTTCCCAGTTTTTGCGACCAGTTTTTATATTTGAGATCAGATTTCCAATAGTATAAATATCCATCGCTTCTGGGCTATATTTTAATTCACGGCCACATTCTTTAATCAAAGCAACCCGGTCTGTTTCATCATAAATACTGAAATTTTCACGGTAGCCAAGTTTGTCAATGTCTGCACGAAGAACTCTTACTCCAAAAGCATGGAAGGTTGAAACTGTAAGATTCTGAAGTTTTCGCTGCGTTAAATCTTTAATACGGTCAGACATTTCTTTTGCAGCTTTATTTGTAAAAGTAAGTGCAAGAATCTGACTTTGAGGAATACCTTTATCCAGCATATGTGCAATTCTAAAAGTGATTACACGGGTTTTCCCACTACCGGCACCTGCAATAATTAAAATTGCACCTTCTGTAGTAGTTACAGCTCTGAATTGTTCGGGATTAAGTTCCTTTCGTAAAGTTTCAAGATTTATCATTTATAATAAATTATAGTGATTTTAAAACTTATTGCAAATAATTATGAAAAGATATCCAGATTCTTAGTGATTTATTCAACAAGTCATATAATTGAAAAATACATATTATTCATATATAATAAAATTTAGGTAATTTCTCTTATTATTTGAAGGAGCATGTAGGTATGAACAATTCTGTTTCATCATTTTTGGCAAAGCACAATTTTGTAAATCATGTAGATGTATTAACAGTTGCACAGGCAATTTTAGACGATATGAAAAAAGGTCTTAAAAAAGAAAAGGCCGATCAGGATATGATTCGTACTTTCTGTAATCCACCAGAGAGTTCCGCAAAAGGAAAATCTGTAATTGTAATTGATGCAGGTGGTACAAACTTCCGTTCATGTCTTGTGACTTTTAATGAAAATGGTGACCCAGTTATTTCTGATATGGAAAAAACTCGTATGCCTGGTGTTGAAAAAGAATTAAGCCGTAAGGAATTCTTTGAACAGATTGCTAATAATCTTGAACATCTTAAAAATAAGGCTGATAGAATTGGATTCTGTTTTTCTTATCCAATGGAAATCCAGACAAATGGTGACGGAATTCTGTTAGGCTTTTCTAAAGAAGTTAAAGCTCCTGAAGTTGTTGGATGTAAAGTAGGTGAATGTTTGAAGGCTGCTCTAGCTGAACACGGATGGAACTCTATTAAGAGAATTACTCTTTGTAATGATACAGTTGCTGCTTTGCTTGCAGGTGCAGCTTGTGCTGGTGATGCAAATAAATATTCTTCATATATTGGATTTATTCTTGGAACAGGAATGAATGCTGCTTATATTCAGCCAAAATGTGATTGTTGTGGAATTGAAAAGCAGATTATTGTTTGTGAAAGTGGAAAATTCCTTTCTGTAAATCGTTCTGATTTTGATGTTGATTTTGATAAAACAACTGTAAAACCTGGCAGCTTCTATCTTGAAAAACTTTGTTCTGGCGCTTACCTTGGTCCTGTTTCATGGTTTGCTTTACAGGCTGCTGCTAAAGAAGGTTTGTTCAGTGAAAAAACAGCTGCAGAAATTTTAAAACTTGATGTTCTTTCTTTAATTGAAATTGATAAATATCTTCATGGTCCTTACAACAAAGATTGTTTGCTTGGAAAAATTGCCTGCGAAACAGCAACTGAACAGGATTCAGATGTAATGTTCCAGATTCTTAATGCAATTGTAGAACGTTCTGCTCGTTATTCTGCAGCAATTCTTACAGCCTGTGCAATTCAGACAGGTGAGGGTAAAAATGCTTCTAAACCAGTTTGTATGCTTTGTGATGGTACAACTTTCTATAAAACTTACAAGATCAAAGAAAGAGTAAGTGCTTATCTTGATGAAGTACTTACAAATCAGCTTGGAATTTTCTGGGAAATTGTATCTTGTGATAATGATATTACAATTGGTGCATCTATTTCAGGTTTGATAGATTAGAAAAACTGTGGTATAATTTGTTGATTGAATATTTGACAAATGAGAGGGGATAATGTCATTTAAACAAAGTCTTGGAAAATCTTTTGTACTCTTAATTATAATAATTATTATGGTTATTGGCGGACTTTTATGGTTCGATTATCTTGGTATTGTTCATGTAAAATCAGTCTTTTCACCAGTTTATAAATTATTTGGCAAAGATGTTCAGACTTCTATAACTGCCACACAATCAAAACCCCTCACAGCAAATCTTGATGAAGACAGACTTAACAAACAGAAACAGGCAATTGATATCCGTATTGAAGAATTGGACAAGCGTGAAGCTGATATTGTAGTTTCTGAAAATCAAAATGCTCAGATAGCTGCGGAACTTGCAGAACGAGAAAAAAATCAAGAAGAAAGAGAAAAAACATTTAACTTGACCGTAAAAAAGTACGATGATAAAGAAGTAAACATTGAACAGATTGCTAATAATCTGAACGGTATGAGACCAGAAGCTGCAGTTGGAATATTACTGGCAATGGATGATCAGGTTGTAATTGATGTCCTTCGCAAAGTTGAACAGCTGGCTAGTGAAAATGGTACTTCATCTATGGGTTCTTACTGGTTATCTTTAATGCCATCTGACCGGGCTGCAGAAATACAGAGGAAGATGCTAAGTAAACCAGAAACTCTGGACTAATCGTTCTTAAGGCAATCCTTCAATAGTTTCAACAGGAGGATTGCCAATGCAGGCAATTAGTTCAGATATCATCGTAAATCAGTCTCTTCAATCCACTGACTTACTAATATCTCAAAATAACAATACAAACTCCTCATCTTCAGTTTCATTTGCTGAAATGCTTGATTCTTATAAACAGTCATCGGATGATTCTTCTGTAAAAACAGTTGAAAAAAATCCTGATGAAAAAGTTTATAAAAATGAAAGTTCAGAAAAAACTGAAACTTCAAATGCAAAACAAGAACCTGAATCTGTTGAAGAAAATAAAATTTCAGATACAGATAAAGAAAAAAACGAAGTTTCTGATTCTGAAAATAAAGTATCTAAAGCTGATGAAACATCAAGAAAATCTGAAGAAATTAAATCAGAACAAAATTCAGTTAGTGACAGAAACATTGGAAAAAGTATTCAGTCTATTATTAATGAAAAAAATGTAGAAAAAACAGTTTCTGATCAAGTAAAAAATACTGAAAAATCAGAAAATGCTAAAAAAACTGATGCAAAAGTAGAAAAGAAACTTTCTTCAGAAATTGACAGATTGAATCAGTTCCTTGAAGAAGCTGCACAGGAAATTACTTCTGATAAAACTATTCAGCCTGTTTCAATGGTTTTGAATGATGGAGAGAAAATTTCAAAGCAATTCAGCAATAAGTTTGAAAATGATGAAGAATCTGTAAAAGTTGAAAATGCTTTGGATCTAAGTTCATTAAAAACAGATGAATCAAATCCTTTTAATGAGAAAATAACAGCTTTTGATAAAGATGGAAAAATCGTAGTTCGTGATCAAAGAACTGAACAACCAGAAAGCCAGGAAAAAACAAGTAAACTTGAACCAAAGCTTGTAACTGATGTTCAAATTAATGAAGACAATACAGCAACTGTAACAATGAATCTTGCTAATGAAACAGATGCTAATGTGCTTTCATTGAATAATCAGACAGCTACCAGCAATGGTTCTGATTTCCAGGCAATGGTAAGTAATCAGATTCAGAATAGCGCTCCTGAATTTGTAAAAGCCGGTTCAATTCTTTTAAAAGATAATGATAAAGGAACTATAAACCTTGTACTAAGACCTGACGATATTGGAAGTGTAAAGATTCAATTATCAATGGATGGAAAAACTGTTAATGCTCATATTACAGTAAATACAAAAGAAGCATTAGAAGTTTTCAAGGATAATGCTCAGACTTTACGAGAAGCTTTTGCAAATAGCGGTTTTGATACTGGCAATTTTGATGTTTCATATAATGGCCAGTCAAATAATCAGAATCAGGGCTTTGAAAGTCCTTATGATGGTACAGAATACATTGCCAGACATGCTTATGGTGAGTCTGGAGATGGATTAAATAGTGGATATATTCAGGATTATATGGAAAAAGATATTTCTGAATATTCAATTAATATAGTCGCATAAAATGACGATAGTGATTTAAGGAGAAATGATGGAACTACTTAACACAACAATGTCTGCTGGCGAAAAAGCAATAGTTGATCAGGCTGTTGATTTTTACAACAAGCAGAATATGGTCAATGGGAAACAGACATCCCAGGATTTAGGCAAAGATGACTTTTTGAAGCTTCTTATTACCCAGCTTCAGAATCAGGATCCTACAAACCCAATGGAAAATACTGAATTTATTGCACAGATGGCTCAGTTCTCTTCATTGGAACAGATGACAAATATGAGTCAGTCTTTCAGTAAGGTTGCAGCATTAATTAATAATACAGAAGCTGCTGCAACTTTGGGTAAAACAGTTGAATTGAATATTGGTGATACAACTACTACAGGAATCGTGGAAGGGGTTACTCGTGGGGAAAATCCACAGATTCTTGTAAATAATATGTATTACTCTATAGATAAAATAGCAGCAATTTATGCTAACTAACAAAAGGATATAAACAAAGTTTTTTTAAGGACGGTGAAGCTTTATGATGAGATCACTTTATGCTGGTGTATCTGGTTTGCAGAATCATCAGACAAGAATGGATGTAATTGGTAACAACATCTCAAATGTAAACACAATTGGTTTTAAACGCGGTCGTGTTAATTTTCAGGATATGATCAGTCAGCAGATGCAGGGTGCTGCAAAGCCAACTGACGAACTTGGTGGTGTAAACCCTAAAGAAGTTGGTCTTGGTATGACTGTTGCGTCAATAGATAATATTTTTAATCAGGGAAACTTGCAGTCAACTGGTGTTTCTACTGATATTGCTATTCAGGGAAATGGATTCTTCATTATGAAAAGTGGAGAAGAATCTTTCTATACTCGTGCAGGTTCTTTCAGCTTGGACAGTGAAGGTACTTTAGTAAATCCTGCAAATGGTATGAGAGTTCAGGGATGGATGGCAGAAGAAGTAAATGGCCAGATGCTTGTAACTACAGCTGCTACACCAACAGATTTAACAATTCCTGTAGGTGCAAAAGATCCTGCAAAAGAAACACAGAATATTAAATTTGCATGTAACTTAAATAAAACAACTCCAGAAATTGTTGACGGAGCTAGTCTTGAAGATGTTCGTAAAGGAACTTGGGCTACAGAACAGGAAATTTACGATAGTTTTGGTAACAAACATCTTCTTTCTGTTTCTTTCCAGAGAGTTGCTGGTACTCCTAACCAGTGGCAGGCTACAGTTAATGTAGATGCTGATAACGCTGATTTTACACAGACAAGGATTGGTTTAGGCTCAACAGACGGAATGGAAAATACTTTCATTGTTCAGTTTGATAATATGGGTGCTTTACAGTCTGTAACTGATAGTGCTGGAAATGTTTCAAATGATTTTGGTGAAATTGTTTTGCAGACATCTTTTACAGTTCCTGAAGCTAATGCTGATGAAAATGGAAATCCATATCGTCAGACAATGAATATTAATCTTGGAACTATTGGAAGTTTTGAAAATACAATTACTCAGTCAGCTTCAAAATCTACAACAAAAGCTTTCTACCAGGATGGATATACACTTGGTTATCTTGATACATTCAAAATTGATTCAAGTGGTGTAATTACAGGTGTTTATTCTAACGGTACAAATAGAACTATCGGACAGCTTGCATTAGCTACTTTTGCAAATGAAAGAGGTCTTGAAAAAGCTGGAGACAGCACATTCGTAGAATCAAACAACTCTGGTATGGCTAGAATTGGTGAATCTGGTGTTGCTGGTAAAGGTACTTTAATGGCTGGTGCTTTGGAAATGTCCAATGTTGATTTATCTGAACAGTTTACAGATATGATTGTAACTCAGAGAGGTTTCCAGTCTAACGCTAAAACTATTACAACTGCAGATACACTGCTTGAAACAGTGTTAGGATTGAAGCGTTAATCTGTAGTTGGATAAGTAATAAATAGAAATAATTTAGCCCTGATAGATAATCCATCAATCTGTCAGGGCTTTTTTTTATAATAATTAAATTAAAAAGAAAATTTATTCTTTGTGAAAAGGCTTAAGGATTTCAACAATATCTTCTTTTTTGAATAAAGTTGCGTATCCGTAAGCACTCATTCCCATCTGGTCTTTAATGTCTGGATCAGCACCATTTTCTGCAAGAAGTTTTACAATTTCAGTTTTATTTGCACCAACAGCAAGTACAAGATTATTTTGGCCTTCTTTATTAATGGTATTTAACTCTGCACCTTTATCGATTAAATACTTGGTTATATCTAAATTTCCTTTCCAAACTGCATCCATAACTGCTGTGTAACCACGGTCTTCTGAAATTGCATTAAGGTTTGCGCCAGTTTGCAATAATCGTTCTGTTAATTCAAGATTTTCGTTACGAACAGCAATGTTTAATAAAGGAGTGCCTAAATCATCTTTAGAATTAGCATTGATTTTAGCCTGCATGAATAAATCAATAACTTCAGATTTATTTTTTTCAATATAAATGGCAAAACAATCAGCTGTGAATGGAATGCCTTTTCTATATAACTCATTTTTAGCAAGTCTAATTTCATCATTTTCAGCAATTTTCTTATACTGTTTCTTTATATGTGAAATAATTTTTTCGTCAGTCTGAAGAAATTTAACACCATCACTGGTATAAAGTGTATGGTATGCAATAGATCTTGAATTAGTAATTACAGCTGTATTATTTGCAAATAAATAACCAACAACGCTTGAAATGAAAGTAGTTTCTTCAAGTTGTTTGAATTTTCCAGGATCTGAATAAATAATACACAAAGAAATGTTGTTTAAATATTCTTTTATTTTAAGTAGATTTTCTTCCTGAAAATCTGTTGTATAAACAGTTATATTTTCTCCTAAATCTTTAACAACTTCTAAAACTTTAGATGAAAATACAACATCATCGCTCATTAATAAAAATTTCATAAATATATTATAAAATGATAAATAGTATCTTGCAAGATTTAAAAAAAACTAAATAAATTTAAAAAAAATGAAAAATATTTAAAAAATTAATTTTAAGTTCTTGACATAAAATTAATTATTGTTTAATATATTAAACATCAACGCCGCAGTAGCTCAGTTGGTAGAGCGCCGGACTGAAAATCCGTATGTCGTTGGTTCGATTCCAACCTGTGGCAAAGAAAGGCTTCTGACTAGTTCAGAAGCTTTTTTTTTGCCTAAATTCTTGTGTTACAAGGATTT
>JAZLKI010000057.1:0-3384 GCA_045597485.1 Treponema sp.
TCTTCATCAAGGCCAAGAGCATCCAGCATGTCCTGACAATAAACCATAACATCAGCTAATAATTATAAGTAAATGCTACAAAAAACCTTTCGTTTTTTTGCTTAACGCATTTGCTATAACAAATCTTTTACATGCTGAAGATCATAATCTGTATCACTCCACTGAAAGCATTCCAACAATTCATTTGCCTCAATGGAAATTGATTTTGCAAGATTGGCTGGTGTGTGGTACTGATTCCATGCCTAAAATCGAAGAACCGTTAAGAAAAAAGCACTGCTTTTTTTAGGTTCATCGATAAAATGGCTCGCGAGATTTATCGAGAGGCTCGGTCCGCTACCATTTTTCTGATTCTATTTTTTGTTTGCTCTGTCATCTAACCCTTCACCTCAAAAAACTCCACTTCTTCTCCAAGTGGCCCATAAGTAAACGCAACTCTGGCTTTGATATCCCCAAGAACAACATCCTTTGGACCCATGAAGATTTCGAGATTGTTTTCTTTACACAAACGAATATATGAATCCACATCATCTACTTCAAAAGCAAAATGGCGGATTGTTCCTTTTGGTAAATCTTCCTGGGCATTGGTAAAAAACTCAACTTTACCAGCAGGCGTATCTAGCAGAAATCCGGTTTCCCATTCAGCACAAACTGGCAGCCCAAGCATACGGCAATAAAAATCCCGAACCTTTTCCAGCTGTTCAGGCCGACACTTCATTGAAACGTGATGTATTCCCTTTATCATTTTTTATCCTTTACTGCAACAATTATACCCGCAATTGCAAAAGAAATGGCCGCAATAATCATTAAAATTCCAGCTATAACACCGATTCTGAATTTTACAGGATCCCCAGAAACACGAAGTCCGTGACACGCCGCCCCTGCCACTAGACAACTTATTGCAACACAAAATGATCCAATCGATTTTTTATTCATATTCCTTACTCCACTATCCAATCTGTCCATTCAATTTTATTATACTGCATTACATCAGTTGAAAGTTTCATTCCTAATTTTTCGTAAAATGGAATTGCCTGATCATTTGCTATCAGATATACAGCAATATCTTTTTCTCCACCGGCAATTGTGTGTGCCTGTTTCATCAGCTGACTACCAATTCCTTGTTTTTCATAAGAGCGGTCCACACCTAAATCAGTAACATAAAGCCAGTAACAAAAATCTGTGAGCCCAAAAAGAACTCCCACAATCTGATGATTATTGTCTTCGTCTCTTGCAACCAGGCTGATTGAAACATTTTTCACAAGTTTTGCAATTCTTTCCTGAAATCTTTCTTTAGGATACTGAGATCCAAGATTTGTTCGCTTAAGAAAATCAATGTATGATTCTGGGGTTAGTCTTTCTTCTTTATAAACTATTTTCATGTACAAACTCCACACACTTTTCTTTCATATTTTTAATGTATTCCCAAAGTTTGCTGTATTTACTCATTCACCCTCATCACCATTCCGTAACCGTTGGCTTCTTCTCTTTTTATAAATCCCAGCTTTTCGTAAAAGCCAGATTTTCCAGGAGCAGCCATAAGACTAAAATTTAAGAAATCAGTTTCAGCTGCACTTTCTTTTACAAGTTGAATCAAACGTTCAACAATCTGTTTACCAATTCCTTTACCTTGAGCTTCTGGTGCTACGATTATATCTGCAATGTATGCGGTATACCCAAAATCAAAAAGTACGCGCCCCATTCCCACAGTTTTTCCCTGACTTTTTGCGCGGACTTTAAATGCGGAATTCTTTAAAAGATTTTCTATTTGAACATCTGAAAGTTTTGTCCATGAAGTTGTATCACGCAAGGTTTTATATTCTTCAAAAGTTAAATCATTTTCAATTAATATTTCCATCAATGCACCTTATTTAGTTGATTTTTTTTAATCTTCCATCTGCTGACTATTAATTGACTGCAGAATGTTTTCATAATATTTTTTTTCTGCCCGATTCATAACGACAGCACTGATACCTGCAAACATCAGAATGGATAAAAGAAATAAAAATCAGCAACATCTTTCTCATTTGCTAATCTAAATTTCATTTCCTAAATCCCTTTACTCAAAAACATTTCCATTGGCTGTTCATAACCTGGAATATCAACAGTAAATCCTGCTTAAAATCGAAGAACCGTTAAAAAAAAATGCACTGCATTTTTTAGGTTCATCGAAAAAAACAGCTCGCGAGATTTATCGAGCGCCACAATCTTTATAACCAAGTTTTCTGTAAAAATGCTGGGCATCCTCATCAACTTGAGTAGATACCATTACCATGCCATAGCCTTTTGATTTCATATCAGATTCCCAATATTCCATCAACTTACGGCCATAACCTTTTTTCTGTGCATTCCAATCTACAAAAAGCATTGTGCAGAAAGGTGTGTTATCCCTGTGTAAGGCCGCTGGCGGCCGGTGTTAAATAGGCGTAAATAGGAGAATCGTTAAAAAGCAAGCCGAAAGGGTTGCTTTAGGTTCTACAAAAAGATGCAGGGGAACGAGTGTACGAGTGACAACCGTTAAAAAAATTGCGAAAGCAATTTTTAGCTTTACCACATTAAGTTATAGCGCAGTAAGCCTACAGGTTTTCCTTCTTCAAAAAGAACATAACCCATTTTATTCCGGACTTTTATTTCAACTTGATCTTCAGGTAAATGCTTATCAAGGCTATACCAAAACGTTCTGTCAGCAGATGTGACGTATTTAATTTCCATTTTCATTCTCAAACCGTTTTTTCAAAACTTCATAGTGATTTCTATTGCTCTTATCTCCGCCATTATCTGGGAATAAACAATAAGGCAAACTGTCAGTATCACGATGTTTTTTTACACAATCACAGCATTTTCCGTGATTCGGACAAGTCTCTTTTGGACACATACATTCTTTTACATTATGACATTTCATCATACATTCATGATATCATTTCTTTAGGGTGATTAAAAGATTTTTAAGGGAGTTCCCCCCGCAAGCGGTGACCGCTCCAATCCCTAACTTAATATGTAAGAATTTATATTTTATACATATATACTATACAAATTACTAGAAAAGATATATCATATACCTATTGGAAATGCCCGAACAGGCGGTTGTCTCCCGAACTCAATCAGCTATGCTGAAATTTGATGAAGGGGGGGCTATGTTATGATTATTGATAGAATAATTGCAGTTGTGGCATGTGTTGCAACTGTAGTCTGCATGATTATAGCAGTACTCTCCTACCGTAAAGATAGAAAAGAGTAAAAAATAAAGCCGCCCAGAGATTCGAAACGTGGACGGCTTTTAGTTCAACGTGGAGATGACCAAATGTTTGGGCATTTCCTTTCTTTTAATATAACATAACAATCCACCACCGTCAAATACTCAACAGCAGCATTTGAAATATCAATTTT
>JAZLKI010000058.1:0-9139 GCA_045597485.1 Treponema sp.
ATTCGGTGTTGAAAAACTTAAGGATTGTCAGGCTCATCCAGAAAAACCTGAATATGCTAACTTCACAGTTCGTGTATCTGGTTATGCTGTACGCTTCATCAACCTTACAAAAGAACAGCAGGACGACGTAATCGCTCGTACTTGTCACGCTTCTCTCTAATCTCTGATTAGTTGAGTTTTATAAAAAGGTCGTTTCAGAAATGGGACGGCCTTTTTTTATTGTCATTCATTTGTATTCCTCTTTTCTTTTCAAAATGGTAATATACATTTATGGCATACGTAAAAGCATCAACTCAGTTTAAGAGAGAACATAAGGCTGATTATGGCCGTGAAAAAATAGAAATTTTATATCAGGATCAGTGGCTGGTAGTAATAAATAAGCCTACCGGTTTGTTGTCTGTTCCTTACCCTGGAAGCAAAGTTCGCACCGCCCAATCGGTGCTGGAAGACCTCCTCCGCCGCCAGGGAACCGTAAACTCACACCATAAACCTTACGTAGTGCACCGCTTGGACCGCGACACCAGCGGGGTAATGATGTTTGCGCTTACCGAGCAGGCACAGCAACTTATAATGAATAACTGGCATCACATGGTGACAGAGCGCCTTTACCACGCAATAGCAGAATTGCCACCTAAATCTTTCAAAGGAAAACAGCTTGCCCCTCAAGGTACAATTGACGATCCATTAGCACAAAATGCCCACAACGTTGGCTTTGTTCCAAAGCCAGGAGATGTAGACAAAAACGGAAAACCTTTTAAAACTGTACCAGCCCGTACAAATTATAAAATCCTGGAATATGGACCTACTCACGCATTGTTTGAACTTTCCCTTGATACAGGTAAGAAAAACCAAATCCGTGCTCATCTTTCAGCTCATGGTTATCCTTTAGCGGGAGATGAAGAACATCGTGCTCATACAGATCCTTTCAATCGCTTATGTCTCCATGCCCGCACACTGGAATTTGACCATCCTTTTACTCATGAACATATGGTTTTCGAAGTTCCTGAGCCACAGGAATGGACTTCTTATGTTATTAAGGGAGATAAAAATCCGTCCACTCCAGTCTGGTTAGAGGGCAGTTTTCATGGTGGAAAAAAATCTTCTACAAGTAATAAAGAATTTTCAGAAAAAGATTTCCAAAAGCGACTTTCCAGAAAAGACCGTGCTCATATGAACTTTATACAGGCCGGTAAAAAATCACATTAGAAGAAAAAATACGAAAACGTTTGCGAAATATTCCACTGTTTGCAACAATTTAGTATAATCTTCCATTATGTTAGCTCAAATTTTAGCTGTCTCAATTTTCGTCATAATGTTCGGATTAATCATTCTTGAAATCTTTGAACGACATTATATTACTTTGGTTTGTGGTGTTTTAACACTTGCCTTAGTCTTTGGTTTAGGCTTACATAGCTGGTCTGCAGTTATGGAAACCTTGAATGTAAAAAGTTTATTTACTCTTGATTTCTGGTATGCAGCCGGGGAATCAGGAGAGTCCACTTCTGGTATCAACTGGGCAACAATTATTTTTATTGCCGGTATGATGGTAATGGTAGAGGGAATGGCAAAAGTAGGATTTTTCCGCTGGCTTTGTATGCGTCTTGCAAAAGCTGTTCATTACAAGGTTATGTCAATTTTCCTTACTTTTATGATTATGTCTGCTGTTCTTGCTATGTTCATAGACAGTATTACAGTAATTCTTTTCCTTGCCACAGTAACAATTGAGCTTTCCCAGCTTCTTAAGTTTAATCCTCTTCCAATGATTCTTTCAGAAATCTTCTGTGCTAACTTAGGCGGTTCTGCCACAATGTGTGGTGACCCTCCAAATATTATTATTGGAACATCATTTGGTTATTCCTTTGCTGATTTTGTAACAAATACAGGTGCCATTGCAGGAATCAGCCTTATTTTTATTATCATTTATTTCTATTTAGTATTTAAAAAGGATTTTAAAAAGGTTCAGCCAGTAGATACATCTTCTTTTCCATCTCCAGAGTCTGCTATTACAGATAAAAAAGGCTTTGTAATCAGTTCTGTGATTTTCGGAATGGCAGTTGTTCTTCTTGTAACTCATTCTTCAACTCATCTTACAGTAGCAACTATTGGTCTTTTTATTTCAATTGTTACTCTTGTTACTGCTCCAAAAGATATTCCTGAAATCCTTAAAAAAGTAGATTACAAAACTTTGCTTTTCTTTATAGGACTTTTTGTTGTAATTGGTGGATTGGAACAGACAGGCATTCTTGAAATTATTGCGGGATTTATTGGTAAAATCTCTGGAGGCAATGTATACTTAATGATAGCAATCATTATCTGGGTATCTGCTATTGCCAGTGCATTTGTTGATAATATTCCATTTGCAGCAACAATGATTCCTGTAATTCAGACTTTGGCTGCCACAACAGGTGTTCCTCTTACAACAATGACATGGGCCCTTTCAATGGGTACAGATATTGGTGGAAGTGCAACTCCAATTGGTGCTAGTGCAAACGTTGTTGGAACTTCAGTTGCAGGTAAGGCCGGTTATCCAGTAGGTTGGGGTAAATATTGCGTTAGTGCAGTTCCAGCTACAATTATTGTAATGGTTATTTCAACTCTTTATATCTTTGCCAGATATTTATAATTTAGAGGCCCTATGGAAAAACAGATTATTATTTCAATTGGTCGTCAGTATGGTAGTGCTGGTCATGAAATCGGAAGAAAGCTTGCCGCTATGTTAGATATTCCTGTTTATGACCGTAATCTTTTTGATGAAATAGGAAGAGTAAAAAATATTGATACAAACGATTTGGAAAAATACGATGAAGTTCCAAGAAAAAAACTTTTCAGCAGAACAGTAAGAGGCTATTCTAATTCTCCTGAAGAAAATGTTGCTGAACTTCAATTTGCTCTTCTTAAATCTAAATGGGCCGACGGAGACTCTTTTGTAATTATTGGCCGTTGTGCAGATGATCTTTTCCGTGGAATGGACGGTTTCCTTTCGGTTTTCATTTATGGTGATGAAGATGCAAAAATAAAGCGTGTTATGGAAAAACGTAATCTTGATGAAAAGAAAGCTAAACAGGCTATTGAACGTCATGACCGTAAGCGAAAAATGTACCACGATTACTTCTGTAAAGGTGGAAAGTGGGGAGATTGTAAAAACTACGATATTTGTATTAATTCCAGCCGTTTTGGAATAGATGCAACTGTAAAATATTTGTACGACAGTGTACAGGTTTTGTTGAATAAATAGGCAGGAGGACATAATGCAAGGATATATTCATCAGTTAGAGTCATTTGGTTGTGCAGACGGCCCTGGAAGTAGATTTATTATTTTCTTTGCAGGCTGTCCATATCGCTGTAAGTATTGTCATAATCCAGATACATGGAAGATGACAGACGGTAAACTTTATACTGTAGAGGAACTTTTAACAGAAGCAGAAACCTGTCGTCCATACTGGGGTAGCAAAGGTGGAATTACTGTTAGCGGTGGAGATCCTTTATTCCAGATAGATTTTCTTCTTGAACTTTTTACAGAATGCAAAAAACGTAATATTAATACTTGTATTGATACTGCTGGTGGTCCTTTTACTAAAGAAGGTGAGTGGTTCGAAAAGTTCAAAAAATTAATGGACGTTACAGACATTCTTTTAATGGATATTAAACACATTAATGAAGAAGAACACGTAAAACTTACTGGTGCTTCAAGTAAAAATGTTCGTGAAATGTTTGCATATCTTGATGAAATAAATAAACCAATCTGGATTCGCCACGTATTAGTTCCTGGTATTACAGATAATGATGAATATTTAACTCAGACACGGGATTATATTCGTACTTTACACAACGTTTACCGTGTAGAAGTTCTTCCTTACCATGGTCTTGGAGCAATGAAATACAAAGATTTAGGAATAGATTATGTTCTTAAAGATTTGGAAAGTCCAACTAAAGAACGTGTTCAGAATGCAAAAGATATTCTTGAAATCGAAAAATATACTAGATGGAAGGATTAATTACTCAGTTTCTGCTGTGTTGTTAGAGTTCTGAATTTTTGCTATACTGACTATTACTATTTGAAACGGAGTAATTAGGATGATTGATAAATGGGAAATTGTAATTGGATGTGAAATCCATACACAGCTTTTAACTAAAACTAAGGCTTTCTGTGCCTGTGAAAACCGTTATGGTGGTATGCCAGATACACGTGTTTGTCCAGTTTGTTTAGGACTTCCTGGAGCTATGCCACGTATTTCTAAAGGTTATGTAGAACTTGGAGCTGTTGCAGGTAACGCATTAAATTGTAATATTGCCCGTTTTACTAAATTCGACCGTAAACACTACTTTTATCCAGACTTGGCAAAAGGTTATCAGATTACACAGTACGATATTCCACTTTGTACAGACGGTTATGTTGATCTTCCAATGCGCAGTTATCCAAAAGATGAACAGCCTGGTGGAGCAAAATGCCGCGAAAAGAATTTTATTGGTGAAGATTGTATTATAGAAACTAGCGGACAGAAATATCGTCGTGTAAGAGTAGAACGTATCCACCTTGAGGAAGACGTAGGTAAATCTTTACACTTGCAGGGTGCTCACTCATATATCGATTATAACCGTTGTGGTACTCCACTTATTGAAATTGTAACAAAACCAGATATGACTTCTCCAGAAGAAGCAGCTTTGTTTATGCAGACTGTTCAGGAAATCCTTCGTTATGTAAAAGTAACAAACGGTAATCTTGAAGAAGGAAATATGCGTTGTGATGCAAATATCAACCTTAATGTTTGGGAAGATGGTAAACTTTATCACACTCCAATTTCCGAAATTAAAAACTTAAACTCATTTAAGGCTATTCGTGATGCTTGTACTTATGAAGCTCAGCGTCAGCTAAAAGAATTCCAGGAAGACCGTCAGGAATTTAATCCTGGATTCAAAGTTACAATGGGTTGGAACGAAGTTGAAGGAAAAACTGTTGTTCAGCGTACAAAGAACTCTTTCGTAGACTATCGCTTTGTTGTAGAACCAGATATTAAACCTTTCACAGTAAGTGAAGAATTAATTGCTAATGCTAAAGCTGCTGTAGGTGAACTTCCAGAAGCTAAACGTCAGCGCTATAAGAAGCAATATGGAATGACCGATTTTGATGTTGAAACAATTACTTCAACAAAAGATCTGGCAATGTTCTTTGAAGATGCTGCTCAGAAGTCTAAAAATCCTAAGAAGGCTGTAAACCTTATTCTTGCAGAACTTCTTGCTGTTCTTAACGAAAAGAAACAGTCTATTACAGATGTAGAAATTACACCTGCCCACATTGCAGAACTAGCAGATGCTCTTGAAGATGGAAAAATTACTTCAAAACAGGGTAAAGATGTATTTGCTGAAATGATGGCTTCAAATAAAATGCCTTCTGTAATTATTAAAGAGAAGGGTATGGAAGTTGTAAGTGATTCTGGTGCTATCGATAAGATTGTTCAGGATGTTATTGCAGCTAATCCAAAGGCTGTTGAAGATTACAAATCAGGTAAAACAAACGTTGTTGGCTGGCTTATGGGACAGGTAATGAAGATGTCTCAGGGTAAGGCAAATCCTAAACAGGCAACTGAAATTTTGAATAAATATTTGTCAAATATGTAGGCAAAACCTCGTAAAAAGCAGGCCTGTTTCACCTCGAAACAGGCCTTTTTATTTCCCAAAATATGATATTAAACTCAGACTTTAAATCTTAAAAAAATGTAATTTATTTCGAAAAAAATTATAACAAATTGATATATACAACGTTTTCGTAGATGAAATACAACGTTTTCGTAAAAATTAAAAAAAGTTTAAAAGTTAATCGTTTAACATGGTTAAAAATAGGTTAAAAACGCAAAATTTATTTTGCAAAATAAAACTACATAGATTATAATTTAATCTGTTAGGGGGTATTCCCTAATTGAAAAAAAATTATCCAAGAGGAAAGGAAAATGAAAAAAGCATTAAAAGTAGGAATCTTTGCTGCTGCTGCTGTTATGATGGCATTCACAGGCTGTGCAAAGAAAGATGCAAAATCTGCTTCAAAAGAAGCTGTAACAATCAATTTGTGGTCATTCACAGATGAAATCCCTGGAATGGTTGACAAGTATATCGCTGCTAATCCAGACTGTGGAATCAAAGTAAACACAACAATCATCGCTACAACTGATGGTGCATATCAGCCAGCTCTCGACCAGGCTCTTCAGAATGGTGGAAAAGACGCTCCAGATATGTATGCTGCAGAAGCTGCTTTCGTATTGAAATATACAAAAGGTGGAATGCAGGATTATGCAATGCCATACAAAGACCTTGGTATTGATGTAAACCAGGTAAAAACAGCTGATATCGCTGGTTATACTGTAGATATCGGATCTAACACTAAGGGTGAACTCGATGCTCTTGGATATCAGACAACTGGTGGATGTTTCATCTATCGTCGTTCTATCGCTAAGAAAGTATTGGGAACAGATGATCCAGTAAAAGTACAGGCTGCTATCGGTGGTGGATCAGGAAACTGGGACGCTTTCTGGGCAACAGCTGAAAAAATGGCTGCTAATGGTGTAGCTATGGTTTCTGGTGACGGTGATATCTGGCACGCTTATGAAAACTCTTCAGACAAAGGTTGGATCGTAGACGGAAAACTCTACATCGATCCAAAACGTGAAGCATTCCTTGACGCTTCTAAATTGTTGACAGACAAAGGTTATTCTAACCAGTCACAGGACTGGCAGGATGCTTGGTTCGCTGATATGAAAGACGAAGGTGCTAAACCTTGTTTCGGTTTCTTCGGACCAGCTTGGCTCATCAACTACACATTGGCTCCAAACTGTGGTGGCGAAAAAGAAGGTGAAGGTACATATGGTGACTGGGCAGTTTGTAACTCTCCAATCGGATTCTTCTGGGGTGGTACTTGGGTACTTGGTAACAAAAACATGCCAAAAGAAAAGAAAGAAGCTGTTAGAAAACTCATCGAATGGATTACTCTCGATACAACAAATGACGGTCTTCTTTACAAATGGGCTAACGGTACTTTGAACGGCGAAGGCGGTACAAAAGATACAGTTGCTTCAGGTGTTGTAATGTCTAAATCTAATGGTGAAGTTGCATTCCTCGGTGGTCAGAACATGTTCGACTACTTCGTACCAGCTAACCAGTATGCTAATGGTAAGAACCTTACAGAACTCGACGAATCAATCAACATGATTTGGCGTGACCAGGTTCGTGCTTATGCTAACGGACAGAAATCAAAAGCTGATGCTATCAAAGACTTCAAGCAGACAGCTGCTGATAAACTCGGTGTTGACATTGACTAATTAGCTAGCATATAAACAAAAAGAGCTGTCAATTCTGACGGCTCTTTTTTGTTAGTGTTTATTATAAAAACGTAATCTAACCAATCATGGAGTGTCCAACATGAAAAAAAAAGGATCTATAAGTTATGCTAGATACGGTTATATTTTTAGTATACCTTTCGTAGTTGCTTATCTTATTTTCGCTTTATATCCAACTATTTATACAATTATTCTTGGTTTTACAGACTTGCGAGGAGTAGGTAAAACATCATGGCATTTTTTAAAAGGTGCAAAATTTTTTGAAAACTATCAGAAAATACTATCAAGTCCAACATTTATTATTGCATTGAAAAATACAGTAAAATTGTGGGTTTGTAACTTTATCCCTCAGATAATTATGGCACTTTTGCTCTCTGCATGGTTCACTAACCGCCGCGTTAAGATTCCAGGAGAGGGAGCATTCAAAGTACTTTTCTATATGCCAAACATCATTACAGCTGCTACAGTTGCAATCTTGTTTAATGCCCTTTTTGGTTATCCAATGGGTCCTATCAATGATCTTCTTCAGCGTTTTGGAATTACAGACGGTCCTGTATTCTTCCTTTCACAGAAAGGAACAGCTCAGGGTATTGTTATCTTTATCCAGACCTGGATGTGGTATGGTTACACAATGATTATCATCATTTCTGGTGTTCTTGGTATAAGCCCAGATATTTTTGAAGCTGCGGATATTGACGGTGCAAACGGATGGCAGGTTTTCTGGAAAATTACCATTCCAAGCATTAAAACAATTTTACTGTTTACATTGGTAACATCACTTATTGGTGGTTTGAACATGTTCGATATTCCAAAACTGTTCGTTACTGCCAGTGGTCCGGACAATGCAACTCTTACAACAAATGTATTCATTTACGATCAGGCATTCAGTGGCGGTTACCTCTATAATCGTGCTTCTGCTGCTAGTATGATTATGTTTGTAATCATCGTAATCTGTTCTGCTGCTATGTTCTTCGTTATGCGTGATAAAGATGAAGAAGCATTGAGAAAACAAGCTAAACTTGCAAGAAAGCAGGCTAAATTAGCAGAAAAAGGAGCTAACTAATGAAAAACAGAAGTGGTAATCCTATATTTAAAATCATAGTTTTAATCATATGTATAATTCTTGCATTTTTGAGTTTGTTGCCATTTATCATTATGATTATAAACTCAACACGCTCTACATATGAAATCCAGCAGCATGCAGTTTCATTTATTCCTTCAAAATATCTTATTAGCAACTTTAAGATTTTAACAGGTAAGAGTTTTAATCCTATGAAGGGTTTCATGAACTCTATTATTCTTTCAACATCTATTACATGTGTTTCATTGTACTTCTCTACTTTAACAGCTTATGCACTTGTAATGTATGAATGGAAATTAAAGAGAGCATTCTTCAGCTTCATCATGGCAATTATGATGATTCCTTCTACAATCACAATTATTGGTTTCTATCAGATGGTTTATAAAATCCACATGACAAACAAATTCATTATGTTGATTTTACCAGCAATTGCTTCCCCATCCCTGGTATTCTTTATGCGCCAGTATATGAAACCAGCAGTTTCTCCATCTTTGGTAGAATCTGCTCGTATTGACGGTGCAAAAGAATTCTTTACATTCAATGCAATTGTATTACCAATCATGAAACCAGCTCTTGCTACTCAGGCAATCTTCTCGTTTGTAACATCTTGGAACGATTTGTTCAGACCTCTCGTTCTTCTTACAAAACAAGACAAATATACAATGCCTATCATGGTTTCTTTGCTTAAAGGTGATATTTATAAGACAGAATTCGGTAGTATCTACCTTGGTCT
>JAZLKI010000059.1:0-22874 GCA_045597485.1 Treponema sp.
GCTTGATGCTTTGAACGGCTGGCAGTTAGTAAAAGAATTGAAAGAAGCAACTGGACTTCCTGCTGCAACTTCTTTTAAACACGTTTCTCCTGCAGGTGCTGCAGTTGGACTTCCTTTAAGCGATACTCTTAAAAAAATCTACTTCACAGACAATGTTGAACTTACTCCACTTGCATGTGCTTATGCCCGCGCTCGTGGTGCAGACCGTATGTCTTCATTTGGTGACTTCATTTCTCTTTCTGACGAATGTGATGAAGCTACAGCTTTGTTGATTAAAAAAGAAGTTTCTGACGGTGTAATTGCACCTTCTTACTCAGAAAAAGCTTTGGAAATCTTAAAAGCAAAGAAAAACGGAAACTACTGTGTAATTCAGATTGATCCAAACTATGTTCCAGCTGCAACTGAAGTAAAACAGGTATTTGGTGTTACATTTGAACAGGGACACAACTTCCTTAAAATTGATGAAGAATCTGCTCTTTCTAACATCGTTACAAAAAACAAGACAATGTCTGAAGATGACAAGAGAAACCTTCTTATTTCTCTCATAGTTCTTAAATATACACAGTCTAACTCAGTTTGTTTCGTAAAAGACGGACAGGCAATTGGTATTGGTGCTGGTCAGCAGAGCCGCGTTCACTGTACTCGCCTTGCTGGTCAAAAAGCTGATAACTGGTGGTTGCGCCAGAGCCCACAGGTTTTGGGACTTCAGTTTGTAGACGGAATTAAACGTGCAGACCGCGATAATGCAATTGATGTTTACATTGGTGAAGAATATATGGACGTTCTTGCTGAAGGTAAATGGCAGAACATCTTCAAAGTAAAACCAGAAGTATTCACTCGCGAAGCAAAAGCAGAATGGATTTCTAAGAATACAAATGTAGCTCTTGGTTCAGATGCTTTCTTCCCATTTGGCGACAACATTGACCGTGCTAAAAAATCTGGTGTAACAGTAATTGCACAGCCAGGTGGATCAGTTCGCGACGATTTAGTAATCGAAGCAGCCGACGGCTACGGAATGGTAATGGCATTTAATGGTATTAGACTGTTCCATCATTAATTTTTCGAAGAAAAATTAGTGCCGCGAGCTGGTTGAAATTAAAGATAAACAGTAAATGCATCGGCTCGCGCCCACCACTAATAGTTAATCATAACTAAGAAGATTTGAAAGGCTCCTTACAATTGTAGGGAGCTTTTTTTTTATCTAGACTTAAATTATAAAAAGGAACACGGATTAAAGGGATTAAGAGGATTATATTTTTAGAAAAAGCGGAGCAGAAATCGACTTGATTTTGTATCTGCGCGATAGTTCCACGCACAACGCGGTAGGTTATCTACAGAGCGAAGCGCCGAGCGCAGTCCTACAAAATCAAGGTGACTTTCTGCGGGAGCATTTTTCTAAAAAAAGTAGAAGTTGTACTAATAATATTCAATTTTCCTGTATGTTCCCTTTTATAATTTAAACCTAGGATTAATTTAAAATGATAAACAATACATATGATGTCGCAAAATTTAACTTTTTGTAGGTAAATATTCCTTATTTTTTTTGATATATGTTGCTTCCAAAATCAGTAAATTACCTACAAAACCAAAGAAACTAGAGTTATGTAGGTAAAAAAAATATTATATGTTACTTCAATACTACAACTGAGAGTTATTTTTTTACCTACAAAAATCTGTTTTTAGCATTTTGTATGTAAAAGTATGTTTTCTTACATACGAAAATAATATTTTTTAGCAATTTGATTACCTACAAAAATCTTATTTTTACAATCTTGTCAGTATTTTAGAAGAATTTTGCCCTCTTTCCAGTGCTGCCCTAAACACAATGTCATGCAGGTACATTTTTTTTTATTTTTAAATCTACTTAAAAATAGATTTATACAATGATATAATATAAATACTTGTTATTGTTACCGTGAGGAAAAATCATATGAAGAAAATCTTAGATTGGAATGAATATTCAGCCAAAGCTCGTGAAGCAATTGCTGAAGGTTGTGTTTTACTTGAAAACAAAAACAATGTTTTGCCATTACCAGAAAAATGCAGGGTTTCTGTTTTTGGCCGCATTCAGAGTAACTATTACAAAAGTGGAACTGGTTCTGGCGGAAAAGTAAACGTTGCCAAGGTATACGGACTTGTTGACGGTTTAGAAGAATCAGGGAAAGTAGTTGTAAACAAGGATTTGCAGAAAATCTATGCAGATTGGGAAAAAGAAAATCCTTATGATGAAGGCTTAGGCTGGGGACAGGAACGCTGGTCTCAGGACGAAATGCCTTTGACAGAAAAAATTGTAAATGATGCAGCTGCAGCTTCGGACGTGGCAATTGTAATTATTGGCCGCACTGCTGGTGAAGATAAAGATAACAGCAATACAGAAGGTTCATATCTCCTTACAAAAGCAGAAGAAGATATGCTTGCTGCAGTTCGTAAAGGCTTTAGCAAAGTAGTTGTACTTTTGAACGTTGGTAATATTATCGACATGAGTTTTGTAGAAAAGTATACCCCTGATTCAGTTATGTACGTTTGGCAGGGTGGTATGCTTGGTGGTCTTGGTACTGCAGATGTATTAACAGGCCTTGTAAGTCCTTCTGGAAAACTTACTGATACAATTGCTAAAAATATTTCTGACTATCCTTCAGATAAATATTTTGGAAAACGTGAAGGAAATAATTACGTAGAAGATATTTTTGTTGGTTACCGTTATTTTGAAAGCTTTGCAAAAGATAAAGTTATGTATCCATTTGGTTACGGACTTTCTTATTCAACTTTCGAAGCTAAGGCAATTAAATCAGCAAATGATGAAAAAGCACAGAATTTTACAGCTTCAATTGAAGTTGCAAATACTGGAAAGGTTTCTGGCAAAGAAGTTGTTCAGCTTTACGTTGAAGCTCCCCAAGGCCACCTAGGCAAGCCAAGTCGCGTCTTAGTCGATTTTGCCAAAACAACAACCCTTCCAGCCGGTGGAAAGGAAACTATAAACTTCACCGTTCCTTACGAATGCTTCGCTTCATACGACGACAATGGAGCTAGTGGTAATAAATCTTGCTTTGTTTTAGAAGCAGGGGAATACAAAGTTTTTGCAGGAACAGACGTTCGTTCAGCAGTACAAGTATTGTCTTTCAATCTTCCAGAAACAAAAATAATTCACAAATGTGAAGAAGCCCTTGCTCCAGTAACTCCTTTTGATCGAATGCATGCAGATGAAAAAGGTAATCTTGTTATGGAAAGAGCACCAATTGCTACAGTTTCAGTAACAGAACGCCGTTTGCAGCGCCTTCCAAAAGAAATTAAACAGACTGAAAATAAAAATATTAAATTAAAGGATGTGCTTAAAGGCACTGCCAAAATGGAAGACTTCATTGCCCAAATGACAGACGAAGATTTGGCATGTATGATTCGCGGGGAGGGAATGGGAAGTTCTCTTGTAACACCAGGTACAGCTTCGGCTTATGGAGGAGTTTCTCCTCGTTTGCGAGATGTATTTGGAATTCCTGCAGTTTGTTGTGACGATGGTCCTTCTGGAATGCGCCTTGACTGTGGAATTAAAGCCTTTGCTTTGCCAAATGGAACTTTACTTGCCAGCACTTTCAACTGTCAGCTTGTAACAGACCTTTACAATTTCACAGGTTACGAAATGATTACAAACAATGTTGAAAATCTTCTTGGCCCTGGAATGAATATTCACCGTCATCCTTTGAATGGACGTAACTTTGAGTACTTTAGTGAAGACCCACTTATAACAGGAAAAATGGGAACTGCAATGATAAAAGGTTTGCGTTCTGCAGGTGTAACTGGAACAGTTAAACATTTCTGTGGAAACAATCAGGAAGCTGCCCGCCATTTCCAAGATTCAGTTATTTCTGAACGTGCTCTTCGCGAAATCTATCTTAAGGGATTTGAAATGGCCGTTCGCAGTGGTTATGCAGATTCTGTAATGACAACTTACGGTATGGTAAATGGAGTTTATACTTCTGGTTGTTATGATTTGAATACTACAATCCTTCGTGAAGACTGGGGATTTAAAGGTATTGTAATGACAGACTGGTGGGCAAATATTAGCGAACCTGGAGTTGATCCTGATAAAACTAACTTTGCCGCAATTGTAAAATCTCAGAATGATTTGTATATGTGCTGTCCAGATGGAAGTAAAAATGCCAGCGGTGATAATACAATCCAGGCTTTAAATGATGGAAGAATTACCCGTGGTGAACTTCAGAGAAATGCTATTAATGTTTGTACTCAGGTTATGGGCACAGAAGCTATGAAACGCTTTATTAATGAAAAAACTGAAGTTGAAATTATAAATCGTCCTGCAAACCCAGATGATATTAATCTTGATGATGTAGAACAGATTGTACTTGCAGAAGATGGACTTACAATCGACCTTTCTGGTAAAGAAGTAAAGATGAACGACAACATTATTTACGCAATTGATGTTACAAAACCTGGAAAGTACGAAATGACTCTTACTGCAAGTTCTGAATTAAACGAAGTTGCACAGCTGCCATGTACTTTCTTTACAATGGGTATTCCAATTGCCAGCTTTACTTTTACAGGCAGCGGCGGAAAAGACGTTTCAATTTCCAAGGAAGTTTTGTTCTGGTCTCGTTTCCAGGTTACAAGATTGTTTGTTGGCTGTAACGGATTAAAAATTTCCAGCATGAAATTTAAATATCTAGATGCAACAACTGACGCTCCTATGGTAGAATAGCAGCATATAAAAAATCGAGGTGATTTATGAAAATAGAAACAAAAGTTTTACATTCAGGATATAAGCCAGAAAACGGTGGACCTGGAACTATTCCAATCGTACAGAGTACAACTTACCGTTTTGACAGTTGTGACCACGTTGCAGCACTTTTTGACAAGCCAACAGAATTTATGTATTCACGCTTTGCAAATCCTACTTGCGATGCAGTAGAAAAGAAAATTGCAGATTTGGAAGGTGGCGTTGGTTGTATGCTTACATCTTCTGGTCAGGCAGCAAGTTTGCTTTCTATTTTGAATCTTTGTTCTGCAGGTGACAGCTTTATTGCATCATCTTCAATTTACGGTGGAACAATCAACTTGTTCGGCTTTACTCTTAAAAAGCTTGGAATTGAATGTATCTGGGTTGATGTAAATGCAACTTATGATGAAATTGTAAAGGCAATTAAACCTAATACAAAATGTGTATTCGGTGAAACAATCGCAAACCCAGCTCTTACAGTTTTTGATTTTGAACTTTGGGCAAAAGCCGCACACGATAATAATCTTCCTTTGATTATTGATAACACTTTTGCAACTCCATATTTGTGCCGTCCATTCGAATGGGGTGCTGATATTGTAGTTCACTCAACAACAAAATATATGGATGGTCACGCTGTTCAGGGTGGCGGTGCAATCGTTGATTCTGGAAACTTTGACTGGGAAAAAGCTTACAAAGCAACAGGCAAATTTGCAGATATGATTGAACCAGATGAATCTTACCATGGTCTTAAATACGTTGGTGATTTTGGAAAGGCAGCTTACATTGTAAAAGCCCGCACTCAGCTTATGCGTGACTTTGGTTGTTACCCAGCTGCTCAGTCTGCCTTCTATTTGAACATGGGATTGGAAACATTGCCAATTCGTATGGAACGTTACTGCCAGAACGCAAAGAAAGTTGCAGAATTCTTCAAGGCATCAGATAAAATTGCAAAGGTTAGTTACCCAGGACTTGAAGGGGACGCTTACTACGAAAGAGCAAAGAAATATCTTCCACTTGGAACTTGTGGTGTAATTTCCATTTCTATTAAAGGTGGACGTAACGCTGCAGTTCGTTTTATGGATGCTCTTAAACTTGCCAGCGATGAAGTACACGTTGCAGATATCCGCACTTGTGTATTGCATCCTGCATCTGCTACACATCGCCAGCTTACAGACGAACAGCTTGTAGCCGCTGGAATTGACGGTGGTATGGTTCGCGTTTCAGTTGGTCTTGAAAACGTAGACGATATCATTGAAGATTTGAAAAACGGTTTGGCAGCTATCTAAAGTGGCCTTTCAAATCTCCTGGACTGATTATCCTGAACAATGGGATAATCAGCCTGCCCCAAAACTAGATTTTTCTCCTTCAGATTTTAAAAATACTCTTTTTGTTGGCGACAATTATCCGGTTTTGCGGGGCCTTGTGGAGAGCAAATTAAAAGTAAATTTTATTTATATAGACCCACCTTACAACACTGGCAACGACTTTACCTACAATGACGATTTTTCTACCAAAGAGGATCGTCATTCTGCCTGGCTCAGTTTTATGAACCGTCGCCTAAAGCTTGCCCGTGAACTTCTTTTAGAAGATGGCTGTATTTTTATTGCCATAGACCAAAGTGAACTTTACACCTTAAAACTTCTTTCCGACCAGATTTTTGGTGAAGAAAATTTTATAAATGATTTTATGTGGCTTCACGGTAAAGGTAAAAAGGATAGATGGTCCCGAACCCTTCAACAGCACACTCTCTGTTACGCAAAAAACAAAAAACAGCTTAAGCCTTTCCGCGAAGTGGAATATTCGGATTGGGCAACTAAAAATGCTGATAATGATCCAAGAGGCAACTGGTTTAGTGGCAGTATTTCTTTTACAGAGGCACGGTCGAATCCAAATCATCATAATTATTATTCAATTACATCTCCAAGTGGAAAAGTCTGGACCCGCCAGTTTCAGGTAAGCTTGGAAGAAATGGATGAGTTAATTGCCGACAATAAAATTTACTGGGGTACAGCGCCAGAATACGATAAAGTTCCCCGTAAAAAAATTTTTAATGATACTCCAACAGAAGTAATTCCGCGAAATATAATTGATGATGTGGAAAGTACCCGTTCTGCCCAGGCTCATTTAGATAAATTGGTTGGAAAAAAGCATTCTTTTGATAATCCAAAGCCTGTAGATTTAATTACTCACCTTATAGAAATTACTCAAATGCCAAAAGATTCTGTTGTTCTTGATTTTTTTGCCGGCAGCGGAACCACATTTGAAGCAGTTTGCCAGTTAAATAAAAAAGACAACGGAAATCGCCGTTGCCTTCTTGTTCAAAAAAATGAAAATGAAATTGCAGAAATTTGTAGTCGCCGCTGCCAGAAGGTAGGGGACATTCAAATTCAGCAATTAAATTAATTTAATTAAATAATTTTCTACATTCCAGATAGAAACGTTTTTCATCAGCTTCGCCCATACTAAAGCTCTTGCGAGGAAGTGGGCCACGGCCATTGATAGTTTCAAAGAAGGAATCTTTTGCAATTGGTGGAAGAAGAATACCAAGGGCATTTTCTTTTGTACCAAGTTTAAGCACTTCTTCTGTTCCGTGAATGTAATCAATTTCTGGTTTTACCATTTTGCAAACGTCACCCTCGCAAACGTGGGCTGCAGGTGCAGTTTTTAAGAATTCATCAATTTCTGGCTGAAGACGTGCAACTGCCAGTTCTTTAATTTCTGTTTCCATCAAAACATATTTCTGCTGACCATTTTCTACAAAGTCAAAACCAAAGTTTGCCCAGGAATTTTTTACAGCCTTTTCCAGTTCAGAAGCATTTGCAACTTCCTTTACAGTTCCACCCAATTTTTCTGCCAGTTTTGCAATCAACGCTCTTGAATCAATATTGAAAATTACACGGTGAATAGGTTCAAAAGTTAAACCTGTGTCATAAATATTTACAATTTCAATTAAAGCATAGCGAACAGAACTTTCAGTATCTTCTGGAAGTCCTTTTTTATATTCATCCCAAACGGCCTTTGCAGTTGCCAGAGAATGGTTACCATCACCAACAGCAAAAAGGAAGGTTGAACCGTCAGAGGCAGTATTCAAATCAGCAATTTTATTTACAGCTTCGGTTACGGCGTTAATGTCAGCTTCACTTTCCAAAGCCCAGCCCTTAATTGAACCACCATTGTTCATTAAGTTTCCTTCGTAAAGAGGAGCACGGCCTTTTGTAATTGCACCAGCCCCACCAACAAGTAAATCATCTTTATCATTTACAAGGAGCATAATGTGTGGCAATTCCAAAGGAGCACCACGGCGAATTTCCATACGTGGAGGAATGCGGTCTACAATTGTAGCTTCTGTAGCACGAATATTTGCCTTGCTAAAAGGTTTCCATTCGTAAGTTTCAAGGTCAATCTGTGCTACAAGACCTTTACGAGTGCGACCAAAAGCAGTTGTTCTTTCCATATAAACAAGACAATTTTTAGGAGCATCAAAAACATCGCCGTTAATGTAGTCTTTCATTGTCTGGCGGATTTTTTCAATGCGCTGAGGCTTGTCTGGAGAACCAAGGTAAACTTCTGGCAAAATCAAGTTTAAAGTGGAAGGTTTACCGGCTGCAGTTTCTTCTGCTTTTTTCCAGTAAGCCAGGTCTTGTGTATACTGGTCGCAGGCAATTACAGACCAGGTAGATAAATCAATATTTTTTGGTAAAAGGATTTCAGGAATTTTAATTCCAAATTCGTCAAGTTTCTTCATAGGGTAAAGTATACAGTTAGATTTATATTTGTGCTATAATTAGGGCAACAATAAAATGGCAAAGATAAGTCAGTCACAGCAGCAATCTGCTAAGCAGGTTCAATCCCAAAAACAAAAATTGTCTCAAAATCAGATACGGGCCCTTCGTTATCTGGAAATGGGTACTCAAGATTTGCGTGACGAAATTTACAAAGTTATTAGTGATAATCCTGCAATAGAGATTGTAAACGATCCTTTAGAACTCAAAACAAAATCCAGTCATAACGAAAAACATATTTCATCTGTCGATGGCGATAAACTTCAGCGAATCCTTGAAAATACAGAAGACCGAACCGAAACTTTGCAGGCTCATCTTATGCATCAGCTTAATTTAATGAAGCTTTCGCCAGACGAAATAGAGGTTTCAAAAAAATTAATTTACAATCTTGATAAAAATGGTTTTTACGGTTCTTCAATTTCGCCAGTAACTTTATTAGATCGAGGACGTCCACTACAAAATACCGCAATGCTTAACCGTTGTATGGAACGTATTCAGGCTATGGATCCAATAGGAACCTGCTGTAAAAACTGGGAAGAAAGTCTTTTTGTTCAGGCAAAACTTTCTGACGAAGCAACTCCGCTCACCTTGTTTATTCTAGATGGGCATATGGATCTTCTTGAACCGCCAGAGCCTGCAAAAGTTTATGCAAAATTAATTAAATACCAGCAGGATTGGCATAAAAAATCTTTTGCCTCAGAAATTATTTTGGATAAAATTAAATATTCAGAAGAAGATGTAGAAGATTCAATCCATTTTATTTTGCATTTAAATCCTCTCCCTGCACAAGGTTATTCTTCAGATTCTGGTGCAGATTATGAAAAGCCCGATGTAATTCTGGAAATTAACCGTGTTGAAGGTTCTGTTGCCACAGACGATTTTTCGCGGGGCATTATTACAGGTGATTCAAAATGCCACTTTCAGGTAAAATATGCCTCTGGAGTTTTACCTGAACTAAAACTTTCAGATGCCTTTTCATTCGACAAAGAAAATTACCAGAAAGCTCAGGATATTATTTCAAATCTTGCATTTAGAGAATCTTCCATTGTTTTGCAGGGGTGTGCAATTGTAAGTGCGCAAAAAAAATTCTTTTTAACCGGCCCTGGAGAATTAAAAGGCCTTACAAGAAGAGAAGTTGCCAAAATGATTGGAGTACACGAATCTACAGTTTCCAGAATGGCAGCCAGAAAAGGAAGTAAATATATTCAAACCGAATGGGGCTTGTATCCTGCCAGTTATTTTTTCAGTTCTGGCGTTGAGCAGGAAGATTCAGATACAAAAGTTTCATCAGAAGTAATTAAACTCCACATTCAGAAGATTTTAGATGAATATAAGGATTCTGCAATTTCCGATTCAAAACTTGCTACTTTGCTTAATGAAAAGGGCATAAAAATAGCCCGTAGAACAGTTGCAAAGTACCGAAATCAACTTGGTATACGCAATTCCTACGGGCGTTAAGAATTAAGACTTAAGTTTTAAGATCAGTTTATTTTTCCTGAACTTTATCTTTTTCCTTCTTAATCTTGTTATCAAGTACATCCATCATTTTATTGAGGGCTGCTGCAAAGTCATAATCTTCGCCAGTTACATGAGCCTGTGTTCCCCACTTAAAATGAACTGTTGTATCAAAAGAATATGCTTTGTCATGTTTAATCTTAATTGATAAATCAACGATTAAATCATCTGCAAAAGCAATTCTCTTAAGTTTTTTATCTATCATGTCTGATTCTTTTTCGTCTAAGGTAAACCCTACTGCATTAATTGTTGGTGTCATATAAATCTCCTTATGGGTAAACAGATTACTTTTGCAAGTAGCTGTTTTCCCATCAACTAAATAGTAACACGGTATTACTGGAAAAACAAATTTTATATTGAAATAATATCCTATACTGTGTATAGTATTTTCAAATGGCAGATAAGAAATTCACCGTATTAGATTTACTCGATCTTGAATTATCTGGTCACGATGCCCTTGATTTTAAATGTATTGCAGGACGTCGTGGGCTTCCTCGTGCCATTACTGTTGCCGAAATAAACAGACCAGGTCTTGCTCTTTCTGGATTTTACGAAGCTTTTGCAGCTAACAGATTGCAGCTTTTTGGTCGTGGCGAAACAGCGTACCTTCAAAAATTGCAGAAAGAAGGTAATATTGAGCCTATTAAAACTTTTTTTAATTCCGATATTCCATGCTGTGTATTTTCTTACAATCTTGAACCAACAGAAGATTTTAGACAGATTGCAGAAGAGCATTGTGTTCCTATTTTACAGACAAGTTTAACTTCTCAGGAATTTTCAAAACGTATTATTCGAGTTTTTTCAAATCAGTTTGCTCCACATCAAACTTTACATGGAGTTTTGGTTGAAGTATACGGTATTGGTATTTTGTTAAATGGGCACTCTGGTGTTGGTAAGAGCGAAACAGCCCTTGAACTTGTAGAACGTGGACATCGACTTGTTGCCGACGATATTATTGAAATTCGTTGTGTTAATGGTAATATTATTCTTGGACGTGGTGCTAATACAATGATCAGCCACCACATGGAAATTCGCGGGCTTGGAATTATTAATATTTCACAGCTTTATGGTGTTGGTGCCATTCGCGATCAGAAGGAAGTTCAGCTTATTGTTCAGTTGGAAGACTGGAATGCAAGTAAGGCTTATGATAGACTTGGTACTGAACAAAAGTATAAGGAATTACTTGGAGTAAAAGTTCCAATTATTGAAATTCCTGTTCGTCCTGGACGAAACCTTCCTATTATTATTGAAGCAGCCGCTATGAATGAGCGTCTAAAAAATATGGGTTACAATTCAGCTAAAGACTTTAATCAGAATGTTCTTAAGTGGATTGAAACTGGAGAAGCTCAGACTGCTTACGATGGAACTGACGATTCGTATTAAAAATATAAGCAGTAAAACTGCAAAGGAACAAAATTATGGTAGAAAAGATTTTAACTGTACAGAACCGCGCTGGTATTCATGCTCGTCCAGCAGCAATTATTGCACAGACTTCAAACAAATTTGAAAGCGAAATTACACTTACAAAAGATGATGCAACTGTAAATGCAAAATCAATTATGGGTGTAATTGCAATGGGTGCTGGTTACAACACTCAATTAACTCTTAGATGCGAAGGCGCTGACGAATCAGAAGCAGCATCAGTAATAGAAGAGTTATTCAATTCTCGTTTCGAGGAAGAGTAAAAACACGAAAATCTAACGAGGTAGTTTATGAAAGAAATAACCGAAAGACAGAAAGAAGTATTAACTTTTATTTCTAACTATACGGATGAAAATTCTTATCCTCCTACAGTAAGAGATATTAGTACTCATTTTGATATTTCTCTTCGTGCAGTACAGGATCATATCGCTGCCCTCCAGAAGAAGGGGTATCTTTCACAAAGTCAGAAACGTGCCCGTTCAATTCGTGTTTTATCAGATTGTAGAGAAAAAGAACCAGAAATGTTTGTTGGAAAAGTTCCTGTTCTTGGTTCTGTTGCTGCTGGTAAACCTCTTTTAAGTGAAGAAAATTTAGATGGCTATGTAAATCTTACAGAACCATTTGTTCGACCAGGAAAAAGTTATTTTGCCCTTCGTGTGCGTGGGCAGAGTATGATTAATGCTGGAATCCTTGATGGCGATTTAGCAGTTGTAGAACAGGCTTCTTCTGCAATTGATGGTCAGATTATTGTTGCTGTTATTGATGATGCAATTACTCTTAAACGTTATTACAAAGAAGCTGAACGTGTAAGATTACAGCCAGAAAATCCTGATTTCCAGGCTATTTATTGTACAGATGTAAGAATCGTAGGAATTCTTTCTAATATCGTAAGAACATACTAATAATGGCAAAAGAAAAACCAATCTATTTATTTACCGGACCAGAACTTGGCGATAGAAATGATGCAGTAAATGCTGTAAAAAATGCCCAGAAAAAACAGTTCGGTGAAATCGATGAACATTCTTATTATCTTCTCGAAACTCCTTTGAATCAGGTAATGACTATTCTCCAGAGTGGAACTTTATTTTCCGACGGGGTATGTGTTGTTTGTAAAAATGCCGAATTAATTAAAACAAAAGATGATGTGCAGATGGTTGCCGACTGGATAGAAAACGCAGATCCATCTTCGGTTTTAATTCTTATTTCAGATGAAGTTACTGTTGATTCTAAACTTGAAAAATTAATTCCCCCTGCAAATCGAAAAAAATGCTGGGAAATGTTTGATGATAAAAAGCTTCCTTGGGTAACGTCATACTTCAGCAAAAACGGATATTATATTCAATCTTCAGCTGCGCAGTTAATTCTGGACATGGTTGAAAATAATACTCAGGCATTAAAAAATGAATGTTCAAGATTTTTTGTATGTTTCCCAAAAGAACATCAGATTACAGAAGAAGATGTAGAAAAAATCCTTACACATGACCGTGAAGAAACTGCTTTTACACTTTTTAATCAAATGGCAGACTGTACAACTAAACCTGAAATTCGATTGGAAAAATGTCTTTCTATTTTGCAGAAAATTCGCCTTTCAAAAGACAATTCATCTGTAATGATAATAGCAGGGCTTACTTCCTGTTTTCGAAAACTTCTGGCCTGGCATAAAGAAGGGGAATCTGCAGTTCCTTTTAAAACAATGCAAAAGCAATATAGAAATGCAGCAAAAGTTTGGACAGTTGGTCAGACTGCAGCAGTTTTGGCAGAATTATCTTCCATAGATATGGAGATTCGCTCTGGTGGATCACTTATGGAAGATGTGCTACTTCAAAAGTTAATATACGAGATTGTTGTAAAAAAAGGCGCAAAAATAGCTGCTATAAGTCAAGAGAGTTAAGAAGGTCTTTTAAACTTTTAAGCTCTTCTGCAGAAAATGTAGAACCTTTTCCCATCTTCTGATGATCTGGAGACCAGCTTCTTAAATCATATTTGGCAGGTCTTCCACCCCAGGATACAAGGTTAAGCTCTAAATTCCATCCACCTTTACCTTCGCCTAAAGTACCAATATTTTTTACAATTTCAAAAGAAAAATCATCAGCCATTTTAAAACTCCTTAGTATATCAGTCCTACTTATATTATCGTTGTATAGTTACGAAAATTATAGTAAAATGAATTCTATATAATCAAAAGTGAGGTTTATATGAAGAAAGTAGTTTTATCACTTCTTACAATGATCTCTGTTTTGTTCTTTATTTCCTGTGGATCTAAACCTGCAGCAGAAGAACCAAAACCAGAAGCTCCAGTAGTTGAAACTCCCGCAGATAATACAGAACCTACTGTAGAAGATGAAGATACATCAATAAATGATGTAGATGACATTATGGCACAGCTCAGCAATGCGAGAAACGCTGCTGTTGAAGCTGGAGCAGAAAAAATTGCTCCTGAACAGTTAAAGGCACTTGATGAGTTGTATAACAAATTTAAAGATGACCCTAGTCTTGATGATAATTCTCTAAAACTTTTGAAGGGTTATAAACTTTTAGCAGATTACTGTAAAGCTGTATCAGCAAAGAACGAAATTGATGAAAAAGGATATGCTGAATATTCACAGGCAGATTACGACAAAGGTGTTGAATGCCTTGCTGCCGTAGAAGCTGTTTATGAAAGTGGCGATGTAGATAACGAAACTGTATTTGCAACTGCTGCAGAAGCTTATTCACATTTCAATACTGTTCTTACTGTAGCACATAAAAAACTTGCAAAAGCAGAACGTGAACTTGCTTACGATGCTAAGAAAAAGGCAGACAGTGTAAAAGCTGGTGTTGCTCGTCGTGACGAATACAAAGCTGCTGCAGATACTTTTCAGAAAGGCGATGCTTCATATTCAATGCAGAATCCAAAACGTGCTCTTGAATTGTATGGCGAAGCAAAAGATTCTTTCTTAGACTTGTATGAAGACGTTGCAGAAAAACGTGCTGCTGCAGAAGCTGCAATTGCTGCTGCAAAACAGAGAGTTGCAGAAAGTGCTAAGTTTGCTGAAGAAGCAGACGTAAAAGCTCCAATCACAGAACCAGTTGATGGTATCGAAGATGAAGATGCAGTACTTCTTGATGAAGATGAATATGAAGATCCAGAAACTGCAGAAGCTGACATTGCAGAAGAACTCAACGAAGAGGAGGATGAATAATTATGAAAAAGTTATTTGCTGTTTTATTCGTAACATTCCTTACACTTTCTGCATTTGCAGTTAGTTACAAAAATAATACATATCAGAAATTGGCTGATGAATATACAAAAAAGGCAGAAAGTGCACTTGATGCCGGCGAATATGATGTAGCCGTTGAATATTCAAAATTGGCTGAAGAAAATGCAGAATTATCAAGAGCATACATCCAGATGATGATGGCTAGAGGAAATGCTGAAGATACAATCAAGATGGCTAAAAATCAGCTTGTATGGGCAGAAAAAATTGATGCACCACATACATTCCCAATGGCTTATACATCTGCAAAAGAAAATCTCGCTAATGCAGAATCAGCTTTCGAATCTGAAGATTACGTAAAATCTTTGGAATATGCTAGAGCATCACTTGCAGCTTTGGATGGTGTAAGAGAAGTAACTCCACTTCCAGAATATTACATCGTTAAACCATGGGCTGAAACAAAAGACTGTTACTGGAATATTTCTGGTCGTCCTTATGTTTACAACAACCCACTTCTTTGGGAAAACTTGTATCAGGCTAATAAAACAAATATGCCAAAACCAGAAGATCCAAACCTTATCCACCCAGGTATGAAAATGAAAATTCCAAGCCTTACAGGTGAATATCGCTCTGGAACTTACGATCCAAAAAAGACTTACGAAGCATACGGAAAATAATTATTTCCTATTCTTAAGATAGAGTGCAACTGCAGTTCCCATAATTGCATGTGGGAACTGTGGTGTACCTATTCCTTCTATTACTTCTTCTACAGGCAATTCCATAAAATTTATAAATTCATCGCTGTCTAATTCCTGATCAGATACTTTTGTCAAATTTTCTGCAAGGTAAATATGTGTTTGATTATTGAATAATGCAGGGTTAGGGTTTACGCTGCCAAGTTTTGTAATTTTTCCTGCAACATATCCAGTTTCTTCTTTTAGTTCTCTAATTGCAGCAGTTTCCGAATCTTCACCTTTATCAATTACTCCACCAGGAAATTCCACGCTTAAGCACTTTGAACCATGGCGCCATTGTTTTACCATAAGAAATTTTCCGTCTAATTCTGGTATTACAATCACCCAGTCTGGCGCATTAAAAATGATATAATCGCCTACCACTCCAGATGCAGAGGTATTGTGATTCGAAGTAACATCGCATACTACGGTTTTTAATAAGGTTTTTGATTCGCCTGTTTGCCACTTAAGTTTTTCATCTTCGCAAGTGAAATAGTTCTTCATTTTTTTATCCCTAATTTTTTGACAGATTTATAATCTCGATTTATCATTTATATAGAATTCATCATTTTTTTCAAGGGGTAAATACTATGGCTATCATTACAATTGCAAGACAAGTTGCTGCACATGGAGATGAAGTAGCTGCAGCTTTGGCAGAAAGATTGGGTTATAAATTTATTACAAGAAAAGAAATTGAAAAAAAGATTATTGAGCTAGGTTTTCCGGAATCTAAACTCCTTAAGTTTGATGAACGTAAACCAGGATTTTTTGCTTCTCTAACAAAAGATCGCGATGAATATTTTAATTACGTACAGTATGCAATTCTTGAGGCTGCAGCTAAACAGAATGTTGTTATTATTGGTCGAGGCGCTTTTGCAATCCTACATGATATTCCAAATAATATTTCTGTGCGTTTAATTGCCGATGAAAAAACTCGTATTAAAAGATTGATGGATGAATTTAACTGGAATGAAAAACAGGCTCTTCAGAGAATTCAAGAAAGTGATAATAATCGAGCAGGCTTCCACTCAAGTTTTTATAATGTTGATATTAATGATGATACAATGTTCCATGCCATTTTAAATACAGGTCTTTTAACCGAAGAAAAGGCAGCTCAAATTATTGCAGAAATGGTGCAACAGAATGTAACTGCTCAGCAGGAAGAAGCTGGAAGTAAAATGATAGAAGAATTAATCAAGGCTCAGGTTGTGGTTAATAAACTTTCTATGGAATATCATTTGAATATAGAATTTATGCATGCTTCAATCGAAGGAAATACTGTTATTTTGCATGGAGTTTCAGATTCACCTGTTGTGGTAGAAGAAGCTTTACAGATAATAAAGAAAGAAATGCAAGGGTATGAAGTAAAATCGGCAGTTAGTATTGTTCATGATTTTAAATCATTCCGTTAGTACTACCTATCCTTGACTTTTGTTTTAGATTATGGATACTTTATATATATGAAATTATCTAATAAATTTACTTTCACACGAATTATTTTTGCTCCAATTTTCTTTTTGTTGTATTTTATTCCAATTTGGACAGGGAAATTCGCAGCTGCATCTTTGATAATTGCTATTCCATGTTTGCTTTTTGCAGAGTTTACAGATTATCTCGACGGTCACTATGCAAGAAAGCATAATGTTGTAAGTGATTTTGGAAAACTTTTTGATCCATTCGCAGATGTAATACTTCATCTTACTTCTTTTGCGTGTCTTTTATATTCTTATAAAGAAGGAATTTCTTATACACCAATTTACATTTTTGTTTTGTTGATGCTCCGTGAATTTTCTCAGAACTTTTTAAGAATGGTTGCGGCAAGTAAAGGAACAGCTATTGCTGCCCGTAAAGGTGGAAAGTTTAAAACTGTAATGTATATTGTTACAGAATTTTATGCTGTTTTCCTTGAACTTTTAGTTCGTTTAAATGTGATTCCAGAATGTTTCGGAGTGCTTCAGATAGCAGGTTATGTATTGTTTGTAATCTGTGTAATCTGCAGTTACGCTTCGTTCATTGACTATCTGAAACACTTCGGTTCAATCTTTCAGGATATCTAATTTTTAGCAAGCTTCAATAGAAATCTTTTTAGGTGCTTCCACTGGCTTTTTATCCATCTTTATAGTAAGAACACCATTCTTGAAGTTTGCAGAAATAGAATCAAAATTAACATCATTTGGCAAAGTAAAGCGACGTTCAAAATTGCTGCTTCGTCTTTCTTTTAAGATGTAACGGCAACCATTTTTCTCTTTGCAGTCTTCTTTCTTTTCAGGTTCAGATTCTTTAGAGGCAATTGTAAGAGTCTCATGATCCAGTTCGATATTTACATCGTTTTCTGAACGACCAGGCAATTCCATCTCTAAAGAGTAAGAATCATTTTCTTCCTTTACATCTACTCTAGGTGTACAAGCATTAGAATACATAACACTTGGTGTGTTACCCAAAACATTGTTGAAAAGTGAGTCAAAAAATGAAAGTTCGTTCATAGTAGTACCTCTATATATATTAATTTATGTAAGTTGATTTATTAAGCTTACATATAATATATAGCAAGTTTTGTGCCAAGTTGAAAATTTTCATAAAATTATAGATTTAAAGCGTATTTTTAAGAATTTCAGTTAATTTTAACGTAGTAGAAAGGAATCATTTTTTCTGGTAATTATAAAGAGTATGTGTCATTTTGATACAAAATATTAGTTTAAAATGACACATGTAACTTTAATGAACCATTATAAAATTATTTTGTAAAAATTATTTTTACCATATCTTTGATGTTTTCTGCTTTAATTCCGCCAGCATCTTTTTCTGGGCAAACCACATTTTTAAACCCAAGATTCTGTGCGGCGTGCAGTCTTTGTAAAGATTTGGTTACTGGTCGAATTTCACCTGCAAGACTTACCTCGCCATAAACTGCATAATCAGATTTTACAGGTAAGTCGGTTCTTGCAGAATAAAGCGCCATAGCAATTGCACCATCTATTGAACTTTCGCTTAATCTAATGCCGCCAGCTACATTTACATAAATATCCTGATCAGAAAAAACTAAGCCGCATTTTTTTTCAATAACGGCCGCAATTCTTGCAACTCTTCCCGAATCAATTTTTTCACTGTAAATACGTGAAGAAGATGCTTTTGCAGGTACAGTTAATGCTTGAATTTCAACCATAAAGATTCTGGAACCTTCAAATACCGGAGTGCATACAACCCCTGCAGGCTGAATATTTTCACGTTTTGTAAGGAAAAGAGTTGAAGGGTCTTTTATAGGATATAAACCAGTGCCTGTCATGCAGAAAATTCCAATTTCATCAACAGAACCAAATCGATTTTTCTGTGCATGCAGGAAACGAATATCATCATTGTTTCGTTCAAAAGAAATAACAGTATCTACCATGTGTTCCATAGACTTAGGACCGGCAATTGTTCCGTCTTTTGTAACATGAGCTGTCATAATCAAAACGGAATCTCTTTCTTTTACCCAGGAAATAAACTCGTTGGCACAATATTTTAATTGATTTACAGTTCCTGGAATAAGACCTGCTTCGGCAGAATAAATAGTTTGAATAGAATCAATAATAACAAAGATTGGATTAATAGAGTCTAATGCGTCTAATGAATCTTCAAGGCGAGAAGTACAAAGGATTTGGATATTTTTACAATCAAGATTTAATCGTTCTGCCCTTTCTTTAATTTGTCCCGAAGATTCCTCACCGCTAATATATAAAACTTTATTATCTTTATATTGCGAAGCTATAGAAGCAATTGTCTGAAGGAGCAGTGTAGATTTTCCAATGCCAGGTTCTCCGCCAAGAAGAATTGCAGAACGTTTTGTTGCGCCGCCACCAAGTACCCTATCAAATTCATCAATGCCAGTAGAAAGTCTTGCATTAGTTTGTGCTGTTACAGAATCCAGATTTACAGGTTTTTGTTTTTCAACTTTTTCACTGCCACGACCAGCTGCAGTAATATTATTTTTATCAATTATTATTTCTTCAAGAGAATTCCATTCACCGCATTCCGGGCATCGTCCAAGCCATCTTGGTTGTGAATAACCGCATTTGTTACATCTGTAACTTATGGATCCATTTTTTTTAGCCATGAAAAACCTCTATAATTTTGCAGAAATATGTTGACAACTGAATTACGGAAGAGTATATTAAATATAGCTTGTAAATAAGCTGATAAACTCTCTCCGATGTCCAGCAACGCTGGACGGCAAGGTTCCCTTTTAGTGTTACTGTCTGGGAACCTTGTTTTTTTTATGCCTGAGTAATAATTGTGTTTGCAGCAACAGATTCAGTTACCCAAGTGTTACCGCCAATCACAGATGATTCACCAATAATTGTATCGCCACCAAGAATTGTAGCATTTGCATAAATAGTTACATTATCTTCTATAGTTGGATGTCGCTTTTTATTCTGAAGATTTTTCTTTACACTTAATGCACCTAAAGTTACACCCTGATATATTTTTACGTTATTACCAATAATACAAGTTTCGCCAATAACAACACCAGTTCCGTGATCAATAAAAAAAGATTCTCCAATAGTAGCACCAGGGTGAATATCAATTCCTGTTTTACCATGAACGTGTTCGCTCATAATTCTGGGAATAACTGGAACACCATTTTTATAGAGGAAATGTGCAATGCGGTATACAAGAATTGCTTCTAATCCTGGGTATGAAAGAATTACTTCCTCGTTACTTTTTGCAGCAGGGTCACCATTAAAAGCTGCAATTGTATCTAATTGAATTTTTCGTCTTAATTCAGGAATTTCTTCTAATAATGAAATTGCGGCCTGTTCTGCCAATTTAAAGCACTGTGTATCAGAAATGTTTGCAGGTCCAGTTTTAGAAAGATTATAACTGTATGTCAGGGCTTTCTGAATTTCTTTTGTAAGGTTAGAAATAACGCTGTTTACTTTTTGGCCAATAACATATCGTATGTTGGTAGGGTTAATGTCTTCAGCACTTTTAAAGCCTGGAAAAATGATTGTCTGCAAATCTGAAAGAACAGCTACAACGTTTTGTCTGTTTGGAAAGTTTTCGGCATCGTTACGGTTTATAAGTCCATATTTGTCATAAGATTCAAGAATGCCATCAATTAATTTATCTGTATTCATTTTTCCCTCTTTTTGTGATATAGTACCATAAGTATAAGATAATATCTAGAAATTCAAAAAAACAAGCAAATTTGTTATAAATTCTTAAGTGAATTTATTGACTAAAAATTGTTCTTGAATTATAGTCTTAAAACGCACGTTTTCTATAAATAGTGTGGAATTCTGCAGATGCCCCTGTAGCTCAGTTGGTAGAGCACCACATCGGTAATGTGGAGGTCTGCGGTCCGATTCCGCACATGGGCTAGAAAACTTTTGAAGTGAATTATATTTAGGAGATAAATATGGGAAGCAAGAAAAAGGGTGCTGTTGAAATCATCGCTTTGCAGTGTACAGAATGTAAGAGAAAGAATTATACTACTTACAAGAACCGCAAAAACATCACTGGAAAATTGGAAAAAATGAAGTATTGTCCATGGTGTAAAAAGAGCATTCTTCATAAAGAAACAAAAGCAAAATAATATTTGCTAACAAAATTTAATTTGATATTTTTACTGTTGGAAACAGCAGTTATAAATATATAGGGCAGTAGTTCAGCTGGTAGAGCAGCGGTCTCCAAAACCGCCTGTCGTGGGTTCAAATCCTGCCTGCCCTGATTTTTAAGGAAAAAGGTGTTATGGCTAAAGTAATTCAGTTTTTTAAAGAAAGTAAAGCAGAGTTGAAGAAAGTAGTATGGCCTACAAAAGAAGATGTTATTTCTTCAATTAAGGTTGTTATTATTTCTACAATTATTGTAGCCTTAGTACTTGGATTACTTGACCTTGGCTTCACAGAATTGTTCCGCATCTTGATGAAATAAGGACGGAAAAATGTCTAGAAATTGGTATATTCTTAATGCCTACACAGGCTATGAAGGAAAAATCGAACGTACCATCAAATCATTGTTGGAAAAAAACGAAATTGATTCAAACGTTGTTTTGGATGTAAAAGTTCCAGAAGAAGAAGTTGTTGAAATCAAAGACGGTAAAAAACGTACACGTAAGAATAAATTTCTTCCTGGTTACATTATGCTTGAAATGGATCTTCCAGAAGTTGGTTGGAAAGATACATGTGCAAAATTGTATCGCATTCAGGGTGTAACAGGCTTTGTTGGAAATATTAATCGTACTACACGTCCAATGCCAATTACAAAAGATGAAGCAATGAATCTTTTACAGAAGGCTGGTGTTGTTAAGGGTGATAAACAGGTACATGTACGTCATTCATTCAGCGTTGGAGATGTTGTTAAAATTAATGATGGTCCATTCGCTTCATTCACAGGTACAGTAAAAGAAATTAATATTGAAAAAGAAAAAATGAGTGTAGAAGTTCAGATTTTTGGACGTCCTACACCAGTAGAAGTAAGTTTCTTGCAGGCAGAAAAAGCTTCGTAAGTCTTACGTTGATCTTTGCAAATTCAGGGGTTTGTGTCCCAAACATAAACCAGTTAATCCTGTCTTTGGGAGAGGTGTAAGTCCGTTGGACATAGGCATCTCGTTAGTAAGATATCTATATGATACTTACATACCATAATTGGGAGAAACAAAAAATGGCTACAAAAAAGGTTTCAGCTATTATCAAGTTGCAGTGTCCTGCAGGAGCAGCTACACCAGCTCCTCCAATCGGACCAGCTCTTGGACCTCACGGCGTTTCAGCACCAAAATTTGTTCAGGAATTCAATGATAGAACAAAATCAATGGAACGCGGTCTTATTATTCCTGTTGTAATCACTGTTTACCAGGATAAATCTTACACATTTATTCTTAAGACTCCTCCTGCAGCTGTTCTCATTAAGAAAGCAGTTAAAATCGAAAAAGGTTCTGGTAACCCACTTCGTGACAAAGTTGCTACTTTGTCTGCAGCAGCTCTTGAAGAAATTGCAAAAACAAAGATGCCAGATATCAATGCTAATGATATTGAAGCAGCTAAAAAAATCATCGCAGGTACTGCACGCAGTATGGGCGTAGAGGTGGAGCAGTAATATGAAACATGGAAAGAAATATAATGCAGCAGCTGCAAAATATGATCTCTCAAAGAAATATGAATTAGCTTCAGCTGCTAAAATGGTTCAGGATATGAAGTTTGCAAAATTCGATGAAACAATCGAAGCTCATGTTGCACTTCGTCTTGAAAAAAATGCTACTGTTCGCGATACATTGGTTTTCCCAAATCAGTTCCGTGGCGAAAAGAAAGTATTGGTATTCTGTAAAGGTGACAAAGTAAAAGAAGCTTTGGATGCTGGTGCAGCTTATGCTGGTGAAGAATACATCGAAAAAGTAAAGGGTGGATGGCTCGAATTTGACGTTTGTGTTGCTACACCTGATATGATGAAAGATGTAGGACGTCTCGGTATGGTTCTTGGTCGTAAAGGTCTTATGCCTAACCCAAAAACTGGTACTGTA
>JAZLKI010000060.1:0-3791 GCA_045597485.1 Treponema sp.
TTTTTAATTTCACATTCGTTTTCCGTTGTCCAAATTTATTTTTCAATATTTAATTTTATTTTATATTGGGGAAAGCCTTCCCCTCGCTTCAAATACAGTAGTTTCGACAAGCTCAACCACCGTATTTTCCGCTACCCCTTCTCCTAGGGCTCTGCCCTAAAACCCGATTCAAAAAATGCCAGCGAAGCGAGGCATTCTCACAATTCCGAATTCCTAATTCCGCATTCCGAATTATTTTCTGATTTCACGAACTATTGCCGCAGCTTCAGCAGCCAATTTCTCAATTTCAGCAAAATTGCCAGCGGAAATTAAATCCCCCTTAACCATCCAGCTGCCACCGCAAGCTAAGATTTTGTCACAGGCAAGATAATCGCGAACATTTGTTGCGTTGATACCGCCAGTTGGCATAAACTTCATCATTGTGTATGGAGCAGCCATTGCCTTAATCATTTTAAGACCACCGGCATTTTCGGCTGGGAAGAATTTAACTACATCAAGGCCAAAGCCAAGTGCCATTTCCAATTCTGTTGGAGTCATAATTCCAGGACAAACCGGGTAATTATTTTTAATACAATATTCTACAACCTTAGGATTGAAACCTGGGCTAACTATAAATTTAGCACCTGCACCAATTGCACGGTCAACCTGTTCTGTAGTAAGAACTGTTCCAGCACCTACAAACATTTCAGGGAATTTTTTAGACATTAATTTAATACTTTCTTCTGCTGCAGCTGTACGGAAAGTAACTTCAGCACAAGGAAGTCCACCCTTTACAAGAGCTTCTGCCAAAGGTTCAGCATCTTTAGCATCATTCAAAACAACAACAGGAATAATACCAGTTTCACCAATCTTTTTTAATACATCGTTCATTTAAAAACTCCGTTTTTAAATTCGGAATGCGGAATTCGGAATGCGGAATATTTTTTTTAATTCCTCAATCCAATTCTTTTTTCCGAAGTTTTATTTCAATGCAGAGCGAGGTCTTTTTCCTCATTCTTAATTCTGCATTCTTAATTTTTAATTAATCATAATTCCGAATTCCTAATCCCGCATTCCGAATTAACTAAAAAACTCCACGCTATTTTTGTAGCTTATATTTCTCACCATCTCTCCCAGTAACTTTTCGTCATTTGGGAATTCGCCGTTTTCTACTAAGTTTCCAATGTAATTGCACAAAATACGGCGGAAGTATTCGTGTCTTGGGTAGCTTAAAAAACTGCGGGAATCTGTAAGCATTCCTACATATTTTCCTAAAACTGATGTTCTTGCAAAAACGCGAATCTGTTCTTCAATTCCGTCTTTATGATCGCAGAACCACCAGGCTGGACCAAATACACAGTTACGGAAGTTTGCAGCCATTGTAGCAAGAGCATCGTTGTCCTTTGGATTCAAATTATACAGAATAACCTTGGGAGATGCTGAAACAAGTTCAGCATGACAAGATTTATCGGCTCTGTCACCCTGAACTTGGTTCAGGGGCTCACTGTAAATTCCGTTTAAAACTGCACCTAATTGGGGAGTGTAATTAAAATCATGCAAACTGTCTTCACCGATGTTTTTACCGGCAGAAGTAAGCATTGCACCATTCTGGTCGCGTAAAGCTCCAATGTGAATCTGCATTACAAATCCTTTTTCTGCATAAAGCTTTCCAAGTTCCTGTAATACATAACCTTTGTACTGTGCCAATTCATCGTGTCTTAATTTTTTACCAATCCAAGCTTTTTCAAAGATGTAATTTACATCGTCAAATGTGGTTGGCATATAAAAATCATTTTCAAGAGAGTGATCACTTACAACACAGCCGCAAGCCTTAAAATAATCCATACGGATTCCAAAGGCCTTAATCATGTCGTCGATTGTTTTAATCTGAACGCCAGTTATTTCTTGCAATTTTGAAATATAAGCAGGGAAAGCAGGACTTTCTGCATTGATTGCTAAATCTGGGCGGAAAGATGGACGAACCTGAACATCCTTCCATTCAGCAGCAAGTTTTTTGTGATATTCAAGTGTATCTAAAGGATCATCAGTTGTACAAAGAGCCTTTACATTCAATTTTGTAAGAAGCCCGCGAGGAGCAAACTCTGGTTTTGCTAAAAGAGCATTACATTTATCCCAGATTTCTTTTGTATTCGCTTCTGTTACAGGTTCCATAATTCCAAAATAACGCTGAAGTTCCAGATGACTCCAGTGGTAAAGTGGATTTCCAATACAGCCCTGCAAAGTGCGGACAAAGGCAAGATATCTTTCGTAATCATATTCTTCACGACTGGTCATTTCGAGAGCCTCAATGACCGATTTTATTTCGTCATCGCTTTTTACAGTTCCATCCAAACGAATATGGCCAGTAACTAATTCTTCTGGAACTCCGGCAGCACGCATTGCACGCCATTTGTAATGGTCATGATCAAGCCATGCATTTGCAAGATTTCCCAAAGTTTTGTTTTCATACATTTCCTGTGGAGAAAGATGATTATGAAAGTCAAAAATAGGTTCAGTTTCAGCATATTTATGATACAAAGCCTGAGCGGTTTCTGTTTGTAATAAAAAATCCTTATCTAAAAATTGTTTCATACTAAATCCAAGATTTTTGGGGCTGTCCAATAAGTATTAACTGTAGCGGTCATTGAGCCTGTCGAAATGACCATTACACTTAATATGGTGGTTTCGACAAGCTCAACCACCGCAAATTGAACTTTTTAGACAGCCCCTTTTTTTATTTAATTTCCTTCAGAGTTGCTCTTACTGCACCAACGCCGCTAGTCAATTTTTCAAAGTAGGCCTCAACTTTTGCACCAAGGCCAGCTTCGTACAAATCTACACCAAAGATTTCCTTACGTTTCAAAAGAGGTTCTACTGTAGCGTGAACATCAAACTTTTTGCCAAGTTTAACATTTGCAACTACAGGGCAAACATCGTTCAAAAGTGGATCTGGGCTTAATTCAAAAGCTTTTCCATCATCACCTACTCCCATTAAATAACGGAGCCACAAAGCTTCTACCAATGGAATAACTTCAAAAGAATCTACGCTAAGTTCTGGGCGGGCAAGATAACCTTTGATTGTCTCACCAAAACGAATGCTAAGCTTCTGAGAAGTATCGCAGGCAATTCGCTGTGGAGTATCTGGCATAAATGGATTTGGAATACGGATATTTACAACTTCATCAATAAAGTTCTTTGGCTTGATGATTCCAGGATCAACTACAACAGGAAGTCCTTCTTCATAACCAAGACGTTTTACAAGACGAAGCAAATCTTCATCTTTCATTTCATCAGCAATTAAAGTGTATCCTAAAAGACATCCGCTAACTGCAAGGAAAGTATGCAAAGGATTCAAACAAGTACAAACCTTCATTTTTTCAACTTTGTCTACAGTTGCTCGATCTGTAAAATACAAGCCTGCTTTTTCCAATTCTGGGCGGCCATTAGGGAATTTATCTTCAATTACCAAGTACTGAACTTCTTCTGCGTTTACAAAAGGAGCTACATAAGTTTTTTTAGAAGTGATAACTGGTTCCAGCTGTTCAATTCCGTCATCAGTAAGGATTTTTTCTACCTTTGCATCTGGGCGAGGAGTGATTTTATCAATCATTGTCCAAGGGAATGTAACTTTTGATTCGTCGTTGATATAAGAAAGGAAACCAGGTTTACAAACGCCGCGATTTTCCCATTCTTCTGCAAATTCACGAACAGCAGCATAAAGTTTGTCGCCATTGTGTGAACAGTTATCCATACTTACCATTGCCACAGGAAGCTCACCGTTAGCAAAACGTTCATGAAGTAAAGTTACAACC
>JAZLKI010000061.1:0-54994 GCA_045597485.1 Treponema sp.
GTTTGTGTACCAGAGTGGTGCAATTCCTTTGCCAAAAGCCCAGTCTATGGAACATCAGAAAGAAAATATGAATATTTTTGATTTTGAACTTTCTTCTGAAGATTTCCACAGACTTGCAACATTGCCTCAATCAGGATGGAGCGGTGAACACCCTGACTTGAGCATTCCAACCGCAAGATCAAATTTTGAACAATAATTCTGCCTGGCACTACGCAAAGTTGCGCGTGGCATGGGTCGCTAATTAGAATTACAATGCCAATTTCTTGTACCCATGCCTGCAGTTTGCTTAAGCAAAGCTGCGCATGGCATGGGTCGCTAATTAGAATTACAATGTCAATTTCTTGTACCCATGCCTACAATTTGCTACGCAAATTGTGCTTGCCTTAAATTGTAATATGCCCCTTTCTTTTCCATCAGTTCGGCTGGAGTTCCGCTTTCCAAAATGCCGCCCTGGTCTATTACAAAGATTCTGTCAGCGTTCTGGATTGTGGAAAGGCGGTGGGCAATTACAAATGAAGTTCTGCCTTTAAGCATATTTGCAATTCCTGCCTGAACCAGAAGCTCAGTTTTTGTATCAATGCTGGAAGTTGCCTCATCAAGAATAAGAATTCGTGGATTAGAAAGCATTGTACGGGCAAAAGCTACAAGCTGGCGCTGTCCGTTGGAAAGTTCACCACCTCGTGCTGTAAGTTCTGTATCATAGCCTTTTTCCAAATCCTTGATAAAATCATCTGCATGTACTGCTTTTGCGGCTGCAATCATTTCTTCCTCTGTTGCATCCAGTTTTCCATACATAATGTTTTCGCGGATAGTTCCACTAAAAATATAATTATCTTGAGTCATAATACCCATTTGGGTACGCAAACTTTCCAGCTGAACAGTGCGAATATCTTTATCATCAATTGAAATCTGGCCATCTTTTATGTCATAAAAACGGCTTACAAGATTTACAACTGTAGATTTTCCCGCTCCTGTTGGTCCTACCAAAGCAATTGTTTCTCCTGCTTTTACAGAAAAATCAACGTTTTTAAGAACATCAACATCCTCTGTATAACCAAAAGTTACATTTTTGAAATCAACCTTACCTTCAATTGGAGGCATTTGTGGAGCTCCTTCTGGACTGGTAATTTCTGCTTTTGTATCAATAATTTCAAAAATACGTTCTGCACCGCTGGCTGCATTTACAAACTGATTGTAAAAGTTACTTAAGTTCATAATTGGCTGCCAGAACATACCTACGTAAGAGGCAAAGGCAACATAAGTACCAATTGAAACATTATCAATTCCAAGAATTTTAATTCCAATAAAGTACAAAGCCATGGAACCAAAGCTCCAGCATAAATCAATCCAGGAACCAAAGGCATCACACCAGCGTACAGCACGGATAAATTCTTTTCGGTCATCCCAAACCAGCTGCTGGAAAGTTTTATCTGTTTCATCTTCGGCACGGAAGCTTTGAATAATTTTAATTCCAGACAAATCTTCGTTAATAAAGGCATTCATATTGGAAGATTTCTGTCGTTTTGCCTTCCAATGCTTTTCTGCCATTAAAGAAATAAGGAATACCCCTGCAATTAAGAAAGGTAGTGTCCAAAGAGCGGCTAGGGCAAGTCTCCAGTTCTTAATAAACATAATCAGCATTACGGCAATTACAGTTATCATATTTGGAATAAGAGTTGTAATTGCATTTTCTATAATGTCTTTAAGGGAGTTTGTATCACCAATAATTCTGGCTAAAATCTTTCCAGATGGACGGGAATCGAAAAATTTAAGGTCAAGTTCCTGAATATGATTGTATAATTCCTGTCGCAACTCCTGAATTACCTTGTTACTGGTTTTAGCCATAAGGAACATACGAAGTTTTATAGCCAAAACTGCAAGAAGATTTAGAATTCCACCTAAAATACAAATGCGGGCAAAGCCTGGAAGATTAGCTGCCACCAGGTATTTGTCAATTGCCAGTTCGTTTAGTAAAGGATTAATTAAATCTATTACTGTACCAAATAACATACAGCCAAAAACACCGGCAATTTTTCCTTTGTAATTAAATAAATATTTAAAAAGTCGAGGCATAGTTTCGAAGTTGGACTTCTTTACCTGGGCTTCATCCTGTTTATAACTATTTGCCATTTTTCTCTCCTGATTAGTTGCTGTACTGGCTGTCGTAAGTTTCTTTGTACAAGCCATTTTTAGCAATCAGTTCTTCATGAGTACCAGTTTCAGCAATTTCACCTTTATCAAGTACAATAATTTTATCTGCCTTTCTTACAGCACTAATTCTGTGGGCAATAATAATTTTTGTCATACCTGAAAGTTCACTAAGTACTCCCTGTATTTCCTGTTCAGTTTCTGTATCCAAAGCTGATGTAGAATCGTCCAGAACAAGAATAGGAGTTTTTCTGGCAAGGGCACGGGCAATTGTAATTCGCTGTTTTTGTCCGCCACTTAAACCAACTCCACGTTCACCAATAACTGTCTGTTCTTTTTCATCCATTTTATCAACGAAATCTGCCGAATGAGATTTTTCCAGTGAAAGTCGAACTTGGGCAGTTGTCATTGTTTCTTTTGCACCAAGGCGAATATTTCCATCAATAGTGTCGCTGAAAAGGAAAATGTCCTGCATTACACAGGCAACTGATTTTCTTAATATGGCTAATGGAATCTCACGAATATCAACACCATCTAATTTTATACTGCCGTCTGTTACATCGTACATTCGCTTAAGCAGATTGATGATAGTAGTTTTTCCAGAACCTGTGGCACCCATAATTCCTAAAGTCTTGCCAGCTTCAATTTCAAAATTTACATTTTTAAGAATATCCCGGTCTCCAGATTTGTAAGAAACATTTTCAAAACAAATATTTCCTGTAATATCATCTGATGTAAAAAGTGCATTTGAAATTTCTGGATCCAAAGCTGTTTTATCTTCTGCATTTTTCTTTTCAATTTCAGATTCATCGTTGATTTCTGGAAGCTCTGCGTAAATTTTGTTCAAACGTTTTACGCTGGCCTTTGCAGAAGAAATTCCATTTGTAAGCCAACCTAACATTTCCATTGGCCAGATCATATTTCCGACGTACTGAATTAAAGCCATTAATTCACCAATCGAAAGCTGTTCGCCACCTTTTAAAGGATTTCCTTTTATTACAAAAACACCGCCTAAAAGCATAATGAACAGAGAAAGCAATCTTGCAATCATCTGAATCATTGGATTGTATTTTACAAAAACACGGCTCAAATCAATGTTGATTTCATAGAACTTTTGATTGTGCTTGTGGAATTTTGCAATTTCAAATCCTTCACGGGCAAAAGCCTTTACAGTTCTAACACCAGCCAGATTTTCTGCAGCTGTATTATTCAATTCCGAATTTTCCTGCTGCATCTGACCAAAAAGTGTATCCAGTTTCTTTTCCATAAGAATTGCAATTACTCCGGAAAGGAACATTCCTATAATTGGAATAATTGCCAGCATCCAGTTAATTCGAATCATAAAGTACATTGTTGTTATAACTCGAATTACAACTTCTGCCATAAGAATTCCCATAAAGGCGGCAATATTCCAAATGCTGTCTACATCATCTTTTACGCGGCTCATAAGTTCTCCGGAATTTATTCCATCAAAGAAATTTGCTGAAAGACTTTGAATCTTCTGGAAAAGGTTAATTCTGACTTCACTGGCAACTTTACTTCCACAGTAGTCGCAAAGAAATTCTTTTGTGTACTGGAAAATACAGCGGCCAACACCTACACATAAAAATCCAAATAAAAGGAAAGTAAGTGCATCTATGTTTCTTGCAATTAATACATCATCAACAATATGCTGAACTAAAATTGGAACAAGCATATCCAATAAAGTGCTGGCAGTCATAGCTAAAGTTGCCAGAAGATACAAAAAGGCATACTTTTTAAAGTAGCGCGATAAATTTAATTTGTTCATTTTGAATTTTACTTGATAAATCTGTATTCGAAAAATCGGCCTAAACTGGGACCGAAACCTAAAAACACATGCCTAGGTTCATGTGCAACAAAACTCTTTCCGTTTAGCGAGGGATTAAACGTATATTAACTCTACATATATTGAGGAAAATCGTCAATTCGATTTTTTAAAGTAAAAGTTTAAATCCAATAAATATATAGAATTTTTCAATTTCTTTATGGGAGTTTCTGGGGTATTATTATAGGGTAAGATTAATTCGAAAACTTAAAACGCAGATTAATAAGATTTAGTGTTTTATTTTTTATAAAAGCGGAAGCATTTTATAAAAAAATTAGTAATTAACTTATTAATATGTAGATTTAATATTTCGAATTAATCTTAAGCATATTTTTATTCAAAATGCAGATGGAGTTATAAAAAATGAATTATCAAATCAGCATAAATGGAAATGAAAAAGTAAAATTCAATAATAATGTAGATTTCTGTGTTGGAACTGGACGTATGGGCCTTGCTCTTACAAAGGAATATTTTGATCAGCTTAAAATTGTTCAGAAGGATATCGGTTTTAAGTTTATTCGTGGCCATGGTTTATTTTGCGACGATATGGGCATCTATCAGATTTATAATGACACTTCTGCCCTTGAAAAGAAGCCTCAGGATTTTCCAAACTACAAAGAATACATGGAATATGCAGATGCAAATGGTAAAAAATCTGTAGAGTATAATTTTACTTATCTTGATAGAGTTGTGGATTCTTACCTGGAGTTAAACATCCGTCCTTTCCTTGAACTTGGTTTTATGCCAAAAAAACTTGCATCTGGGGATCAGACTGTTTTCTATTGGAAGGGAAATACAACTCCTCCTGCTGATTACAATAAATGGTGCGATTTGGTTAAGGCAACTTTGCGACACTTAATGGACCGTTACGGCGAGGAAGATGTTCTTACATGGCCAATTGAAGTTTGGAACGAGCCTAATCTCCCTGGTTTCTGGAAAGATGCTGATATTGATGAATATTTTAAATTGTATGAATGCACTGCAAAGGCCGTAAAGGAAGTTGACAAAAGATTTAGAGTTGGTGGGCCTGCAATTTGTGGTGGCGCCGACGAAAAATGGATGAAGGGCTTTATGGAATTCTGTACAAAAAATAAGCCTCCAATTGATTTTATTACTCGCCATCATTACACAACCGAATTGCCAGTTGATAAGGGACACTACGGTTATGCAAAGTTAATGGATTTGGATGAAACTCTAGATACTCTTAAAAATTGCCGCAAGATTATAGATGCTTACCCTGATTATAAAGATTTGCCTTTCTACATCACAGAATTTAATACTTCTTATATTCCAAACTGTCCTTTGCATGATACAAACTTAAATGCTGCTTACATTGCCAGAACTCTTGCAGAAATTGGTGATTATGTAACTGGCTATTCATACTGGACATTCGGCGATGTTTTTGAAGAACGTGGAATTCCATTTACTCCATTCTACGGTGGCTTTGGTCTGCTTGCTAACGGTGGCATTCAAAAACCAACTTACTGGACCTTTAAGTTCTTCAAAGATTTAAAAGCTGATGAAGAAGCTTGTGTTTACCGTGATAAAAACATTGTTATTGTAAAAACTAAAGCTGGAACTTACAAAGGTATTGCCTGGAATCTGACTTTGGAAACTAAAGAACAGGAAATTGATTTTAATATTTCTCTTCCAGAATTAAAGGGACGTAACTGTCTTCTTACTCAGACTGTAGATGAAACTACCTGTAACCCTGCAAAACTTTGGCACGATTTAGGAGAGCCTTCAAATCCTTCTATTGAGCAGACTGAATTATTGAAATCTTCTGCAAAACCTTTGTTCCAGACTACAGTTTTGGAAGGTAAAAGCGATTTTACATTAAGTACAAAGAAAAACTCAGTTATTTATTTTGAAATAAAAAAAGCCGCTATGCAAGGTGATAACGGCTATGATTGGGATTTCTACGATAAGATGTAAGATTAGTAAGATTAAGCTCTTACCATATCGCGAGTAATGTCTTTTAATGAATGGGCGCCGCACATTGCCATTGTATCGGCAAGTTCTGCGCCTATTTTTTCAATGTAGCACTGTACGCCTTCTGCTCCACCGCCGAATACTGCTGGTACAAATGGACGACAAATTATTACACCGTCAGCTCCTAATGCAAGGGCTTTAAATACATCTGTTCCAGTACGGATTCCACCGTCTACAAGAACCTTCATACTTCCATCTACAGCTTTTACAATTTCTTCAAGAACTTCTGCTGTTGCGGCACACTGGTCAAGAACACGTCCACCGTGATTTGAAACTACAATTGCACTGGCTCCTGCTTCTTTTGCTTTTAATGCACCTTTAACAGTCATAACACCTTTTACGATGAAAGGCTTTCCTGCCATTTTTACAATTTCTTTCATTTCTTCAACAGTTTTACTTCCTGCTGGAGGTGTCATATTTTTTAAGAATGGAAGACCTGCGGCATCAATATCCATAGCAACTGCAAAACTGTCAGATGCTTTTACCATTTCCATTTTTTCTTTGATAGTATCAAGATTCCATGGTTTTACTGTTGGAACTCCAATTCCACCTGCTTTTTTAATTGCATCTGTGGCATAAACCATTACATTTGCTACGGCTCCATCTCCAGTAAAAGCTGCAATTCCACCTTTTGCACAGGCATCTACCAGAACATTGTTGTAGCTCATATCATCATATTTTTCGCCATAATGAAGATTTACAGCACCAACTGGACCTGCAAAGAAAGGATATTTAAATGTCTTTCCAAACAATTCAAGACTTGTATCAACAGGTTTATTTTCTGTAAGGGTATCCATGTTTATGCGGATTTCCTGCCATTTCTGATAGTTACGAATTGCGCCGTCTCCAGAACCTTTTGCTCCAGGGCCTGGCATCTGATTTCCACAAGCCTTGCCGTTACAAACTGGGCATGCTTTACAATATTTACCAATGCAATCTCTTGCGGCTGTTAAAACTTCATTAAAATTCATCTAATGCTCCTTAGTTTTATTATATCAGAAAATCAGTATTTTTGTACCGGCGCTTTATAGTGAATAAACCACCCACCGTTGTAAAAGCCGTTGTCGTTGGTTGTGGCAGTTAGAAAAATCACTTTTGCAGGGTTTTCTGTGTCGTATTCAAAAATGTTAGATTTCCATTCAAAAGGTTTGGTGCCCTCAACCGGGTAGGTAAAGTTATTTTGTTTATCTTTTGGAGTGTAAAAACTGATTTTATATTTGCCGGGCTTTAGGGAAAGATGCATTGCCATTCCACCAGAAAGGTAATAGGTCTTTTTGTAGTTATTGGCTTTGTCCGGAATATTCATCCACTCGTAAGTGGCGGTTGCAGCGGTGTAAGTTACATCATTTCCATTTTCATCTTCAAGGCGGAGAAAACAGCGGATATCATTCATTTCACCTTTATTTTCCTGCCGGTAGATTATGAGCTTTGTTTTATCATGCTGAACTGGCATATCCTTTGTTGCTTCCACAAATTCGTAGTAGGAACCAGGAACTGGCTGTGCCGTTGCAAGGGATGTGGAAAGGAGGATTGCAAAAATAAAGGTTAATTTATAAATCAGCTTTTTCATACGGTCATTATTTGCTGGATATTTGCATGTTCGGTTGCTGCCTGCTGATCTTTTTGAGAGGTTCTAAATGGTGCTAAAGGCAAGCCGTTTTTTCCGAAAACTGTTACTGGGCCATAATTAAACCATCCGTAGCGGGCAAAGACTGGAGCTGGCACTTTTTTGCTGTAAAGGCTGATGGTGTTTAATTTTCCGTCGGAGCCTCCAAAGGCAAATTCTGCCGGGTAGTAAATTCCGTCGGCACCTGCAATTTCAAAGGCGGTAAAATCTTCTGGAACTGTATTTCCCTGGAGGGCTTCCATTTTTTTCAATTCGGCAAGGCGGGTTTCATCCTGGCGAAGTTCAAAACCGGTGTCTGCATTGTTGAAGCTTAGGGTAATTGAACCTTTGCGGTTGGAAGTTTCTGGAAGGGCAATTGCAGATTTTAGGGTAGGGGCCATTGCAAGGTTTGCAGATATTGTGCCGTAAACTTTTGCAAGGGCAACTTTTTCCATTCGTTCTGCTACAACTTTTTTTGCAGTTGGATGTATGTCGCTATATTTTCCCTGGTCAAAGGCACAAGTCATCCAGGCGTTTTTAATTGTATTATGAACTTTTTCCTGTGCTTCCCGAATAAAGCACCAATGTTTAAAATCTTTGTCGGCTTCGTAGCGATGAACAGGAAGTTGCACAAAAATAAAAGGTAAGGTTGCATCATTCCAATCGGAACGCCAGTTGTCTATCATTGTGGAAAAAAGTTTTGCGTACATTTGAGGCTTGTGGTCGTCGCTTTCGCCCTGGTACCAGAGTACACCTTTTACTGTGTAAGGGGTAATTCGCTGAAGCATACATTCATATAAGCCTGAAGGGCGGAAAGGGTTGTTGCAGGAACGAGGACCTGGCCATGGATTTTTTCCAAGTATTTTTTCTGCTTCAGCCCAGGTAATGCCATGATTTTTTTCCCAAAGTTTGCTGAATTTTTCGTTCCATTTTGCAAAATCCGCTTCGTAATCTGCGTATTCTTTCAGCTGCTGTTCAATAGTTTTTCCGGCAGTTGCTTCTTCCTGTTCTGTAATGTAAGTACGGAGTTCTGAATCTTTTTCAAGATAAGCTTTGTTCATCCAGCAAGAGGCCGAAGTTCCGCCCCAGTTACAGCCAATTACGCCAACTGTGCAACCTAGGTCTGCTGCAAGTTTTTTTGCGAAGAAGTAGCCAACTGCGGACCAGGCTTTGCGGCCTTCACTTTCCCAGGTTTGCCAGCAGGTATTTTTTTCGGCCTGGTAAAAATGGTCGTCTTTCCAGGCAATTTTATTTGTGTAGTAAAAGCGCACATTTGGATTTGGAGCAGCACTTCCACCGTCAGCATCACTTCCAAGCTCTGCAGGACCTTCCTCACAATTTTGAAGTTCAAACTCCATATTGCTCTGGCCACCTGCAATCCAGACTTCCCCAATGGCAACATCTGTAAAGGTTTTACTGCCACTTTCAGCGCCACAATTCCATTCTACAGTTATCTGGCAATTGTTTTGGGCGTTTTGTGCTTCAAGTACAATTTCCCATCGGCCATTTGCCGAACAGCCAGTATTCTGTGATAAAACATTAGAATTACAGTCTTCTAGAGTAACGATAACCTTTGTATCTTTGTTAGCATATCCAAATATGGAGATATTTTTATTTCGCTGTAAAACCATATGGTCCGAAAAGATTGCTGCGATTTGAAAATTGTTCATATAAAAGGCCTCGGCTCCTATTATATCATATTTTACCCACAAGACTGGGGAATTTGCGTTTTTGTAGGTAAGAATAGAAAAGAAAATTACCTACAAACTTGTTGAAACCCTTTTTTTGTAGGTAAAACACAGAAGAAAGTACATCTGTGAATCAAATAAATGCAGATATTTTTACCTACAAAACCCGCATTTCAATCATCTTGTAGGTAAAAAACATCTTTTTTCAGTCTGGCATTTCCGTTTTTTAATCATCTTTGCGTATATTAATATGGAGTGTATATGGAAATTTTGAATCCCCCACAGTATTTAGAGGAAATTGGAGAGAGAATTAAAAAAATAAAGGCGATTGTTTCCAATCTGGAGAAGAATCCGCCGGAAAAGCCTGCGGAAAACATTCGAGTGGTGAAAAATCATGGGTGCGTGCAATTTTTTATTACAGAACGAGGCAAAACTAACGGCAGGTATGTACTGCAAAAGGAAGCTGGCAAAATAAAGGAAAAATTGCAGCAGGCCTATGATTATAAGCTGCTTAAAACTGCCAAAAAAGAGCTTAAGCTGATGGAGAGGTTTTATTTGCAGCAGAAAAAAATGAATGTGTCGACTCTTTGTAAGGGGTATTCAAAACAACGTGAAAATCTGATTTCACCGGTAACTTTGTCGGATGAAAATTATGCTGCAAAGTGGTTGAGTATTAATTATACTGGAAAAGCTTTTGATGAAACTTCGCCGGCTTTATTTACCTCAAAAGGTTTAAGGGTGCGTTCAAAGTCAGAAGTGATTATTGCAGAAACTTTAGACAGACTAAATATTCCTTTTAAATATGAGTGTCCCTTGAAGGTTGGTAGGGTAACTCTATACCCTGACTTTTTATGTTTAAATACACGTACGCGAAAAGAAATTGTTTGGGAACACTTTGGGATGATGGACAATTCGGAATACGTAAACTCGGCTGTGGAAAAAATGAATTTATATCAGAAAAGTGGTTATTTTTCTGGTAAAAAGCTAATTACAACCTGGGAAACGGTGCAAAAACCATTAAGTTCCCAAGTTGTAGCGGAAATTGCCAAAAATTACTTAAAGTGATTTTCCAGCACTAAAGGCTTTTGCAACAGCACTACCAAGAGCAACGTAATTATGTCCAACAGGATCGTAGGTTACAATCTGCAATTTGGCAAAATCAATTTTTCCATCAGTTAGGACGCTGTCATCTGCACTAACATTTACGATTTCTCCAACAACGTAATCTGATTTTTCGTCATAACTTACAAGGCGACATTCCAGGCACATAGGCAATTCATTAATGATTGGAGCATCAACATTTTCGGAAGCTGTAACTGTGAATCCTGCTTTTTCAACTTTATTTTCAACCTTATTTCCACTTGCAATTCCAACATAATCACATGCAACAATATGAGGTACATCTGCCATGCTAACAGTAAATGCCTTTTTAGCAAGTATGTTTTTCATTGTTTTGTGACTTGCATCAATGCAGATTCCAATTTCATTTGTATTATGAATTCCTCCCCACGCTGCATTCATTGCATTTGCAGTTCCATCTTCATTGTATGTTGCGATAATTAAAACAGGCATAGGATACATAAATGTCTGCTGACCAAAATTTTGCTTCATATAAACCTCTTGTTAGTAATTATAGTAGAAAAAATGATTTCATAAAATCTCTGGATTTTGAAAATTACCTACAAAAGTTGAAAATTTGGTTCTTGTAGGTAATTTTAGAAACAAGAATCATCATTTATGCCTAAGGGAAATGCAGGTTTTACCCACAAGATTGCAAAATTAACATTCTTATAGGTAAGATTTTTGCATTTAGAGATAGATAAGATACTTTGCATTACCTACAAAAAATCAAAAAGCGCAAGCTTGTAGGTAATTTTGCCATTTATCAGAAAATTAAGCACCTTATTATTACCTACAAAAGCAACGATACCCCCTTCTTGTGGGTAAAATGAGCAAAGTCCATGTTTAATCATAACCCCTGAGCTTCAATTTCCATACAAAATGCTTTTAATATTCACTTAACTTATTTTTTTCTATATAATTAACTCTATGGCTACACAACATAAACAAATTGATGCGCAGACTCTTGAAAATCTGCTTTATTTATCTCGTTTGTCTCCAGAAAGTACAAATATGGAGACTTTGAAAAAACAGGTTGATGACATTGTTGGATATTTTGATATTCTCTCTAAATATGACGATAGTGAAAATCCATATGATGCATACCCACGTACAGAAGCAGACAAACTTCGTGGCGATTCAGTTGTAGAAGGTCTCGAAATTAGTGATGTAAAGAAAGTAAGCAAAGACTTTATGGACGGTTACTTCCAGGTACCTAAGGTTCTTGGAGAGGGTGCGTAGGGGAAAGTCTTCCCCTCGCTCGCACTGCGTTGCTCGCTACCCCTTCTAGCGGGGACACCCCGCAACGCCCCGTGATTGTCACACGGATTATGAAAAACCTAACAGGTTTTCTTTTTAAGGATTTTGAAGATTATGTATTTTACTATTAAAGAAACTAGAGATGCATTAAAAAAAGGAAATGTTACAAGTGTTCAGCTTGTTACAGATGCTAAGAATACTTTTGAATCAGATGCTTCGGCTCCAATTCCATTAAATGCATTTATTGAAATTTATGAAGACGCTGTGGCTAAGGCTGAAGCTGCAGATAAAGAAATTGCTGATGCAAAGGCTGCTGGAACTTTAGATAAATTGTTTGCAGAAAAACCTTTGCTTGGTATTCCTTTTGCAAATAAAGATAATATCAACTCTAAGGGGCACCGTTTAACTTGTGCTTCTAAAATTTTGGAAGGCTATGTTGCACCTTATAACGCTACTGTAATTAATCGCCTTGAAGCTGCAGGTGCTATTGCCCTTGGCCGCTGTAATCAGGACGAATTTGCAATGGGTTCTTCAACTGAATATTCAAGCTACGGCCCAACTCGTAACCCAATCAACCGCGAATACGTATCTGGTGGTTCTTCCGGCGGTTCTGCGGCGGCTGTAGCTGCCAACCAGGCTTTGTTCGGCCTTGGAACAGAAACTGGTGGTTCAGTACGTCTTCCAGCCTCTTACTGTGGTATATATGGTCTTAAACCAACATACGGTGTTTTGAGCCGCTGGGGTGTTGTAGCTTATGGTTCATCTTTAGACCAGGTAGGTATTCTTGGTCATACTCCAGCTGATATTGCAGAGCCACTTTCACTTATGGCTGGTGTTGATATGTACGATGATACTTCTGCAGACTTGCCAGAAGTTGACGCTCTTAAAAATCTTTCTGCACTTACTGCAGATGAATTTAAAGCTCTTAAAGTTGCAATTCCAGCTCAGTTCCTTAAAACAGAAGGTGCAGACCCTGATGTTGTAAAATGCTTTGAAGAAACTCGCAAGTGGTTTGAAGCTAAAGGTGCAAAAATTGAAACTGTTGACCTTCCAATTCTTGATGCTTCAATTGCCGCTTATTACGTAATTGCTCTTTCTGAAGCTGCATCTAACTTAAGCCGCTTTGATGGTATCCGTTACGGTCGTCGTGTTGATAATCAGAAAGGTTATGATGAACTTTATGTTGATACACGTTCTGAAGGCTTTGGTCCAGAAGTTAAACGTCGTATTGTAATTGGAAACTACGTTCTTTCTGAACAGTTCTCTGGTGATACTTATAAAAAAGGTATGACAGTTCGCGCTCGTATTCAGAAAGAAGTTGCTGCAGTTTTTGAAAAATATGACATTATCTTGTGTCCAACTTGTCCTACAGCTGCATTTAAACTTGGTTCAAAAGTTGATGATCCACTTGAAATGTACCTTTCAGACTTGTATACAACTTTCGTAAACCTTGCACGTATTCCTTCTGTAAACGTTCCTGCAGGAAACACAAAAGACGGTATGCCAATTGGTATGCAGTTTGCAGGAAAAATGTTCAGTGAAGCAAAGATTATGAAACTTGCTCAGAACTGGGAAGACGACCACGCAGGTTGTGGTGTCCCAGTAAAAGCATAGAACTTAACAGTTCAGCCTCGGATAAATCCTCGGAGGCAAAACGATGGAGAATGCTAAAAGACAGTCGCGATGGACTGTCTTTTTTAACGCATTTCCAATTATAGCCTTACTTAATTTTCATAACAAAAACGCCATCCCACTTCTTTGGAGGTGGGTTGTTTTTAAAGTGTTCGATTCTGTCCAGGAATACTACCGATGGCATATCGTTGTATTTTTCGTTACAGAGTCGGAACATTTCTTCGGCTTTATCCCACTGCTGTTTGCGGTATGCAGCAAGACCTTTTTCAAACAAATCTTTAATATCAAACAGTTTGTCGCTGGCCATAGCTTTTGTTTGTAAAATTTCAAAAATACGTACAGGTTCAGTTTTTCCCTTTACAGTAATAAAGTCCAGTTCGCGACAAACAAATGTGTCTTTTAATTTTTCATAAACAGTTTCTGTAATAATTGCCTTAGAACCGTAAGCTTTATTTGCACTTTCAAGGCGGGCTGCAAGGTTTACTGTATCACCAATAGAAGTAAAGTCCATTCGAGTTTGTGAACCAACAGAACCAAAAATTACCTTACCACTGTTAATTCCAATTCCCATCTGAATAACATCGCCACCTTCTGTTAAGGCTAACTGCTGTTGTTCTCGCATTGCAGCTCTAATTTCCATAGCGGCTTTACAAGCGTTGTATTCCTTTTTAGGACCAGAGAAAAAGGCCATCATTTCATCGCCAACGAACTTATCAATATCTCCGCCATTATTCAAAATAATTTCAGTTTCAATATCAAGGTAATGATTCAAGATTTCAACAACTTCTTTTGGAGGTTTATTTTCACACAAAGTTGTAAAACCACGAATATCAGTAAACAAGAAACAAAGGTCTCTGGCACTGGTAGCTTTTTTATTTTCCTTTTCAGCTGCCTGCAAAGTAGAGAAAGAAATATACGGAATAATTCCTTTCATAATGCCAACCATGTTTTTAATTTCGCGAGAAACATCCTTAATCTCGTCTTTAGAAATAATGGAATCTGTATATACAAGATTTGAAGCTGTAATCTTTGAGTTGCCATCCAAAATCTCTGACAAAGCAACAGAAGATTTATGAACATTAGTTTTAAGATACAAAAGTGGATTTGCAATAAAATCTGCAAGGAGAAGAGAAAGAATTATTGCAATGTAAAGGAAAATTATAGCCCAAGAGAATACAAGAATTTTTGCGTGGAAGTAAGACTTCATAAGCAGTTCATCGTAGTAAGTAACGATTGTAAAACCTGCCAGAAGATTTCCAGCTTCCCGTTCAAAATAAACCGGATACATGTATTTGCAAGTTCCCTTTGCAGCGTCTTTTATAGGTGCTTTTTTGTAAGAACCGTCCATATACATTTGAACATATTTAATTGCATCAATTGCAGAAATTACTTTTTCTTCTGCAGGAATATCTTTAACTTTTCCTACAGCAGTTGTATAAGAAAATTCATCGAAATCTGGGATTATAAGAGATTCTTCACCGGCAACAATTGAAACAATTTTACGAACAGGCTTTTCTTCTACAGGAGCTTCTTCTGTTACAACTGGAACTTCAGCTTCGTAAGTGGCAGGGGCTGGAGAAGTTGTGGTTTCTGTTGAATTTGGAAGTGAAGTTGAAGCAGGGATGTCTGTAACTTTAATATCTTCTGCAGGAACTTCTGGCTCTGGAATTTCTTCTTCAGTTTCAACAATCGAACCGTTTTTAAGCATGTCATAAATCTTTTCTAGATAAAGTCCATCGGCAGCACGAATTTTCTTTTTAGGAGTAATCATATCAATGCGCACAAAAGGAGTTGCGGCGTAGCTGTTCAAAAGTTTCTGTTCTGTAAAAGATGTAGAAATTTTATCGTTACGACCGTTTGCTTCTACATAAAGATGTGCAGAACGTTCTGCCTGAGCACGGCCCATAGAACTAATTGCTTCTGTATAAGATTTTTTATAAATATTCAAAATCAAAAGCATAAATATTACAAGGATTACAGAAATAGTTCCAATTATTGTAAGAGTAACCTTTGTTTTAATAGAAAATTTTATCTTCTGTTTAGATTCTTTTTGAATTGCACGGTATTCAGCAAATTCAGGATTCAACTGGCGAAGTGCAAGAATACCTTCAATGGACATTGCAAGGTGGAAAACAAATGTAAGTCCAAAGATTACGTAAATATATTTTGGTAAAAGAATAAACCATCTTGGAGTGTTAGCATAAATCATAAAACTGAATGCGGCAGCATAAAGATAAACTGTAAGTGCCAGATAAGTTATGATGTATAAAATGTGATTTACTTTATCTTTTATAAAAATGGAGATAAGTAAGAAAAGTGCAGCAAATGGAACAAAATAAATTCCAAAAGAAAGATATTTAAAAATTGGACCTGTATATCCACAGAATGGATAAAGGTAGGGTTTTAGCAATTCAGCCGTAGATTCAAAATCTCCAAGAGTAAGACTGTTCATTCCCATTGGAAGAATAAAAATTGCAGTAAGCACAAGGGCTGGAATTATTCTACAAAAATAAAATAAAAATTTTTTTGTATTGAATTTTGGTTTTTTAGATTTTTTTTTGCTTTTGGAATTGTCTTTCATTTTTTTACCTGTATATTGTGAATAGTGTTTATTATATAGAAAGAAAATGATAAATACTAGGTTGTTGAGCCTAATAAAAAAATCAGTTAGTATATAGATTAATATAGAGGATTTAGAAATATATGCTATATGTTATACCTATAAATGAAACTGCGGAGTGAAAAAACATAAAGCGACGGCTATGTGTGCCTGAGCGCATATGTTTTTCACGGGAGCAGATTCATTTATATGTATAAAGGAAGGATAATATGAAAAATAGATTTGATATTGGTGAAGCTTTTGAAACTACAATTGTAGCAATTACAGATAATACAATCTTCATTGATTTAAGTGCAAAAAGCGAAGGTGTTGTAGACCGTGCAGAATTAGCCGATGAAAATGGTGAAGTTAGCGTAAAGGAAGGGGATACAATTAAAGTATTCTTTACAGGTGAAGTTCGCGGGGAAATGCGTTTCACAACTAAAATTGCCGGTGGAAAGACTGACAACACAATGATTGAAAATGCTTATAAAGGTGGCATTCCTGTAGAAGGTCACGTTGAAGCAGAAATCAAAGGCGGATTTGAAGTAAAAATAGGTGGTGCTCGTGCTTTCTGTCCATATTCTCAGATGGGATATAAAAATAAAGCTGAACCTGCTGCTTACGTTGGTCGTAATATGACTTTCATCATTACAGAATATAAAAATGATGGAAAAGATATTCTTGTTTCTAACCGCAAAATTGGCGAAAGTGAATATGCAGATAAGCTTGGAAAACTTGCACAGCAGATTACAGAAGGTGCAATTGTTGAAGCAACAGTAGAAAGTATTGAAAAATTTGGTGCTTTTGTTGATGTTCAGGGATTCAGAGCTTTACTTCCAATCAGCGAACTTTCGTTTGACCGTGTAACAGATGCTGGTGATGTTGTAGAAGTTGGACAGGAACTTAAAGTAAAGGTTATTAAAACTGACTGGAAAAATGAAAGAGTCAGTGTTTCTTTGAAGGCTCTTATGGCTGATCCTTGGGAAGAAGCTGCTGCAAAATTCCCTGCTGGAACAAAAGTAACTGGAAAAATCAGCAAGATTATGGACTTTGGTTTGTTTATTAATCTTGATAAAGGAATTGATGGTCTTGTTCATATTTCTGAACTTGAAGACGTATCTGCAAAATCAAATTTACAGAAGCTTTATAAAATTGGTACAGAAATGAGCGTAGTTGTAGAAAAAGTTGACGTTGCTCAGAAACGAATTGCGCTTGTTCCAGCTACATCAAAAGAACAGGATGAAACAACTTCAAAATATCTTTCATCGCAGGATGATGATGGCGAAACTTACAACCCATTTGCTGCATTCTTGAAAAAATAAATCCTAAATTTGCAGGAGTAATCTGCCGAAAATAAACACATGCCTGCAAATAGTTATGAAAAGCCAGATTATTGGTCTCAAAAAGCGTTTTCGGAAGGTTATCCTGCTCGTTCAGTATATAAACTTAAAGAAATAGATGAAAAATTCGGTATGATTAAGAAAAATTATACCGTTTTAGACCTTGGTGCCGCACCTGGAAGTTGGACAACCTTCCTTCTGCGCCAGATGGACGGCACTGGTCGTGTAGTTTCCTGCGATCTTAATCCCCTTTCCAAAACCGTGAAAGGGGACAATCTTACTTTTATTCAAGGCGATTTAAACGCCCCAGAAATCCGTAAACAAATCCGCGAACTTGGACCCTACGACCTTGTAGTTTGCGATGCCGCTCCAAAAACAACTGGAATTCGCATGGTTGATACAGCCTCTTCGGAGCAGCTTGTAGAAATGGCCATTTGGTATGCTCAGGCAATGCTTAAACAGGGTGGTAATTTTGCTGTAAAAATATTCCAGAATGGAGACCAGCAACGACTCTTAAAAAGTATGAGAGAAATTTTTACATCTGCTAAAGGTTTTAAGCCGGAAGCCTGTCGTCAGGAAAGTTTTGAAACATATCTTATAGGAATTAATAAAAAATGAAAAAAGACTTTATTTCTAAAAAGTTGCATTGTATAATTAAGCCATTAGAAAATGGTATTGATATGATTTATAAATCGCGAACAGTTAAAATGACTTATCTCGCAGTTCTCGGTTTCTGCGCCGGACTTTTTATTACTGTGGGAGTTGCATATACAAAATCTAACTTATCTGTACGCCACGCTGTTGGTGGTCTTGAAACTGTTGTTGCTCCAGAATATGAAGAAGAACTTGCTGCTCTTTTAGCAGAAGGTGAAACAGAACAGACTCAGGTTTCAAATAATCTTGAAGATTCAGTTATTACATATCAGACATATCGCGTAAAGGCTGGCGACATGATTGGTTTTATTGCCGACGAATTTAACGTAACACAGGATACAATTATTAGCGTAAATAATATTCGTCAGTCTCGTTTAATTAAACCTGGTCAGTATTTGAAAATTCCTTCAATGCCAGGAATTATTTATACAGTAAAAGCTGATGGTGAAACTCCATCTACAATTGCCGCAAAATACGAAATCAATGCGGAAAAATGTGCTCTTGTAAATTATCTTGAAACAAATACATCTCTTTCTGCTGGAACATCACTTTTTGTTCCAGATGCCGAACTTGACTGGGTAACCCGCCAGGAAATTAACGGTGACTTGTTCCATAATCCATTACGGGCAAGATACTGGCTTTCATCTCCATATGGCTGGCGTGATTCTCCATTTAATGAAGGAAAACGTACTTTCCACGGTGGTATGGATATGGCTATTAGTCAGGGAACTCCAGTTTATGCCGCTCTTGACGGTAAAGTAACACAGACCGGATATAACGCAACTTACGGAAATTATGTAATTATTACACACCATTCAGGTTATAAATCTTTGTATGGTCACTTAAGTGCAATTACTTGTAAAAAAGGTAATTTCGTTTATACAACAACAATGATTGGTAAAGTTGGTAGTACAGGTATGAGTACTGGTCCACATTTACACTTTACAGTTTATAAGAATGGTAAGACTGTAAACCCAGCTTCATTGCTTAACTAAATCGAACTAATATCATCAATTACAAAAGGAGTTTCCTGATATACGTAATAGTTCAACCAGTTTGAATAGAAAAGGTGTGCTGTTGCACGCCAATAGCTGGTTGGCATTCTGTTTACATTGTTTGTTGGGAAATAATTCTTTGGAAGAGGAACTTTCATTCCCTTATCAGTATCGCGATAGTATTCCTGTGCAAGAGTCATAGTATCGTATTCCAAATGGCCGGTCATAAAAATGGCACGGTTATCGTTAGATTTTATAATTGTAACTCCAGCTTCTGCACTTTCGGCAAGAATTGTAAGTTTATCGCAGGCAAGAATATCTTCTTTATGAAGTGTTGTATGTCGGCTCTGTGGAATAGGGAAGGTGTCGTCAAAACCGCGAAGTAATGGGTCACATTCTACAGTGCGTTCATTCATAAAGATTCCAGACATTTTCTTTTCTAGTCCGTATTTTTTAATTCCATAGTGATGATAAAGTCCTGCAAAACTTCCCCAGCAAAGATAAAGAGTTGAGTAAACATTTTTGCGGGCGTAATCCATAATTGAGCACAATTCATTCCAGTAATCTACTTTTTCAAAATCAAGCTGTTCAACAGGGGCACCAGTAATAATCATACCGTCAAATTTCTGGCTCATTAATTCGTTGGATGTAATATAGAACTTATCAAGATAGCTTTCATCTGTATTTTTACTGACATGGTTTTCCATGCGAACTAATGAAATTTCAATCTGCAAAGGTGTATTGCCTAACAAACGAAGCAGCTGAGTTTCTGTAGTTTCTTTTGTAGGCATAAGATTTACTATAGCAATCTTTAATGGACGAATTTCCTGCTTTTCGGCACGGTTATCGGTCATTACGAAGATATTTTCTTTTTCTAAGGTTGTACGAGCTGGTAAGTCACTGTGAATTTTTATTGGCATGGCGGTATTATAGCAGAAAACCATATAATTTGCTATAATCACTTATATGGAAAAGAAAAATGATCGCAAAGGCGCAATAAAAAAACTGAAGCTTTTAACCTTTGGTCCAAAATCTAACATAGATACTTTTCGTGCAAAACTAGATGAAAATTATAAAACTGTTTTTTTGCCTAATGGTGTTGAACGTTCTGAATATAAATACGGAAATGTAAATTGTGATATTCTTTCGCCAGAGATTTATGCCTCTAACCGCGTTATGTTATACATTCATGGTGGCTCATTTGTTGGCGGTTCTCGTGTTGCATACAGAAGTTTCTGTTCTTCACTGGCAAGTAAATGCTTTTGCCGTGTAGTTGTTCCTGAATATCGTCTTGCACCAGCTTTTCCATATCCTGCAGCAAACGAAGATATTCAAACAGTTTTTAAATCTTTGTTTACAGAAGAACAGGTTGCCTGCTCTTTAAATGCAGAAAAAGGAAAGAAACCTTTACTACCAGAAATTATTATCGCCGCAGACAGTTCGGCAGCTTCAATTGCCTGTTCATTAATCTTTAATCTGCGAGATAGATACAGAACCTGCATAAAACAGATAGTGCTTTTTTCTCCATGGCTTGACGTATCTAATAATTCAAGGCTTCTTACAACAAAGAAAATTGCAGACGAAGTTATGACTGGCGAAGTAGTTCGTAAAGCCAGTTCTATTTATACATACGAATCTAACACTTCAAGTGCATTTGTTTCGCCATTATTAGCAGAAACTTCAGAACTTGAAAATTTTCCTCCTGTATTTATTCAGATGGGAGAAAAGGAAATTCTCCTTGAAGATGCCAAAGCCTTTGCCAATAAAATGCAGGAAGCTGGTAATAAATGTGAATTGGATATTTGGCCAGATATGTTATTTATGTTCCAGATGGCAGATGAATATCTTTATGAATCTCACTTAGCTTTAGACAGAATTGGTAGAGTAGTAACAGCAAATACTGCTGGTGACGAAGAAATTCAAATTGAAAACAAACCAAAACTTGAACATAGTTTGAAGTCGGAGGCCTAAAATGGAATTACTTTCACCAGCTGGTAACGTTGAAAAACTTTCGTATGCTTATGCCTATGGTGCAGATGCCGCTTACATTGGTCTAAAGAAATTTTCTCTTCGTGTAAAAGCAGATAATTTTTACGAAGACGAATATAAAAAAGTTATTGAACTTAAAAATAAATATCCTGGAAAACGCCTTCATTGTGCTTTGAATATTTCATTTCATGATGAAGAAATTGACGCCCTTAAACAGAATCTTGATTATTTTAAGCAGTATCCAATTGATGCATTTATTGTTCAGGATATTGGAATTGTTCCTTTGTTGCAGAAGGAATTTCCAAATGCAGAATTGCATCTTTCAACTCAGGCAAGCTGTGTGAATTCTGAAGCCGTAAAAATGTACAAATCTTTGGGATTTAAACGCATTGTTCTTGGCCGTGAAATTTCTTTGAATCAGATTCGTCGCATTAAAGATTCTGTGCCAGATATGGAACTTGAAACTTTTGTTCACGGAGCAATGTGTATTGCTTACGCCGGTCGCTGCCTTATGAGTGCTTACCTTACAGGTCGTAGTGCTCAAAGTGGATTTTGCAGTCATACTTGCCGATGGAATTTTAAATTAAATAGTGAAGGCGAAAAACATATTTTTACACCACAGGAAGCAAAACTTATTGCAGAAAGTGGAACGTTACAGCTGGAAGAAGAACAGCGACCTGGTGAATATTTTCCGGTTTTTGAAGGGGAAGATTTTACAGCTATTCTTTCTTCAAAAGATTTAAGAATGATTGAACATCTTGCAGACCTTAAAGCTTCTGGTGTTGATTCTCTTAAAATTGAAGGCCGAATGAAGAGTGTTTACTATGTTGCAATGGTAACTCGTGCCTACCGCAAAGCTTTAGATGCTTTGGAAGGTAAACTTACTCAGGAAGAAGCAGCTCCTTATATTGCAGAACTGGAAAATGTAAGTCACCGTAAAAGTACAACAGGTTTTTACTATAATAAAGCCGATGCCGATGAAACTACAGTTGGTGCCAGCGACAGTAAATATCAGCTGGCTGCAGAAATGGGCGATGAAGTAACTGGAGAAGCTTTTGAAAAGTTGTATTCAGAAAGTCAGCGCCGTTATACAGAGTTTAAAAATAATCTTGATCAGATGCACCCGGCTGCTCGCGAGGCCCGCTTAAAAGACCTTGCAATTCATACAGACCGCAATGTAGTTCCTTTCGAAAAGAAAGAAGGCTGGCATATGTATGTTTGTACAGCCATGAACATGATAAAAGCAGAAGATGATATAGAATTTGTTTCACCAGAGTTCTGCAGCCTTTCTGTAAAAGCTGGCGAATGGGAAGTTATTAGTTCTGAAACAGGGTTAAAACTAAACTGGGTTTGCGACGGTCACCCTGCAGTAATTTACACAAAATATGAACTTCCAGACGGAACTTTATTACGTACTTTAGACCCTGACTATGTAGAAGGTCAGATTAGAGACACAGGAAGATAAGAAAATCTATTCTTTATCCCACTGAACATCAACTACTCTTGCGCCTTTGTTTGGAATACGGTGGTAAATAAGACAGTCTGCTCTATGAACAGTAACCCCTTTTGAACGAGTAACATAACCTACAATTAAATCTGGATAATGAGGGTGGCAGCACTGTGCAATATTATACAAAACTCTGCGTTCACCTTGAACAAGAACTCCATAATCTTTATGAACAACAGGTTGTTCCTGCTTTTTGCCAGATTTAGGGCGGCGTTTTTGCTGAGGTTTAGAATCGGCATTTGCATTTTGTGCCTGCAATTCGGCTTCTTTCTGTAAAGCAAGTTTTTCACTAAAAGTAGGGTCATTCATAGTAAGCCATGAATGAATTTTCTGGTGCGCCTTCGAAGTTTTTACCAGCTTCAACTGAGTTTCTGTTGGATGGGCCTGAGGGTTTGTTATAATCTCTATAATCTGGGTATTTTCCAGTGGTTTTGAAAGAGGAATAATTTTACCGTCTGCCTTAGCGGCAATAATTTTTTCACCAATAGCAGAATGAATCGCATAAGCAAAATCTATTGCAGTTGCACCATGAGGAAGTTTTCTAACATCACCTTTTGGTGTAAAAACATAAATTTCATCGCCAAGAAGTTCATTTTTAAGAGTTGCAAAAGTTGCTTCGTCTGTAATGCTAAGCTGTTTAAACTGCTGTAATTTATTAAAAATATCGAGTTTGTCGGCCTCTACTAAATCGTGATTTGTGCCTTTTTTGTACAACCAATGAGATGCAATTCCGTGCTCAGCAAGATTGTGCATGTCATGAGTTCTAATTTGAATTTCCAGAGGTTTGCCTTCACATATTACAGTTGTATGCAACGACTGGTAACCGTTAGATTTTGGCATGGCAATATAATCTTTGAAACGGCCATCCATAGGTTTCCAAAGACCGTGTACAATTCCAACGAGAGTATAACATTCTGCAGGGCTGTTACATAAAATGCGCAGGGCGAGAAGGTCGTATAATTCGCTTGCCTCCTTATTTCGTTTTCGCATTTTCATATAAATTGAGTAGTAGTGTTTTGCACGGCTTGTAATAGTAACACTCATTCCCATTTTTTCTGCAGATTTGTAAATGCTGTTTACAGCCTTTTCGAGATATGCAGCTCGTTCTTCCTGCGATTGAGCAATAATTTTTTCTATCTGTAAGTAAACAGAAGGATTATTATACTTAAGGCTCATATCTTCGAATTCATTTTTTTCTTTCTGCATTCCAAGACGGTCTGCTAAAGGTGCCCAAATTTCAATTACGGCTTCTGCAAGGGCGCGCTGCTTTTCTTTATCAAGACTTTCAATATTTCTAATGCGGTCAAGACGGTCCGAAAGTGTAAGCAGAATTACTTTAGCATCATCACACATTGCAAACAGCATTTTTCTAATAGCATCAGATTCATGCAATGTTTTAGAGTTCAAAGGAAGTGCAATAATTTTATTTGTAGTTATAAGGATTTTAGAAACTGTTTCGCCAAAATCGGCCTTTATCTGGTCAGGAGTTACATCAAATTTATGAATAGGGTGGAGAATTCCTGCAACAATAGTATCTGCATCAAGATTATTCTGGGCAAGAATATTTGCAACGCGGAGAGGATGCATATAATAAGGCTTTCCGCAGTCACGGCGAAGTCCTTTGGTTTTTTCAAGGAGAAGAGACCATGCTTTTATAATTCTTTGCTTGTCGTGTTCATTATAGGATTCGTTTATGGTAAAGAATTCGTTAATTAATGCATCAGGATCTTCTTGTGGAGCCTTAAACTGATATTCAAATCCCATTGATTTCTCCTTGTATATTAAATAATAATATTTTTTTGGGGAAAATAACAGTAATTTTTTGAAACTTTGAGTTCATATTTGTATTATATATATAGAGGGAAAAGTAATGAAAAAAACGTTATTTTCAGGGGTTTTTTTATTTGTAATCAGCACTTTTTGTTATGCACAAAAAATCCTTACAGTAGAAGACGCGGTTTCTCTTGCAATGAGCAGTAATCTTACAGTTACTCAAGGGAAAATGGATTTAGATATTCTGAAGTTAAAAAACAGATATTCATGGAGTAGTGTAAGTCCAAGTTTTAGCCTTTCTGGCGGAGTTTCTGGAAGCAAAGCTGGAACAAAAGATACTTTTGGAGATGCCGATCCTTCTTTATCTTGGAGTGCTTCTGGCGGTGTATCTTTACGACTCGCATCATCTTTGGCAACAACAATAAAAGATGCAAAACTTGCTTATGAAGCAGGGCAGTTGTCTTATGAAAGTACTAAACGAAGTATTGAATTAAATGTACGAAAAACTTTTTATTCACTTTTATACTTTAATGAGAATCTTGAATTGCAAAAACGTAATCTTGAAACTTTAAAACAGACTTATGAATCTAACCTGCTAAAATATAATCAAGGACGCCTTTCGGAATTAACACTTCTTACTTCGCAATATAATTACGAAAGTAAAATTCCAAGTGTCACAAATCTTCAAACTACTTATGATAACAGTATTGATAATTTCAAAATCACTCTTGGATTAGACATAGATGATGAAATTGAATTGACAGGAAACCTGGAAGAACTTACTTCGAAAGAACTTAATAATAAACTCCTCGATGTGAATATTGAAGAATTACCTTCTATAAAGCTTTTGAATAAAAATATTGAAAGCACTAAAACCAAACTTGCTTCAGCACGAGCTTCTGCTTATGGCCCAACAGTTTCACTTTCCAGCTCAATAAGTGCAAAAGGTGGCATTAAACCAAAGACTGATGAACGATACGAGCTTTCTTATTCTGCAAATGTAAGCATTCCTTTAGACGGCTACATGCCATGGTCTAGCACTGCTTTAGGAGTTAAGTCACAGAAAGAACAATTGGAAAAACAAATTCAGTCATTGGAACAAACTAAAAAATCTACAGAAATCTCTATTCGAAACAGCTATAACGCAATTAAACAGGCTAAAACTCAGCTGGAGTTGTACGAAAAGAACGTAGAACTTATGCAGAAAACTTATGATATGACAAAAACAGCCTATAATGCAGGTTCTTCAGATTTTCTTACTTTACAGAAGGCCGAAGATAACCTTTATCAGGCAAAATATAATGTTCAAAATCAGCGATACACAATTATTTCCAGCATGCTTGAACTTGAAAATACATTAGGAATTCAATTTGGAACTCTTGTACAGGAGAATAAAAATGGCAAATAAAACAAGAACTACAGTACTTATAACAATTTTATTGATAGCAATAACTTCTGCCTTAGCAGGATTTATTTTATTCGGAAAAAAAGGAAAGAACACTGGCCGTTTCCCAGTTGGTGCCAGAGGCTTTGGCGGTGGAATGGCTGCAGAAATATCTGTTAGAACTACAGTTGCACAAGACATTTCTATGACAGACTTTGTAACAACTAATGGTGAAATTGAAACTCAGACTGCAATTGAAGTTTTTCCTCAGAATGGTGGAAAAGTTATTCAAATGAACGTATCACTTGGTTCAGAAGTAAAAGCCGGCGAAGTAATTGGTTATATAGATCCTTCAGAACCTGGAAGTTATTATACAAAATCTCCAATTGTAGCACCTATTAGTGGAAGTATTATTTCTTCTCCTGTAAAAACTGGGCAGAAAGTAACAGCTAATTCAATTATTACAAAAATTGGAGATACAAATAATCTTCAGCTTACAGCAAAGATTCCAGAACGTTATGTAGCAGAATTAAAAATTGGCCAGAAAGCCGAAATTAAACTTGAAGCTTATCCAGATGTTGTATTTATGGCATCGGTTGTTCGAATCTCTCCTGTTGTAGATGCTGCAACCCGTACAAAGGAAATTATTTTGAACTTTGACACTGTAGATTCAAGAATTAATGCCGGAATGTTTGCAAAAGTAAAATTATATACAACAGAATATAAAGGCAATTTTATTGTTCGTCAGGATTCATTAGTTAATAATTCAGATAAATATTATTTGTATGTTGTAAATCCAGATGGTGTGACTGTAACTAAACGTGAAGTTACACTTGGTAAAAATATTGATGGTTACTATCAGATTTTAAGTGGTATTGAATTTGGCGAAACTGTAGTAATTGAAGGTATGCTTTCGCTTTATGAAGGTGCAAAAATCAAAGATGTTGATAAAGTATCTGCAAAAGGTGGCAGCAAATGAGTTTAAGTCGTAAGACAATGGATCATCCGATCCTTATTTTAATTATTTTTACTTTACTGGGGCTTTTAGGTATTTTTACATATAGTAAAATTGCAATTGCCTTGTGGCCAGAAACAGAAAATCCAGCTGTTACAATAAGCACTTCTTACCCAAATGCTGGTCCTGAATCTGTAGAAAAAACAGTTACTAAGCCTATTGAAAGTGCTGTAGTTAGTGTAAGCGGATTAAAATCTATGACTTCAACTTCTAACGAAGGTTCTTCCAGCGTTCAGCTTACTTTTGATTATGGTACTAACATGGATGATATTGTTAGTGATATTAGAGATAAACTTGACCGTGTAAGCCGTTCTTTACCTTCAGGAGCAAGTTCACCTTCTATCTTCCGCTATGGTGGAACTTCTGGTTCTATTATTCGAATTTTAGTTAGAGGAAACCGCTCTGCAGATGATATTAAGCAGATTGCTGAAAACTCTATTATAAATATTCTAGAACAGGCAAATGGTGTTGCAGAAGCTTCAGTTAGTGGTGGGCGTACTGTTCAGGTAAACATTGAACTAGATGCAAACCGAATGCAGGCCTATGGCTATACAATTCCAACTGTTACAGGTGCGCTTTCTAAACAGAACCTGGAACTTGGCGGTGGTAAAGTTCAAGATGGTACAAAAAACTATATTGTTCGAACAATTGGTGAATACAATAATATTGACGAAATTAGAGACACAGTAATTTCTACAATTAATGGTTACAGTGTAAAAGTTCGCGATGTAGCAGATGTTCAATTAGGTTATGCACCAACTTCCCAGGAAAGTTATATTAATGGTGAAATTGGTGTATATGTTACTATTACAAAAGAATCAGGTGCGAATTCGGTACTGGTTGCTAATAATGTTTATAAAAAAATGGATCAGTTGCAGGGGATGTTGCCACCAGATATTACAATGGAAATTATTTCCGATGAATCTGAGTCAATACGTGAAACTATAAATATTCTTGTAAATTCGTTACTGCAGGGACTTGTTCTTTCCATTCTTATTCTCTGGATATTCCTTCAAAGTTTTAAATCTACAATCATTATTGGTATTTCTATTCCACTTTCAATGATTATTACTTTGTTTGCCATGAGTATGTTCGGTATTACTTTGAACATGATGACTCTTACCGGTCTTATTCTTGGTCTTGGTATGGTTGTAGATGCTTCTATTGTAATGATTGATAACATTTATGCTTACAGGCAGCGAGGGGCTCGACCTAAAGTTGCGGCAATTCTTGGTAGCCAGGAAATGCTTATGTCAGTTATTTCTGGAAACCTTACAACAATCTGTGTATTCGTTCCATTTTTATTCTTTATTGCAGAATTAGGAATGATGGGGCAGATGTTTAAAGATATTATTTTTACAATTGTAATTGCCCTTGTTTCATCTTTAATGGTTGCTATTTTCCTTGTACCAGTTTTGTCTGGAAAATTCCTTCCATTAACTAACCGCGTTGAAAAACCTATAAGAAACAAAGTGTTAAAAGGAATTTATGGAGCTTTCCAAAAGGTAATAGATGGATTTACTCAGCTTTATGGAAAATTACTTAAGCTTTGTTTGAATAACCGGCTTGTAACACTAACAGCAGCTATTTGTGTTCTTATAATTGCTCTGTCATTTATTCCAGGAATGAAAATTACAATGATGACAGGTGGCCGCGATGAATCTGTAAGGCTTTCTATTACAATGCCAATAGGTACAACTTTTGAAGAAACAAAGAAAGTTGTTATGCGAATGGAAGAAATTGTAAATACCGAGTTGGAAGGTAAAAGAAGTGTAACAACAACAATTGGTGGAGGTGGTCGAAATGGAAACACAAATACTGGTTCTATTCAGATAGCACTTCCTTCATCAAGTGAACAGATAGATAGTGCTCAAACTATGCAGAATAAACTTCGTAGACATTTTGATGAATTCCCAAATGCAACTTTGAGTTTTGGTGCAGGCTGGCGTGGTTCTATGTTTGGTAGTGATATTGATATTATTCTTCGCTCAAGTGATACAGAAGCTGCTCTTGATGTTGCAGATAAGATTGCAGAAATTATCAGTAATAATCCAGAATGTACAGAACCTTCTATAAGTATGGACCGAGGCTTGCCTCAGGTTGAAGTTGAAATTGACCGTCAGCGTGCATACGATTTTGGTGTAGATATTACAACAGTTGCCAGAGAAATAAATTATGCCATTAATGGTTCAACTGCCTGTGTCTACAGAAACGATGGAAAAGATTACAATGTTGTAGTTTCGTACCGTCCAGAAGACCGTAAAAAGCTGGAAGATTTGGAAACAATTTATGTTCGTGGTTCAAAAGGTATGGTTAGTGTTGCTAACTTTGCTACTCTTAAAAAAGGTTACGGACCAGTTTCCATTCGTCGCGAAAATCAGACTCGTATTTTACATGTAACTTGTGGAATTAAAACCGATACTAATTCAAATATTATTGAAGATCAGATTAAGCAGGCTATTAGCGAAAGCTTTATTATTCCAGACCAGGTAAATGTTACTTACGAAGGTTCATGGAAAGAAACAATGAGCCAGTTATTGTTCTATTTAAAGATTGCAGCTATGGCAATTCTTCTTGTATTTGGTGTAATGGCTTCTACATATGAAAGCTGGAAGGCCCCAATCATCAACCTTGCTACAATGCCATTCTTAATTATTGGTGTAATCTTTATTTATAAGATTATCGGACAGCAGCTTTCTATTATTTCAATGGTCGGTGTTATTATGTTGGTAGGTATTGTTGTAAATAACGGTATTATCCTTGTTGACTACACAAACCTTCTTGTAGGTCGTGGAATAGAATTAAAAGAAGCTTGTCTTGAATCTGGTAAGAGCCGTTTCCGCCCTGTATTAATGACAACTCTTACTACAATTCTTGGTATGCTTCCTATGTGCTTTGCTAAGGGTGGACAAGCTGGTATGGTTCAGCCAATTGCACTTGCAGTTGTAGGTGGTTTGTTATCATCTACATTTGTAACTTTGCTTGTAATTCCAGTATTGTATAGTCTTGTTATGCGGGTTAAACCTGGAAAGTCTGTAAAAAAATAGGGGAAGTTCATGAATTACGAATATAGAGTTGAAATAGTAAGTAATCAATCTGTAATGGAAGATATTGTAGAACTTATTGAAGCTGAAATTGACCAGGTTGAATATACAATTATTGAAAATGTTCAGGGAAAAGGTCTTTCTTCTAAAAAACTTGGGAACCCGGTTTGGCCAGAAATGAATTTTCTTTTATTTGCATATACAGATAAAGAAAATGCAAAAAAGATTAAGGACATTGTAGAGAATATGAAGCAAAAACATCCTCGAGAAGGAATGAGTTGTTTCTTTACAAAAGGTGAGATTTTATAAGAAGGATATAAATTCAGTTAGTTACTAACTAAGCTCTACAACCCGGAGCTGACCTTCTAAATCTTTATGAATTCTAGTTTTAAAGCCATGGTCTTCTGCTATGAGGGCTGTGGCTTTTGCATTATATTCACCAGTTTCCATTAAAATAATTCCAAGAGGTGAAAGATGTACTTTTGCCTGTGGAATAAGATTACGAATAATTTCAAGGCCGTCGTCTGCAAGGTCCCCATCAATAGTATAGGCAGAATCGCCAGTTAAGGTTACGTCACCATCTAAGGCAAGACGAGGTTCCTTTCTTCCATCTTTTAAAAGTTCATCTACCATACTGTGGGGAATATAAGGTGGGTTTGTTAAAATAACGTCAAAACTCCATCCTCCAGTCTGAGTAAACTGATCAAAAAGATTTGAACGAACAAAGTGAATTTTGTCCGAAAGGTTTTCTGCAAGAACAGCGGCATTCTTTTTTGCAATTTCCAGCGCATTGGAAGAAATGTCTACGAGTGTAAAGGAAGGTAATTTTCCATAAGGGACTTTATAAACATCTATTAATGTTCGTAAAACGGCCAGAGCAATGCATCCGCTTCCTGTACACATATCACAAATTGTAAGTAACTGGTTAGGGTGCAACTCCATTTTTTCTACAATAACTTCTACTGCTCGTTCTACAAGAATTTCGGTATCTGGTTTTGGAATTAAAACATCTGGGGAAACTATAAAATCGTAACCGTAAAATTCCTTATGCCCAGTTATATAAGCAACAGGGAGCCCTGTTTTGCGCTGTTCAATGGCTGCATTCAATAGCGAAAGTTGTTCTTCATTTAGATTTTCATTTCTTTTAAGAAGAAGGGTTGTTTTGTTGAAACTCAATATGTGCTGCAATAATACTTCAACATCAAGTTGTGTCGAAGGAGAGTATTTATCTAATTGTTTTATTGCAGATGTTTTAAATTCCTGTATAGTTTGCATAAGTTTTCATATTATAAAAAAAGGCCGGACTCTTATTCAAGTCCAGCCTTGTAATTTCATATTTATCTAAAGGTATTAATTTTGCATTATACCTGGAACTGATCAATCTGATTGCTAATATCGTCGATAGAAGTCTGCATCTGAGGTGTAATTTCGCGCATTTCGTTACCAGTTTTATTAATCATATTTGCACCGTATGTAATTTCATCCATACTTGCACGCATAGAATTTGTTGCTTCCTGAAGATTTTCAATTTCAGAAAGAATAGACTGGTTACCAATAGACATTTCGTGACTTGCCTGTTTTACTTCTGTTGTATTGTCATTCATAACATGCAAAGCTTCACTAATCTGTTTAGAACCAGAGTTTTGTTCTTCCATTGCATATTTAATCTGACGTACTACATCATTAGTTGAGTCAATAAGTGCAGATACTTTCTTGAATGCATTTGTTGATTCATTAGAAGCATTTACAACGTCTGTAACCGACAAAATAATCTGATTCAACTGATCACTAATTTTGTTAGATTCGCGGGCAGAAGTTTCAGAAAGTTTTTTAATTTCATCTGCTACTACAGAGAATCCGCGTCCTGCATCACCGGCGTGTGCAGCTTCGATTGCAGCGTTCATAGCAAGAAGGTTTGTCTGAGATGCAATCTTAGAAATTGTAAGGTTGGCACCCTGTAAAGCTTCAGACTGGTTTTCAATTTCCTTAATCTTGCGGCTTACCAATTCCTGTTTTTCAACTCCACCGTCTGCACTCTGCAACAATTCATTGAATGATTCAGCCATCTGTTCCACAGAGTGGTTTACAGCACCAATGTTACCAATCATTTCTTCTACTGCGGCAGAAGCCTGAGAAACACCAGTTGCTTGTGTTTCAATCATTCTTTCAAGAGAATCAATATTTGAAGAAATCTGTGTTACTGCACTTGCTGTATGCTGTACGCTTTCAGACTGTGTAATAATCTGATTTTTCATATCTTCGATATTTGCGTATACAGTAGAAATAGAATCTGTAGTTTCTTTTGCACTGGCGTTCATTGAAGAACCAACAGCTGTAAGTTTATCTTTTGAATTCTTAATATCCTGAATAATACCCTGAAGTTTATCTTCAAACTGGTTGAATCCAGATACTACAGCACCAATTTCACCTTTTGCATTTGGAATACGTTTTGTTAAGTCTCCGTTTCCTGTAGCAATTTCTGTAATAGCATTCTTAACGCTGTCCAAAGGTTTAATAGAAATTGTAACTACGAAAGCAATAAGAATAATAGAAATGATTGTGAAGATTGCAACATAGATAGCAACAGATGTTGCCATTTTATTAATATCTGCCTGGAAGTCTGAGAAAGGAACAGTATTAACTGCAACCCAATCTGTGTTTGTAACTTTTTCATAAGCACAAAGGTAAGTTTCGCCATCTAAAGTGTAGCGAGATACATTTGTGTTTCCTGCTTTAATATCATTCATACAAGCAATGTATTCTGCATTACCAGTTTCTTTTGCAATATCAAAAAGTGATTCAGCTGCTACTGCTTCGTGGTTTTCTGAAGCAATTGTAAGACCTGTTGTAGTACTTACAAGGAATGCAGGTCTGTTATTACCAGCTTTATGGTCTACAGCAAGATCACTAAGTTTAAATCCGTCTACACAACAGAAAAGTACATTGTTTAATTTGTTGTTTATATCATAGATTGGAACTGCATAGAAAATTGCCATTGCATTTGTAACACGGTTAATAAAAGGATCTGTTACATAACGCTGACCTGTTTTATAAGGAACCTGGAAGTAATCGCGGTCTTTGAAAGGAAGAACTCGTTCACCATTATTAATCCAGCAGGAACCTTCGTTGTCGGTAATACATACATCGATATAATCTTTATCAAGAGACATAGCTCCATAAATTGTATGTGTTTTTTCAAGAAGAGTTTCATTAGGATTACGAATCTGTGGAAGCGCAGCTAATGTTTCAAGCATTTTATATTCTTTTTCGTTAGAAGCATAAATTGCTTCTGCTGTGGCATGAACAGATTCTACTAAAGCCTTTTCCATTTGATTTTCAAGACTTTTTTTGGAACTTTTGCTAGAAAGCATTCCAATTACTACATTCGAGATAATCATAACTGCAAGTGCAGCTACAGTAATTCTCACTTTAAGACTATTCATAATGTTACTCCAAAAAATTTAAAGTCAATTTTGTTTATTATAAACCTACTCTTCGAGAAAATAAAATTTTTTTTACTTTAATAACTGGAACTTTTTTTTTAAGAGTTGCTTTCTAATGAAGTTACATCTGCAGCAAGCTGCTCTTCTTTTGCATAAACGTTCAACGCATCAAGCATATCGTCCATATTTCCCATCATAAATCCAGGAAGATTGTGGGCAGTGTAGTTGATTCGGTGATCTGTTACACGGTCCTGAGGGAAGTTATATGTACGGATTTTCTCAGAACGAGCACCTGAACCTACCATGCTTGAACGGGCTGCTGCACGTTCTGCCTGTTTCTTGCTTTCTTCAAGGTCGAAAAGGCGGGCACGAAGTACACGGAATGCTTTTTCTTTGTTTTTAATCTGAGATTTTTCATCCTGCTGAATAACAACAAGACCTGTAGGAATATGAGTAAGACGTACTGCAGAGTCAGTTGTGTTTACACACTGTCCACCAGGACCACCGGCACGCATTACATCTACACGAACATCATTCATGTTAATCTGAATATCAGTTTCTTCTGCTTCTGGCAATACAGCAACTGTTACAGTTGAAGTTTGCAATCGGCCCTGGCTTTCTGTCTGAGGAACGCGCTGTACACGGTGTACACCAGATTCCCAGCGCAAAGTACCATAAACAAATTTTCCAGAAATATTTGTAACGATTTTATTGAAACCACCAACTTCAGTTTCCTGAGCTTCCATAGTTTCTGTTTTCCAACCTTTACGTTCTGCAAGGTGGCAGTACATTTCCCAAAGTTCGCGAGTAAACAATGATGCTTCATCTCCACCGGCAGCTGAACGGATTTCAAGAATAATATTTTTCTCATCAAGTGGATCAGGTGGAACTAATTTAAGTTTAATCTGTTCTTCCAACTGAGGCTGCTTTTCTTCAAGTTCTTTAAGTTCTTCACGAGCCATTTCTTTCATTTCAGCATCATCTTCTGCTGTAATCATTTCTTTGGCATCTTGAATACCTTGAATTACTTTTTTGTATTCTGCAGATAAAGCACAAAGTTCTGTTAAATAACCATGCTCACGCATTGTATCTTTGTATTTTTTTGCATCTTTGACCAGATTTGGGTCCATTACAAGTTCATTTACTTCTTTAAAGCGAGCTTCACACTCGTTGAGTTTTTTCATTAAATCCATAGTGGTTCATTGTAACATTTTTTGTAGGGTGTGAAAAGTGAAGAGTGTATTTTGTTATGTGGTGTAAATTTATAATATTTGTCGATTTATACAATTTACCAGCATATTTGTACTTTATAAATTATCATTTATTTTCTATTATACATATAAGTATCAGAAGGTACTTATTTCAACAGAAGTTGATGGCTATACAGAAATTTATTCTTAAAAATTAAAATAATATTTGGAATTATATATATCATGAAGGTATATTCCCATTCAGAAGAGTGGAAATATACTTTTTTTTTGGAGAAATGATTTATGCATATTCCTGAGAATTACTTATCACCTGCTACATGTGCAGTATTTACAGCTGCCATGATTCCTGTTTGGGCTCGTGCTGTTAAGCATGTAAAAAATGATTTACCTAAAGAAAAAATTGCTTTAATTGGAGTTGGAGCAGCATTTTCTTTTATTGGTATGATGTTTAATGTTCCTCTTCCTGGTGGAACAACTGGCCACGCTGTAGGAGGCACACTGATTGCTTCCCTTTTAGGACCAGATGCAGCTTGTCTTGCAGTTTCGGTTGCTTTGCTTTTGCAGGCTCTGTTATTTGGAGATGGCGGAATACTTTCTTTTGGGGCAAACTGTTTTAATATGGCCTTTGCAATGCCTTATTTAGGATATTTCTTATATAAGATTATCTTAAAAGCTTTATCTAAAGGAAACGAACCTAAAACTTCACAGAGATTAATTTCTGCTGGTATTGGTTCATATGCGGGAATTAATATTGCCGCTTTATTAGCAGCATTTGAATTTGGTGTTCAGCCTTATTTGTTCCATGATGGTGCAGGCCAGGCTTTGTATTGTCCATATGGTTTAAATATTTCAATTCCTGCAATGATGGCAGGACATTTAACAATTTTTGGACTTGCTGAAGTAATCTTTACAGTAGCTGTATTAGCATTTATTTGCAAAATGGCTCCAGGAATGTTAAAAGAAAATACTCTTGATGAAAATAAATCAAAAGGGTTATTGCCAGTAGGAATTTTGTTAGGAGTTTTGGTTGCATTAGTTCCACTTGGACTTCTTGCTGAAGGTACAGCTTGGGGTGAATGGGGGGCAGATGAAATTGCCGCAATTGAAACAAATGGAGTTGCTCTTGGCTATACACCACAAGGTCTCGAAACTGGATGGGGCTTAGAAACATTAATTCCAGATTACAGTATGGGCGGAGTTCCAGAGGCACTTGCATATATTCTTTCTGCAATTATTGGTATTGCAGTTTTGGTAATTCTATTCCGTATAATAGGTTCCCTAAAAAAATCTGCTAAAAAGAACTAGTTTAAATGTCACAGGATAATGTAGAAACAGCTATTCCAGAATGGATGAAAGAACAGAATAATTATTTTCCAGCTGAAGATAAAAATGGTTTTCTTACAAAAACTATTTTGAATCTTTTGAAATTGTTCCGTCATTTTCATGTAATAAAAAATGAAAAGATTTCAAAAAAGCAGGCAGGCTTTAGAACAATCTTAATGCTTGGTTTAGTTATTCTTACGGCTGTTTCTCATAATCTTTTGATTAGTGGTATTGTAGCGGCAGGATTTTTACTTTTTTTATGCTTTTCAAAAGTTGAAGTTATAAAAAAAGTTTTATCTACAAGTCTTGCCGCAGCATTTTTTACCGCAATAATTATGCTGCCTTCCTATTTTATTTATAAATCATCAGCAGTTTTTACAATAACTATAAAAGTGTTTTTATCTGTGGGAATAGTAAGTTTTTATGCAAATGTAACTCCATGGAATAAAATTACAGCGGCACTTAGAGTTATTAAAATTCCGTTTTTTATTATTTTTATTATAGATTTGACTATTCATTATATATTAATCCTTGGTAATGTATCTTATGAAATGCTTTTTGCTTTGAAGCTTCGTAGTGTAGGAAAAGATAAAAATAAGCAGAAAAGTTTTTCGGGAATACTTGGAACTGTTTTTCTAAAATCTGTTTCAATAGCAGAAGAAACACAGCAGGCCATGGAATGCAGACTTTTTGATGGAACCTATGGTGATGATTAATTTGGAAAACGTATGCTTTGAATATGAAGATTCAGTAGCATTAAAAAATATAACTTTGAATATAGCTAAAGGCGAATCGGTAGGCCTTGAAGGTGACAACGGTTGTGGAAAAACAACTCTTATAAAACTTATGAATGGATTAATTTTTCCTACCTCTGGAGAATATTTTTTTGAAGGTGAAAAAATAAATTCCAAATCTATGAAAAATGAACGGTTTGCAAAAGCTTTTCATCAGAAGGTAGGTTACGTTTTTCAGAATCCAGAAAATCAGTTGTTTTGCAGTTCTGTAGAAGAAGAAATTGCATTTGGACCAAGACAAATGGGGCTTTCGAAAGAAGAAGTTCAAATGCGCTGCAATGATGTTATGAAATTACTTGGAATTGAAAATATTGCACAAAGAGCCCCATATCATTTAAGTGGTGGAGAAAAAAAGAAAACAGCTTTGGCTTGCGTTCTTTCTATGAATCCAGAAGTTTTAATTTTAGACGAACCGTTAAATGGCTTAGACAGAAAAACCAGAGAGACTTTGCTGCAGGTTTTAAAAGCTCTTAAATCAGCAGGAAAAACTTTGATAATAGCAACTCATGATGAAAATCTTTTGAATCAGTTGTCTGACAGAATTATAACTCTTACAGATGAACATACAATAAAAGCAGGGAGTAATTAAATGGAAAAAAACGAACTACTTAAATTACTGGAAGAATATAAAAGGGGGAATGTTTCGGAAGAAGAAATTGTTCTTAAAATAAAAGAAGCCCCTTTTGAAGATCTTGGCTTTGCTAAAGTTGATCATCATAGAGCTATACGACAGGGAATTGCTGAAGTTATTTACGGGGCAAGTAAAACTCCTGAGCAAATTTTGAAAATTGCAGAAGCAGCCATGGAAGCCGGGCAGAAAACTGTGCTTATTACCAGAATGAAAGTTGAAGCTGCAGATTATATGAAAAAGAAATTTACAGGCAAATTTACTTATGATGACATGAGCCATATTGGTATTTGCGGGGAATTGCCTGTGCCAGATGGTAGAGGAAAGATTGCAATAGTTACAGGTGGAACTAGCGATATGCCTGTAGCAGAAGAAGCAGCTAAAACTTGCGAAGCCTTTGGAAATGAAGTTGTTCGTATTTATGATGCAGGAGTTGCAGGTCTTCACAGGCTTCTTGCTCATCTTGATACAATAATGAGTGCAACGGTTGTAATTGCTATTGCAGGTATGGAAGGGGCCTTGGCAAGTGTTGTTGGCGGTTTAGTAGATTGCCCTGTAATTGCTGTTCCAACAAGTGTTGGATATGGTGCAAGTTTTGGAGGACTTTCGGCATTGCTTTCAATGTTAAATAGCTGTGCCAGCGGAGTTAGTGTTGTAAATATTGATAATGGTTTTGGGGCTGCTTACCAGGCAAGCATGATAAACCACATTAAATAATATAGAAGAAAAGGAAATTTGGAATATGAAAACTTTATATATTGAATGTAAAATGGGTGCCGCAGGTGATATGCTTACAGCAGCCTTATTGGAATTATTGCCAGAACAGAAAAGAAATGAGGCTGTAAATGCTTTACAGAATATTGGGCTTGAAGGAGTTGAATTCCATACAGAAGGAATGGTAAAGTGCGGAATTCAGGGAACTCATGTTCACGTTCACGTAAATGGCGTAGAAGAGGAAAGTCACAATCATCACCATCACGACCATGAACATGTGCATGAACACGAACATCATCATCACGAGCACCATCATCACGAAGAACATGAAGAACATCACCACCATCATCACCATGAACACCATAAATTAGAAGATATAACAAATACAGTTTCAAAATTAAATATACCGGAGGCTGTAAAAAAAGATGTAATTGCTGTTTATAATCTTATTGCAGAAGCAGAAAGTCATGCACATGGAGTTGAAGTTAAAGAAATTCATTTCCATGAAGTGGGAAACAAAGATGCAATTATGGATATAACAGCCGTATGTTATTTAATGAATCTTATTGGGGCCGAAAAAATTATTACATCTCCAATTCATGTAGGTTCTGGTTCTGTTCATTGCGCTCATGGAATTATGCCAGTTCCTGCACCAGCTACAGAATATCTTTTACGAGGTATTCCATATTACCAGGGAGATATTAAAAGTGAACTTTGTACACCAACTGGAGCTGCATTATTAAAATATTATTCTCAGGAATATGGACCACAGCCAATGATGCTAACGGAAAAAGTTGGAATTGGTTGCGGTAAAAAAGATTTTGAAGCTGCAAATTGTGTAAGAATCTTTATGGGGGAAAATGTAAACTCTGCAAATACAGATAAAGTTCTTCAGTTGGAAGCTAATATTGATGATATGACTGCAGAAGATATTGGTTTTGCTATGGACAGACTTTTTGATGCCGGTGCACGAGAAGTATTTACATCTTCGGTATTTATGAAGAAAAATCGGCCTGGAGTTTTACTTACAGTAATTTGTTCTGAAGATAAAAAAGAAGATATTGTAAAAGCCTTTTTCAAATATACAAGTACAATTGGAATTCGCCAGAAGGCTTGCGACCGCTACATTCTTGACCGGGAATTATCAATTGTAAAAACCTTGGCTGGAGATGTTGGCAAAAAAGAATCTTCTGGATATGGAACTAAAAGGGTAAAATATGAATTTGACGATTTAGCTAGAATTGCCCTTGAAAAAAACATGAGCCTGGATGAAGTTCGTAAAATGCTTCAAAAGGATTAAAATGACAGAGATTGAAAATAAAAAGCTTTCACAGTTAAAAGATTATTTTATAAATGCTGGCAAAGTTGCAATAGCTTTTTCTGGTGGAGTTGATTCTACCTTCCTTGCAAAAGTTGCCCACGATACTCTTGGGGACAAAATGCTGGCTGTTACTCTTGTTTCAAATTCTTTTCCTGCGCGAGAAAGAAATGATGCTACATTATTTTGCCAGCAGGAAGGAATACCTCAGGTAGAAATTAGTTACAATGAACTGGACATTCCAGGTTTTGCGGCAAACCCTAAAGATCGATGCTATATTTGCAAAAAAGCACTTTTTAAAATGATTAAAGAAACTGCCGCCAGTAAGGGAATTACCATTGTTTGTGAAGGTTCCAATATGGATGACACTGGAGATTATAGGCCAGGTCTTAAAGCAATCAAAGAAATGGATATAAAAAGCCCTTTACAGATTGCAGCATTAACTAAAAACGAAATTAGAAATATTTCAAAGGAATTAAAGCTTCCTACTTGGAATAAACCTTCACTTGCCTGCCTTGCAACTCGTTTTGTATATGGCGAAGAAATTACAAAAGAAAAACTAATTATGGTTGGTAAGGCTGAGCAGTTATTGGTAGATTTGGGCTTTACACAAATGAGAGTTCGCCTTCACGGTAATATTGCCAGAATTGAAATTCTACCACAGGATTTTGAAAAAATAATGAAGCCGGAAATAAGACAGAAGGTAGATGAAGAATTCAGAAAATTTGGATTCGCATATGTAACGCTGGATTTAAAAGGTTTCCGTAGTGGCAGTATGAATGAAGTTTTTGTATAATCAGCAATATGAAATATGAGCTTATAGTTTTTGATTTAGACGGTACTATTCTTAATACAATAGAGGATCTTGCAGATTCTTGTAACTACGTTCTTAATCAGCATAATTTTCCTGAACATACTGTAGATGAAGTTAAATTAATGGTAGGAAATGGTATTCCAAAGCTGATTGAACGGGCTTGTCCTGCCAATGTTAGCAAGGAAGAGTACCAGGCGGTGTTGCAGGAATACAGGGCTTACTATGAAAATCATTGTGCTATAAAAACTGGCCCTTATGCAGGTATGGTTGATTGTGTAAAAAAATTAAAGGCTGCTGGAATTAAGGTTGCAGTAAATACAAATAAGGATGAAGGCGCTTCTGTAGAACTGTGTAAAAAGCATTTTGAAGGTTTGTTTGACTATGTTGCAGGAAATAAAAGTGGCGTTCCTGTAAAGCCTGCTCCAGATGGGGTAGTGCGAATTACAAATCAGCTTTTTGGGAAAAATATTTCTGAGGTAAAGGGCTGCTATGTTGGTGATTCTGATGTAGATATTGCTACTGGAAAAAACTGTGGTTTCGACGTAATTGGAGTAGACTGGGGCTTTAGAGGTGAAAAGTTTTTGCAGGAGCATGGAGCTCAGGTTGTGGTAAAAACTGCAGAGGAGCTTTTAAGCTTGCTTTTGAAGTAGGATTTGAAATCTCCATTTAATTGTAAAAATACATTCTTTTCTATATAATACGCCTATGTTTTATGATTATTATGATGTAGCTGTTGTTGGTGCAGGACATGCAGGAATTGAAGCTGGCCTTGCTTGTGCCAGAATGGGACTTAGAACCGTTTTAATTACTCAGACTCCAGATGCAATTGGACGAATGAGCTGTAACCCTTCTATTGGTGGTATTGCAAAAGGTAACATTGTTCGTGAAATTGATGCCCTTGGTGGTGAAATGGGAAAACTCATTGACCATTCAATGATTCAGTTCCGTATGCTTAATAAAAGTCGTGGCCCTGCAGTTCAGGCTCCTCGTTCACAGGCAGATAAAATTACTTATTCACAGCTTGCTCGTAAAACATGTGAAAAACAGGAAAATCTTTATACATTAATGGACACTGTAATCGATATTTTGACTACAGCAAGTTCAACTCCACTTCCTCCTAATTCCGACAGTTCGGCAGAAAAGGGAACAATTCCAGGAGAAAGTCGCCATGCAGGTGAAACTGAAGCTGCACGTTCGGGAATGCGCCAGAAGGTAACTGGAGTTGTAACTGAACGAGGAAGAATTATTCCTGTTCGTTCGGTAGTTTTGACTACTGGTACATTCTTAGGTGGACGTATTTTTATTGGTGAATATGATGCCCCTTGCGGACGTGTAGGAGAACCTGCCGCTTATGGATTAACAGAAAGCTTACATCGTCTTGGATTTACAACTGGCCGTCTTAAAACAGGAACACCTCCAAGAATCCTTCGTAAAACAATTGATTTTTCAAAATTGGAAGAACAGCCTGGTGACGAAGAAGTTGTACCTTTCAGCTTTGAAACAGAAAAAGTGGAGCGCCCATTAGTTCCATGCCACATTGTTTATACTAACGAAGAAACTCATAAAATCATCCGAGATAATATTGGACGTTCTCCTTTGTACAGTGGAAAAATCAGTGGTATTGGGCCACGTTATTGTCCTTCAATTGAAGATAAGGTTATGCGTTTTGCTGAACGTGACCGCCATCAGATTTTTGTTGAACCAGAAGGATTGGAAACTGAAGAAATTTATTTGAATGGTTTTTCTTCAAGTTTGCCAGAATGTATTCAGGATGCTTTTATGCGTACAATGCCTGGTTTTGAAAATGCAGTACAGAGCCGCCCGGGTTATGCAGTTGAATATGATTTCGTAGAACCAACTCAGTTGTATCCATCTTTGGAAACAAAACGTGTTGCGGGGCTTTTTGATGCAGGCCAGATAAATGGTACTTCAGGTTATGAGGAAGCTGCTGGCCAGGGGTTAATTGCCGGTATGAATGCTGGCCTTTATGCTAAAGCTCATATTGAAACTTGTGGACCTTTGTCGGCATTGCCATCATCTTTGAATGGTGTTCCTTCAAGCGCAGAATCTGGGGCATTCCAGCCAAAGGCAAATATGACTGCGGAAGAAAAACATAAGTTTGCAGAGATTAGTGACCGTGAAACTAAAGAATTGAATACTTTTATTGCCAAGGTTCAAAGTGAAGCCGGTTTCCAGAAGTTTGAAGTTATTCCTGAATATAAACCGGTTATTCTTGGTCGAGATGAAGCTTACATTGGTGTTTTGATTGATGATCTTGTTACTCTTGGTACAAAAGAACCTTACCGTATGTTTACTGCCCGTGCAGAATATCGATTAAAGTTGCGACATGATACTGCAGACCGCCGACTTGCAAAATATGCTTATGAATGCGGATTAAAAACTCAGGCTCAGTACGATGCTATTAATGCTAAATATGCAAGACTTGCGGAAATTGAAGCTCAGCTTTTAAAAAAGCCAGATATGGAAAATCCTGGTTACCCTGAAAAGGAATGGGAAGAAGCTAAGATTGAAGCCAAATACAAATATTACATTGAAAAGCAGGATAAGAGGGTAGAAAAGCTCCATAAGATGGAAAATACTCACATTCCAGCGGATTTTGATTATGGCTCAATTCCATCTTTGTCGGCAGAAAGTCGTCTTAAACTGGAGGCTGTTCGCCCGGTAACATTAGGTCAGGCTAATAGAATTAGTGGTATCCGCAATTCGGATATTATGTTGTTGATGGTTTATTTGAAACGCTAAAAATACACAAATGACTAAACTTGAACAATATTATAATAAATTCCACGAAGAGCACCGGCTTACTACTCGGCATGGGCAGGTGGAATTTTTTACTTCTTTGCATTTTATTGAGAAGTTTATAAAAAAATATAACACAGAGATGACAGTCACCGAACGTCAGAGGACAGTCACCGAACGTTCGGTGACTGTCCCTGAACGTTCTGTGACTGTTCCGCAGAGTTCAAATAAAATTGCAGATATTGGAGCAGGAACAGGCAGGTATTCTGTAGAGCTTTGCCACCGTGGATATGATGTAACTGCTGTTGAACTGGTAAAGCATAATCTTGAAATCCTTCGCCGTAAGCATGAGAATATTAAAACCTGGCAGGGGGATGCTAGAAATCTTTCTTTCCTTGATGATGAAACTTTTGATATAACCCTGCTTTTTGGACCTATGTACCATTTGCACGGGGACGAAAATAAAGTTGCAGCATTAAAAGAGGCTGCCAGAATCACTAAAAAAGGTGGTTATATTTTTGTTGCTTATGTAATGAATGAATACAGCGTGCTTTCGTACTGTTTTAGAGAGCATAAATGGGCCGAAGTTGCAGCTAAAGGTGGCCTGTCGCAAGATTTCCATACAATCTGTACCGAAGAAGATTTATACGATTATGCTCGAATGGAAGATGTAATCCGATTGGATGAAAAAGCCGGGCTTAAACGGGTAGGGGCGTTTGCTCCAGATGGTGCAGCAGATTACATGCGCCGAGAATTAAATGAAATGTCGGAAGAGGAATTTCAGGCTTTCTTGGAATTTCAGCAGGCGGTTTGCGAAAGACAAGAATTACTTGGCGCTTCAAGCCATATTGTTGATATATTAATAAAAGAATAAAAATAAGATTTAAAAAGTAACAGTTTATAAATTAGTAGGGGTTTTATAGGTATGAAGAAATTATTATTATCTACAATCTTATTAATGGCCGCAGGTTTTTGTTTCGCAGAATCAAAACTGTTTGAAGAAGGAAAGGGTTTTGTTGTCAATGCAGGTATGACCTATTATGGCACAGAACGTTTGTCAGATTTGAAAAATACTGAAAGCATGCAGTTGCAGTCTAACAGTTTTACAGGAGAAATAGGATTTATTAATTCAGATGAAGATGGATTAATTGATTTTGTAAGTTTTAATCTTTTAGGTTTTGGTTTTGGAGAAATCGATTCAAAAGGCTATAACTTTATATTAGATTCTTCTGACTTTAGTGCTATTGAAAATGCAAAACATTTTAACATTTATGGTAAAGACACATTTGGTCTTCAGGTAAATATTTTTGCTTTTTCTATTGGTGCTACAATTGGTCCTAAATATGGATACGACAGAATGACACAGTCTGCCCGTTCTACTTTAGGTGACAACAAATACAAATATATAGAAAACAGAATTTTCCTTGATGTAGTAGGAGATCCTTACATTTCTGTATTATTGTTCCATAAATTAAAGATTATGTTTAAGACAGACTTTGATTTCCCAATTTTCAGAGCTCGTTTTATTACAGAATCTATAGACAATAATAAGGGGCAGCCTTCTGTTCAGTGGGATTGGTTTAAAAATGACATTCCAATCACATACATGATTGGAGCTGCCTTTATGTTCTAGAAGTGGGGGCTGGAATTAAAGTTTCCAGCTTTCATCAACTTTCTTGCACCAGTCTTTCTTTTCTTTGTCGGAAAGGAAGGCTGATGTAAAACTATTCTTTACAAGCTGTTTAACTTCATCCATAGTGAAGTTCAATTCTTTGTGACAAATCCAGAATTCATCTAAAAGTGTTGTTTTAAAGAATACAGGATCATCTGTGTTGATATTTACCATCATTCCACGGTCGTAGAAGTTACGAACAGGGTGGTCTTTAGCTTTCTGAACGATTTTCTTTGTAAATGTATTAGATGTAATACAGATTTCGATTGGAAGCTGAGACTTTTTAAGTTCATCCATTAATTTTTCATCCTGGATGGCAGTAATACCGTGTCCAAGACGCTGTGCATGACATTCATTAATAGCATCCCACATAGATTCAGGACCAACATCTTCACCAGCGTGAGCAACGGCTTTGTATCCTTCGGCTAAAGCCTTCTGGAAAACTGGTGCATATTCTTTTGCAGCACCTTTAGCTTCTGCTCCACCAAGACCAATACCAATAATATTTTTGCTTGGGAACTGTTTAAGAAGATTATAGTTATTCATAGCATTTTCACAGCCGAATGTTCTTGAAACATCCATTAATAATTTAACTGTAATGCCATATTTTGTTTTGATTTTTTCTACACCAGCATCAAAAATTATGACCATTTCGTCATATTTGAAGCCCTGTTTAAGGAATGCTGTTGGAGCAAAGAATACTTCTGAGTATACAATGCCGTTTTTAGAAAGGTATTTTCCAAGTTCATCGAATACAGTTTTAAAATCGTTTACAGAACTGTACATAGCCTGAATCTTAAGGAAAGCCTGAATAAATCCGTTCAAGTCTTCATAAGAGAACAAGTCTTTCTGTTCTTCTTTACTCATTTCCTTACCGAACTTGTTCTTATAAAGTTTTTTTACACCTGCTAAAGAAATAACAGCTTCAAGGTGAAGGTGAAGTTCGGCCTTTGGTACTGAGGCTAAAAAGTTTTTAAATTCTGATTTATTCATTTCGTCTCCCGATTATCGCTTGTACATCTGTTACTCTATCATTGATTCGACGATAATTCAATGAGTGCAATACACTCCATCTACATTATCGGATGGAATGGTTCTGCACTTTAGTAAAAGTTTTGCCGTTACAATAAGTTTTTAAGCTGATCAACAATGTCCTTAAAAATATCACAGGCAGCTTGTACCGGTTCAACACTTTCCATATCGACACCAGCTACACGCAAGCTTTCGATAGGGTAACGAGAACCACCGCTCTTAAGGAATTTAAAGTAATCTTCCCGTTCTGAGTCTCCACCAGTTGTAACTCTGTGGGCAAGTGCAAGAGCTGCCGAAATACCAGTTGCATATTTATAAACATAGAATGCTGAATAGAAGTGTGGAATACGTAAACCTTCCATATCACTGTTGCTTTCAAAATGCATTTCTGGTCCAAAATACAATTCAAGAAGGTCGCGGTAAGTTTTGCGCAAAAGTTCTGCTGTAAGTGGTGTACCATTTTCTACATATTCGTGAGCTTTAAGTTCGAATTCGGCAAACATTGTCTGGCGATGTAAAGTTGCAAGGATATCGTCGGCCCGCATTGCAAGGAGGTATTTTTTCATTTCATCATCTTTTGCATTTTTAAGAAGATATTCAAATACCAGTTCTTCATTGAAAGTTGAGGCTACTTCTGCTTCAAAAATTGTGTAGTCGTAGCTCATAAAAGGATTGTTATGAACTGAATACCAGCTGTGCATTGAATGTCCACCTTCGTGAGCCATTGTAAATACATCGCGGATATTTTCTTCGTTGTAGTTCAAGAGAATGTAAGGGTCGCCAATGTAAGCTCCAGAACTGAAAGCTCCGCTGCGTTTGCCAATATTTTCGTAGCGGTCAGCCCAACCATTCAAAAGACCATTGCAAAGACGGTCAGTATATTCCTTTCCAAGTGGAGCAAGAGCATTACGACAGATTTCAACGGCTTCTTCATAAGTAGTATTAGTTTCAACTGATTTTACAAGTGGAACATAAACATCGTAATGGCGAAGTTCATCTACTCCAAGAGCTTTTTTTCTAAGTGCATAATATTCGTGGAGCGTATCAAGATTTTTGTGGATACAGTCAATTAAATTGTGGTAAACAGAAGTTGGAACCTTGTTACCGTAAAGTGCCTGATGCAAAGAAGATTCATAGCCACGGGCACGAACACTGAATACATCCTGATTAACAGAACCAGCGTACAAAGCGGCAATTGTATTCTGATGTTCTTCGAATTTACCGTAGAATTTTTTGTAAGCTTCTTCACGAACTTTGCGGTCTTGAGAATGAAGGAATACGCTCCAGGTTGTTTCTGTAAGCTGCTGTTCTTCTCCATTTACGTTTACAGTGCCAAAGGTTTTATTCATATCAACATTAGTTAAAACACTGAAGGCTGTATCTGCTGTTTGTGCAGGCTGCATCTGCAATGAAAGAATGCGTTCTTCTTTTTCGCTTAAAATATATTTTTTGAAGTGCAAAAGTTTTTCAATGTAGATTTTGTAATCTTTGAATTCTGGTTTAGCAATCCATCTGCGGAGTGTTTCATCATCAATGGCTTGAATTTCTGGATCAATAAAACTGAGTTCTGCTTCCATCTGAGTGTAAGCCATCATTGCACGGCCGTCACGGTCTGTTGCTGTTGAATCATCTTCGTCTGCTTCGTGCTGAAGTGAAGCGTAATGATATACAGTTTCCATCTGGAGATTTGCTGCTTCAATTGCTTTTAAGGCCTGAAGTAAAGTTTCTGCTGATTCTCCAAGTTTGCCCTTAAATTCTGCAACTTTTGCTGTTAATTCTGGCAAGGTCTTTAATGCCTTTTCCCAATCATCATCGCTCTTATATATGGAAGAAAGATTCCATTTATCTTTTGCTGGAACATCTTTACGTGCTGGAATTGTTTTTTTAGCCATTTTTATCTCCTGTTATATTTTTACATTATTATTTTTCATTTTAACATTATTCACAAAAAACTCCAAATCCAGAGAATATTCCGAAGCAATATAATCTACAGGGTAGTGGAGGTTTATAGCTTCAGATTTGCCAGTATCCATTTTACGGGAGCAAGCGCCGTTGTAAGTAATGATATCCAAAGCGGCATTTACCAGGCGGCCAAGCTTTTTGTTGTTCAATTCCTGGCGAACATAATCTTTCTGGACCTTTTCTATTTCTGCGTGATTTGTACATTCTTTTTGCGCTGGAGTAAGTTTTGCAAAATAATTATAAAAGTGTTCAAAAAATTGGGAAGGCTTCTGTCTTAGCGCATGACAGATTGTGTTGAACCATGGAACTGCTCGACCTTCGTTGTAAAAATAACTGCAGGCTTGTGCAATGTGGCCGGCAATTTCAATATCCGCTTTAGAAAAACGGTCCGTATTTATAATGTGGTATGGAGGTTCGGTTTCATAATTTAAGTGAAGGTCTTTGGCACGGTCGTACAGGTCTGTCCCTGGCAGTACAGAAAGACAGAATAGTTCCAGATTATTTGGGTAAAGGTTTATGGCAAAATCAACGCTGTCTTTATATCCCCGCAGGCTGTCTCCTGGAAGACCATAAATTACATCAAGGCCAAAAATAACACCTTCTTCATTTAGGATATTTATATTTTTCTGGAAGATTTTACGATTAAAAGGACGGTTTACCAGCCTTGCAACGTTCTCATCCGCAGTTTGCAATCCAATCTGTAAAGCACAAGGAATCTTTGTAAAGGCTTTTGCCATTTGACGGTCCAAAAATTCTGCACGGGCCTCAAAATAGTAAAATGTATTTGGAGTTTTCTTGGCTATAAGGTTTAGTAAATCTAGGGCACGCTTTTTATTGGCATTATAAGTTGGATCCAGTACAAAAACCTGAGGAATTTTCTTTTGGGCAAAAAGTTCCAGTTCTTTTTGAATACGTTCCATTGGGAACATACGAACTGTTTTCTCGCCTTTTGATTCGTAACAGTAGGAGCACTTGAATGGACAGCCCCTTGCAAGTTCCCAAAGGGCACCTTCATAATCGGCAGGGTCCAGTGTTCCGTCCAAGTATGGCGATTCCAGGTTGTCCAGGGAAAATTGCACCTGAGGGACAGTCCCCGAACGTTCGTTGACTGTCCCCGAACGTTCGTTGACTGTCAATTCCGTATTAATTCTTTCTTCAGAAAGAAGCTGGAAAACTATCTGTGGAACTTTGAATTCGCCTTCGCCGGTTGTTACTGCGTCAAAAACTGTGAAAACATCTGGGTGGGCTGTAATTTCTGGGCCGCCGGCAATTGTCAGAATGCCTTTTGATTTTAGTATGGCGGCCACTTTTTCAAGAATTATTCTGTTCCAAACATAAACAGAAAAGGCTACAAGAACTGGTTCCTTTTTTAGAAGTTCCTGTGCTATGTAATCTGCAGAAGAATCTTCAGTTTGTGAATGCTTTTTATAATCGGAATCTTCCCGGCAAAATGGAACTAGCGTAACGTTACAAATCTCTTTTGTTAAATCATTATGCTTTACAGCCGATGCACAACATGCCGCTCCTAGTGGTAAAGCCTGCGGTGATTTTTCAATAAGAAGGGTTGTAAAAATTACGTTTTTTTTATGATTTTCCATAGAATGCGCCGGACTATTCTAAAAAAATATAGTCTGTAAAATAGATGTCACTAATCTGCCCTAAAGATAATTGTTTGTTTATAGAGCCTAAAAGATATTTTTCAATCTTTTCTTCGGTTTCTGTAAGAAGCTGATTTTTTGTTCTTTCTTGGAAATATGATTGTAATATTCCCTTTATAACGCCACGTTTTCTTGCTAGTTCTTCATAGAAAACTGTATCGCCGGCAGGGTAGGCAAGATAAGGGGAAATTACAAGTACAGTTCCCAAATCTTCTGAATTTTCGTTTTTAGTTACAATTCGGATGCGTCCTAATTCATAATAAGCTACAACTCCATCATCAACAGGAGCCATAAGACTTACTGCTTTTCCCTGTGCCAAAAGCACTTCCGGAGTCTGCTGTTCACGGCCGGTTAAAGCTAAAATTGTTCCGGCAATTATTACCAGTACAAGACCTGCAATAATACTGAGGAGAATTTTTTCAAAATTTGAAAATTCAATTTTTTTCATCTTCCCACCCAAAGATATTTTATTCTACTTTATACTTTGAAACCAGATTCAGCAAACGACCAGAAGCTCTTGCAGTTATGTGAACCCCATCGTCCAGCCATTCTTCACTTTGAATACAGCCGGCTTTTCGCATTTCGGTAATAAGATTAAATTCTGCAGCAGGCACTACATAATCTGCAATGGCACCAAATAGAATTTCATAAATCTTTTCTTTTAGTTCATCAAAACCGGTTTGCTCTCGGGCACTAATGCAAAGGGCATCTGGAAATTTATTTTGCAAAGCACGAAGGGTTGTGTCGTCATCTTCGGCCTTATCTACTTTATTAAGTAATATTATTCGTGGATTTTTATCGGCACCAATATCTTCCAGAACTTCGCAAACAGTTTCGTACTGAGCAAAAGATTCCGGATCTGCAGAGTCCAAAACTAAAAGTAATAAATCTGCATCGGCAGCTTCTTCCAAAGTAGATTTGAATGCATCAATCAAGTGGTGAGGAAGATTGCTGATAAATCCTACTGTATCTGTAATTAAGACACCGGCACTGTCGTTTAAAGGCAATTTGCGGGTTAAAGGATCCAAAGTTGCAAATAATTTATTTTCAACAAAGGCTTCTGAACCGGTAAGGGCATTTAATAAAGAAGATTTACCAGCGTTTGTGTAACCTACCAAAGCACAGGAAGGAACTTTTCCACGCTGCTTGCGCTGAGTCTGTCGGTTTAATTCAACTTCTGCCAGTTCTTTTTTTACGGCAACAATTTTTTCGCGCACAAGACGCTGGTCCAATTCAAGCTGAGTTTCGCCGGAACCTTTTGAACCAAATGCACCACCTCGCTGGCGGGCAAAATCTTTGTTCATATGAGCCAGTCGTGGAAGAGAGTACGACAATCTTGCCAGTTCAACCTGAAGTACTGCTTCTCGAGTTTGAGCTCGCTGGGCAAAAATACGGATAATTACTTCCTGGCGGTCAAAACAAGAAAGCCCTGTTAATTCTTCCCAGTTACGCTGTTTTCTAGGTTCAATGTTAAAATCAAAAATAATGCAGTCTACTTCAATTTGCTTTGCAAGATCTGCAATTTCCTGAGCTTTACCAGTGCCCATTCCGTAAGCTGGGTGAGGTTCTAATCTATTTAATGTAAGGCGCTGAACAATGTCCATTCCAAGAGTTAAAACAAGACCTTTTAATTCCTGTAAGTCATTGCCAGGTTCACCAACTAAAAGTGCGCGAGGCACTCTGTTCTGTTCTTCTGCTACTTCAATCATTACCGAGATTATAACCGATTTTATATAATTTGTTTATAAATAATTGCAGAAATCCACCCCATATGCCGATAATCTAAAGGTAAAAATGACTTCTGGCCAGAAGATTGCTTTTAGTTTGCTTACTGCAATGCTGTTGTTTGCAGGATTTGTACTAACGCTGAATTCAACGTTGTTTGATCAGCTGGAGACAAGGTTTTATACCCAGTCTAAAATCCAGGAAACTACAGAACAGTTAAACGAACTTTCAGAAAGCTGTGATTCGTACATTACAGATATTCTCTCTTTAATCGAAAAAGGTGACTCCGCCTGGGTAAAACAGGCCTCAGTTCGCAGTTACTACGTTCAAAATCCGTCCGAAAGTGATGTAAATGAACGTCGCCGCCTTACAGAACAGCTTTTTAATCAAATTCCATCTCTTAAAGGTATACGAATTGTAGATAAAAATGGGCGAAATGTTCATTACAGTTCATTTGACGACACCGATATACTTAAAGTTTCTGGAATTACAAAGGTTTATAAAAATTATCCTGATATTCAAAAAGATGCAGATGAGTTGCCGTTTGAGTTGCTGGAAAAGAAATGTAATTCCAATAAAGCCACAATTCTTCTTGATGAAGCAAAGAACCGTCTTATTTTGTATGTTCCATTTAATTGGATAGATGGCATTAATTCTGGTCTTTGTTTATTCTATTTTAATATTTTTGATATTCAGCAGGATCTTATTAATTCAAATAAACTTTCACTTGGTCAGAATATTACAATGTATGCCCAAGATGATTTGGAAGGCGGCTTTGTATTTGGAATTCCTTCTGCAAATAAAAAAGAATTTAAAGCTCCTGTAGAAAAATACTGGAAAAACACAACAGCTGTAACAAATGCACAGTCTCCAGAAAAACTTCTTCAAATGGAAGATGGAAACTTTTGGGTAATTCTTACAAGTACCCGCCACAGTACAGTAAAAGTAAGTGGAATTTATAACAGTGCAATATTTGAACTTTCAAAAGAAATTAAGATTCTCATTTATGTTTGTATTTTTATTACAGTTTTACTTTTCATTTTCCTTTTATTCAGCTTTAATCGTGATCCTGTAGTAACACTTAAAAAACGCATTAAGAAACTTCAGTTCCTGATTCTCGAAAATTATATCGACAGTAAAGAAAAAGGCGAATGGTCTGCTGTTGCCGGTCAGTTACGTTTACGCAAAAAAGATTTAACTGAAGAAATTATAAAAAGCCTTAATGTTCACTCTAAAAAAAGAAAAAAAGAATTAAATGAATATCTTGATAAAAACTGGGAAGATATTTTTGCAATTTTTGATACAAAAGTAAAAGCTGCCGAAGTAGAAGCTCCTAAAATTGCTGCCGTTACTGGTACTGCAGAATTAAATGGTGCCTCAATCGAAGAAATTCGCCGTGTTATGGAAGAAGTTCTTGCAAGTCATAATTTTACATTTGCATCTGCGAGTAAAAAATCGCCTCAGATTGTTGAACCTGTAGAAGACGTTGAAGAACTTGCTGAGGACGTTGAAGAAATAGAAGAAGTAGAAGAGCTGGCAGAAGATGTAGAAGAGATAGAAGACGTTGAAGAGCTGGCAGAAGATGTAGAAGAGATAGAAGACGTTGAAGAGCTGGCAGAAGATGTAGAAGAGATAGAAGACGTTGAAGAACTTGCAGAAGATGTTGAAGAGATAGAAGAAGTAGAAGAACTGGCAGAGGATGTAGAAGACGTTGAAGAAATAGAAGAAGTAGAAGAGCTGGCAGAAGACGTTGAAGAACTTGAAGAAGAACCATTCGAATCTGTTCCTGCCTCAGATTTTTCTATTCCTGTTGGAATTATGGCCCCTGTACTTCACGACTATAAAGAATCTAACGAAACATATTTTGCAACAGACGACTTCCCAACAGTTGAAAATCTTTATGCCGAAGAACTATGTCTTGGTTGTGAATATACAGCAATGAATGGCATAGAAACAGGCCTTGAAGATTTTGAAGTATTTATTCCATTGCAGTACCCTGTTTCCGAAGAATATACTGCCGAAGAAGTTGCCGCACCAGTTATAGAACCTGTTGAAGCCCCTGTTGAAGAGCCACCTGTAAAAGAGGAAGAAATTCCAGAACTTTCGGAAGCTTATTATACAATGACAAGTTTTGGAGCTAATTATTCCGGCGAACTTCAGGAACTTGAACCAGAAGAAGATTCAGATTCTGTAATTGTAGAAGAAAATGGCGTTTACAGCATTACAGAAAATATAGATTGCTCTAATACAAAACAAGATCCAGATTTCAAGGCTCTTGTAGATTCTATTCTTTAATCTTATAATAGCAAAATATGCAGATAGATCTTAATAATCTTTTTAAAACTTATACATCACAAGATGGAAAGCAGGTTACTGCTGTTAATGGTGTAAGTCTTTCTATTCCATCGAATCAGATTTTCGGAATTATTGGAAAAAGTGGTGCCGGTAAATCATCACTTGTACGACTTATTAGCATGATGGAACGCCCAGATGAAGGGGAAGTTTTGTATGATGGCCAGCGTGTTGATAATCTAGATGAAAAAGAATTAGTTATGCGCCGCAGAAGAATAGGAATGATTTTCCAGAACTTTAATTTGTTCAGTTCTCGTTCTGCAGGCGAAAATATTGCTTACCCAATGGAAATTTGTGGTGTTCCAAGAGAAGAAATTGTAAAACGTGTAGATGAGCTTCTTGAAATTGTTGAACTTTCAGACCGTAAAGATGCAAGAATCAGTACATTATCTGGCGGTCAAAAACAGCGTATTGCTATTGCCCGTGCCCTTGCAAATAAACCAGACATTCTTTTCTGCGATGAAGCAACTTCTGCTTTGGATCCACAAACTACAAAATCTATTTTGAATCTTATTCGTAAAATTCAAAGTCAGATGAATCTTACAGTTGTAATGATTACACACCAGATGGAAGTTGTTCGTGATGCTTGTAGTCAGGTTGCAGTTGTAAACGATGGAAAAATTGTTGAAATTGGCAATGTAAAAGATATTTTCTTAAATCCAAAGAGTCCTGTTACTAAAGATTTCTTGTCTCATATTTCATCTAACCAGGGTGAATTTACAGACGATAAAATGGTACGCTGGTCTGCTTCTGAAGGTGGCGAATTGGAATTAAGCTTCCCAACTGCTATGCAGGGGGCTCCAGTTTTAAGTGCCGTTGCTAAAAAGTTCGATGTAGAATTTAATATTCGTGCGGCAGGTGTTCAGCAGCTTACAGAAGGTACTGTAGGAAAAATGATTGTGAATTTTACTGGTAACGAAGTTGCAGAAGCTGTTGAGTATCTAAAAAATCAGGGCATTATTGTTGAAAAGGTAGGTGAGTAGTATGAATCCAGCTGTTGTTAAATATTTGACTGTAATAGGTATTGCTACCTGGCAGACTTATGTAATGGTTTTGTTTTCTACAGTTTTTAGTGTGATTTTAGGCTTCCCTTTGGGAGTTCTTCTTTGCACTACAGATCCAGAAACTGGCTTACGCCCACGAAAAGCAGTAAATCAGGTTCTTTCTATTATAATTAACATTTTACGTGCAATTCCATTTGTAATTCTTGTAATTCTTTTATTCCCTTTTACACGTGTAATTGTTCATACTGCAATTGGTACTAAGGCTTCTATAGTTCCTCTTACAATTGCCGCTGCCCCTTTTGTAGCTCGTATAATTGAATCAAGTTTAAAAGAAGTTGACCCTGGTGTAATTCAGGCAGCTCGTGCAATGGGTTCTACTAATAAGCAGATTATATTTAAAGTTTTAATTCCAGAAGCAATGCCTTCAATTGTAAATGGAATTACACTAACAATTATCAATTTAATTGGATATTCTGCTATGGCAGGAACAGTTGGCGGTGGTGGACTTGGCGACGTTGCAATTCGTTACGGTTACCAGCGTTACCGAGTTGAATACATGCTTGGCGCAGTTGCAATTATTCTGATTCTTGTAGAAGTTATTCAGGTAATTGGTACAAGATTATCTAATAAAATGCAGGCACAACGCTAGAAATTAAAGCAAATAGTCGCAAGCAAATTTCCTATAAACACAAAAGGTGCCAGGGGAATAAAAATCAGCGATAAAAGCTTAATATCCCCAGCACCAATTTTCTTAGACTTTAGATATGTTAGAAATAAAACGGTCAGACAAATTAAACTTTGTAATAAACAAATAAGAACTGAGTCCCTGTGAAAAGAGATAAGATAGATAAAATTGACTGCAAAGCAAAAATAAATTGTACTGTTATATATTTTGTGCTTTTTAATGTCGATTAATGCCAAAACAAAAAATAAGCAACAATTAATAACGAGTTGCACGAAATCTACTTTTGAGCTTTCAAAAAGTTCGGG
>JAZLKI010000062.1:0-23401 GCA_045597485.1 Treponema sp.
ACTTTGTATTCTTCAGCAAATGCTTTCCAAGGATTATCTGTAAGCTGTTTGATACCTACTTTAATTCTGTGAGCTTCTGCATCACATTCAATAACAACTACATCAATATCCTGATTTACAGTAAGTTCGCTACCTGGATGCTTAACTTTCTTTGTCCAAGAAATATCATCTGCATGGAGGAAACCATCAATACCGTCTTCGATTGAAACAAATGCTCCGATGTTAGTAATTTTTACTACTTTACCAGAGATTTTTGTTCCTTCTGGATATTTTTCAGCAATTGTATCCCAAGGATTTTCAGTAGCCTGTTTGAAACCGAGTGAAACACGACCTTCCTGGATATCATAACCAAGAATCATTGCTTCAACTTCCTGTCCTACAGATACCATATCACCTGGTTTGTTAATTTTCTTTGTCCAAGAGAATTCACTGATGTGTACAAGACCTTCGATACCTTCTTCAAGTTCAACGAAAGCACCGAATTCTGTAAGTTTTGTAACCTTACCTTTTACAACATCATTCAAATGATACTTTTCTTCAAAGTGAATCCAAGGATCTTCTGAGAAATGCTTAAGAGAAAGGTTGATTCTCTTTTCTGCTGGATCAAGACGAATAACTTTCAATTCAATTTCCTGACCTTTCTTTACAAAGTCCTTTGGACGAGCTACGTGACCCCAGCTCATATCATTAATGTGGAGAAGACCATCGAATCCACCCAAATCAATGAATGCACCAAAGCTTGTAAAGCTCTTAACAGAACCTTTTACGCTGTCACCAATCTGTGTAGATTCGAAGAATGCATTGCGTTTTGTATCAATTTCTTCTTCAAGATACTTACGACGATTAACAACAGGATTCAATTTATTGTCTGAATAAAGACGTTCGATATAGAATTTTGATTTTAAACCAAGTAATGATTCAGGTTTTTCAACTTTTTCTGCATCAGCCTGACTGATTGGCAAGAAAGCAGCTTTGTCAATTCCAAGATTAACTTCATAACCGCTCTTTACAACTTTAGCAATTACACCGTCAACAGGAGTCTTGTCTTTCCAAGCCTGCTGAATTTCTTTAAGGTAACGCTTTGTGTCAGCCTTCTTCTTAGATAAAACAGGACCATTAGCATTATGACCTGTTAACAACGCCTGAACCTTATCCCCTTCTTTCGGCAGACCTTCTGCGAACTCCTCTGTAGGGATTAAACCCTCTGATTTGTCACCAATGTCAACGTAGACATAGTCATTTGTAACCTGTACTACGATACCTTCTACTAAATTACCAGCTTCTGGTGCATTGAATGATTTCAGAGACTCCTCTAATTGTGTCTGAAAGTCGCTCTTGGAGTTCTGAGCTTCTTCCTTTTCCACTTCCATTTCTTCCATTGTAAAACCTTTAATTTATGAAATTTGTTTTAATATTATCGCACAAACATTATCAATCGTCAAGTTAGAAGTATCGATATACAAAGCGTCAGGAGCTATTTTAAGAGCCCCCTCTTTTTTGTTTTTATCAATATTATCACGGTCAATAATAGACTGTTTGATTTCTTCCAAAGTCATATTGCTTACACCCTGATCAAAACGGCGCTGAGCTCTAACTTCTGCACTTGCATCAAGATAAACTTTATATTCCGCATTAGGGAATACAACAGTCGTCATATCACGACCTTCACATACAATACTCAATGATTTAGTAATTTCACGCATTAAATCGTTTACATAATGTCTGATTGGAACAATTGCACTTACCTGTGCTACATTTTTTGCAACTCGGTCGTCATGCAAATGTGCTGTAACATCTGTTCCATTTAAAATAAAATGACTTTCTTTTGTATATTCAATTTTCTGCTGTTTACAGAATTCCACTGTTCTATCTTCATCAGAATAATCAATTCCAGCATCAAGAATTGCAATTGTAAGTGTTCTATAAAATCCACCACTGTTTAAAAATGTAATATTCAGTTTTTCTGCAATCATTGAAGCAATTGTACTTTTTCCAGTTCCAGCTGGACCATCTATTGCAACTATCATAACTTTCTATACTCCTTATTTACAAAGATTTAATAATCCTTTAACTTCAAGATCTGTTAATTCCCGTGAATCTCCAGGCTTCAAATCATCAAGATTAACCTGCCCAATTCTTACACGAACAAGAGATTTTGTACCTATATTTTGAGAATCAAGGACTGTTCGAATTTCACGATTTTTTCCTTCTATTAAAACAATCTTTACTTTTCTTGCTTTAAGAATTTCACAGTGTTTACATTTATAAAATACACCTTCTATTCTTATTCCTTTTTCAAATTTAGCTGGAAAATCTTCTGGCACATCCTGACTGGTTTCTACTATATATTCCTTTTCAATCTGACTTGATGGATGAGAAAGTTTTGCTGCAAAATCACCGTCATTTGTAAAAAGAATCATACCTTTACTATACATATCAAGGCGACCAACGTTATACAATCTTTCTGAATATTTTTCTTTAAGAAGATCAGCAGCTACAGCACGTCCTTTTTCATCTGAAGATGAACATACAAAACCTGCAGGTTTATTAAGAACGACATATCTTTTCTTCGCTTCAAGCTGAACTTTTCTTCCATCAACTACAACTATATCTTTTAGAGTTACTTTTGTTCCAAGTTCTGTAACCACAGTTCCGTTTACAGTTACTCTTCCATCCAAAATAATCTGTTCCGAAGCACGGCGACTTGCTACTCCACAATGTGCAAGATAAGCCTGTAATCGCACTTCATTTTTTTCTTCATTATTTTTCTTTATAAAATCACTAGCGGGCAAGTTCGAATCTCTCCTGATCATCTTCATCAAGTTTAGGTAATTCTGCAATTGAATTTAAATGGAACAATTTAAGAAATTCTTTTGTTGTTCCAAACAAAGTTGGTCTTCCAGGAGCTTCTTTTTTACCTACTTCTTTAATTAAGTTCCTTTCTATTAAAAGTCGAATCATATTATCTACACCAACACCTCGAATCTGCTCAATTTCGGCACGAGTAATTGGTTGAGAATATGCAATAATTGCAAGAGTTTCCATTGCAGATTTAGATAATCGGCCTTCCCTCTTTGATCCATAAAATTCTTTAAGAACTTCCCAATATTCTTTTTTAGGAACAAGACACCATCCGCCGGTAATCATTGTCAACTCAATTCCAGAATCTGCGGCATCATATTTTTCTTTTAGATTGTCTAAACATTTAATTACAACTTCTTCCGAAAGCTGAGCTTTATTAGCAAGCACTTTTTCTGTTAATGGTTCGCTTTCCAAAAAAAGGATTGTTTCACAAAGTGCTGTTTCTTTATCAAAATTGATTTTGTCTGCCATTAAAAAACCTCTGCTAGTTAGTTGTTAGTTCTTCTTCATCTGGTACATAACCAACATTATCTTCTCTAGCACATATCTTTATATCTCCAAAAAGTTTATTTTGGAAGATAGTAATCATCTTGAATTTAACAGCTTCAAGAATTGCCATGAATGCACAAATTACATCCATTTCATTTCCAGGACGAGTAAGCAAATCTGTAAACAAACATTCTTTTTTGTTTTCAAGAAGTTCATTCATCAAAGTAATTTTTTCATTTACAGAAATTTCTTCATACATATTCAAAATCTTTTCATTTGAATACTGACGCATGATAGATTTAAACATATCCTGCATCTGCTGAAGCAGTTCCCAGGTATCTATTTCTTCCCACATCTCTTCTGTTTCTTCAAAAGGAAGCATACGCTGAATCTTTTTACGTTCAAAATTATATTCTGAATCATCTTCCTGTTCTTCCATTAAAGATGACAGTTTCTTAAATTTCTGGTATTCAATAAGTTTATCTACAAGTTCCTGACGTGGATCTTCTTCATCTTCATCATCATAGGCAACCTCAACAGGAAGAAGCATACGACTTTTAATATAAATAAGTTTTGCAGCCCAACTATAGAATTCCGATAAATCTCCAAGGTCTGTTTGAGTTGCGTAATCAAGATATTCAAGATACTGTTCTGTTATTTGGGCGATTGGAATATCGTAAATATTTACTTTACTTTCGCGGATTAAAGCCCAGAGTAAATCAAGAGGTCCTTCGAACTCACCTGCTCTGTATGCGTGTTTTACTGCAGTTTCAGCACCTGCTGTCTTTTCTGTTAGTTCCATTTTTTACCACCCAAGGGAAATCGGAAATTTTTAATATATCATCAGCTTGACCATTTTCTTTTAATTTATTAAGGCAGGCTGTATATTTTTCCCTTATTAATTCATCGGCAGAATTGTTTAAAATCTCAAGAGCTGGAACCAAAACAAATGCTCTTTCTTCTATTCTTATGTGCGGAATTTGCAAAATATCAGTATTAATTACTTCATTTCCGAATAATTCTATATCAATATCAAGAGATCTTGGACCAAAACGAATTTCTTTATCCCGGTCACGACCATATTTTTCTTCTATTTTATTTATTGTTTTTAAAAACTCGAATGCATCAGCTTCATCTTCCACATATCCCAAAGCCGCCATGTTATAAAAATCTTCCTGATCTTCAACATACATAGCTTTAGTCTTATAAATAGAAGAAAAAATACAATTCGACATAATTGCAGAGAGCTCCTCTCTTGCAAAAGAAAGGAGCTCCTGGGGAGAATATTTCTGAAATGTTTTATTCGAGCCAAGGCCTAATAAAACTCTTTTCATATTATTCGGCGTCAGATTTTTTTTCAGCCTTTTCTACAGGCTTACCTTCTTTATCTTTCAAAACCTGACCTGGAAATACTTCAGCGCGGATTTTTGCTTCAATATCAGCCGCAAGCTGAGGATTCTGCTCAATAAACTGAACAACGTTTTCTTTGCCCTGCCCGATTTTTTCTTCACCCATTGTATACCAAGCACCGCGCTTATCAACAATGCCATGTTTAACAGCTGAATCTAACAAACTTGCAGATGCAGAAATACCTTTTCCAAAGTAAATATCCAGTTCACACTTTCTAAATGGAGGCGCAACTTTATTCTTAACAATCTTTACTCTAACTCTGTTTCCAACAGCATCGTCATCGCCTTTACCATCAATAGTTTCAATACGTCTAATTTCAAGACGAACTGAAGCATAGAATTTCAATGCCTGTCCACCAGTAGTTGTTTCAGGATTACCGAACATTACACCAATTTTCATACGAATCTGGTTAATGAAAATTACAATACAATTTGATTTTCCAATAATAGCTGTAAGCTTACGCAAAGCCTGACTCATCAAACGAGCCTGCATACCCATAACAGCATCACCCATTTCACCTTCAATTTCCTTTTCAGGTGTAAGAGCTGCAACCGAGTCTACAACAACAATATCAACAGCACCACTTCTAACTAAGTTTTCTGTAATTTCAAGAGCCTGTTCACCTGTATCTGGCTGAGAAACCCAAAGTTCATCAATATTAACACCAAGATTTTTTGCATAAACAGGATCCAAAGCATGTTCCGCATCAACGAAAGCAGCAACCCCTCCAAGTTTCTGAGCTTCAGCAATAGCATGCAATGCTAAAGTTGTTTTACCAGAACTTTCAGGACCGTACATTTCAATAACGCGTCCACGTGGATATCCACCAATTCCTAATGCTTCATCAAGCAAAATAGAACCAGATGGAACTACATCAATACCTGCAGCATCGGCTTTATCACCAAGACGCATAATTGCACCCTGTCCGAACTGCTTTTCAATCTGAAGACGAGCTGCCTCCAGAGCTTTCATTTTTTCCGACATATCAACTGTCGATGAAGTTGTATTTGCCATTTAGCCACCTTCCTCCCACATATAATATGGCCTTAGTTTTACGTTTTTTAACAAAAAATCCGATTTTTTTTCAGATTTTTTTTAATTTTTTATACTTTGATACACTGCACGCCCTTTCAAACATACAGTACCATCAATTTGAGTTATTTTTCCTAAGATTTTTACACCCTGCCCACCATCTATTACAGGTGTTGAATCGAAACGAACATTCACAGTTCCTTCGTAATGAGAAAGTCCTTCATCTCCTACTAATAAATCGCAGGAATAAGAACCATCATCATATGTAATTGCATTGGAAATTTTTCCACCCCAATTTACCCAGCAATCAAGATATAAAACTGTATTATTTGTAACATCAGAATAAGAAGGAACATCAATTATAGTATCAAAATCTGGAATTTCCAGATACCCCATTAATACATTTGCCTTTTTCTTAATGGAAACAGATGCATTTGAATTTAAGATTCTATTAATTTCAATCTGACTTGCATTATCTTTATGATTCTGAAAATGCTGCAAAGCCTTATTGTAACTCTGCGTAATTTCTTTATTAGACAATACATATTTAAAAGACTGTGTAGACAAATCTTTTTCCTTAGCTTCAGACTTTTCGTCTACTGTAAGTTCAAGTTTTGTCAGGTCTGCACGAGGCCCCGTAAACTGCTGACCTCTAGGAATAACATTAAAGGCAACAATACAACCCAAAATACATGTAACAATTGGAATAACAAGCATTACAATCTTATCTGGATTAGCACCTAAAGGTGGATAAAACTGTTCAATTCTTCCTGTATCTACCCAGCGGCAAATTGTATCGTAATCGCCATGAACACGAATAAATTCCATTGCATTTGTAGCAATTTTATTTCCAGGTTCATATTCTTTTATTTCAAGATAATATTGAAGAGCTCTGGCTGTATCTCCTCTTCGAAGGAAAATTGCAGCCTGCGCCAATAAAAGTCTTACATCTGTAAGTTTTATTCTACGGGCAAGCTGAAAATAAGTAGATGCCGCTCCTATATCACCAACATAAAGACAGGCAATACCTAGTGTAAGATAATATTCAAAATTATCGTGGTAAATATCTTCGCGTACTTCAAGACGATTAATTGCAGTTGCAAACTTGCGTCTTCTCATATCATTCCACGCAAGAGTGAGCACATCTTTTGTCATAAAACTTTATTACCTCAAAGCAGAAAGAATTTTATCCAATTCTTTATTTAAACTATCAAGTTCTTCAGAACTTACTTTTGAAGTATCATTCTCAAGCTCTGTAATTCTATCAATCAATTTCTGGATATATTCAGGATCTACCTGCTGCTTTTTAGGCTTAACATCCACTTCTTCTTTCTGAACAGGAGTCTGTGGAACTGGAACAGGAGCTGGAGTTTCTACCTTTTCTTCCTTTACAGGTTCTGGTGAAGAAACATCACTTACAGCACCAGCCTTATCTGAACTTACTTCAACCTTTTTAATATCTTCCTCTTCCTGCTTAAAGATATATTTATGACCTGCAGGTTCATTACCGTCTGAAGCAACGGAAATATAGAAAATTCTTTCATAAGATTCAGATGGGGTTAATTTTTTAGAAGGCCAGATTACACCTACTGCAGAATTATTGTAAGAAAGTACAGTATCAAAAGATCGGTTAGCTGTCATTTCAGGTTCCCAACCATTATTCTGCAAAGTAGAATAATTAGACAAAGCAACTAATTCAGGAGCTGTAGTATCGGCACCATCAAAAATAAATTCCATAGCGGCATTTTTATTTTTTGATACAAACCATTTTTGATTTTTCATTGTTCTGTAAATAACTTCATTCTTCACAGGAAGATTTTCTGATGTATAGAAATGGTATTTATCTGCTTCACCAAGAACTGTATCAAAAATTGCTTTTAATGCAAAATCATCTTTTTTTGCTCCAAGATTTGTAACGGTGTATGTTACTTTAATCATATCACTATCAGCACCAAGCAAACCTTTAGAATCTTCACTTGAGAAAATTTCAAAATATACAGTTACAGAAAAAACTCCATCTAAAAAATATGAAACTTCAATACCGTTATCTTTTCTTGTAGCAAAGAACTGAATATTTGCATCTTTTCTTAGAGTATAAGTTTTTTTAGATGTTTTAAGATTAAGTAGTGAAGTAGTAAATTCTTCTGTTGTAGAAAGGGCTGGAATAATTTTATTTCTGTCGTTTACAATTCCAATATTAAAAGTTCCAAGACTCTGTTTAATACGAAGATTTACAAGACCATCATTATAAACTACATCTTTTCCTGTTGAATCAACCCAACCTACATAACTTTTACCAGATTGAGCTTCCCTTACATCATCTTCAACTTTTGTAGATTTACAAGAAAACAGCGTAACAAGAGAGAGGATTAAAATACTCTTAACTATAATTTTTTTCATTAACTTCCCCATCCAGCAAATTTAGTCTTTTTGATTTTCAAGCATGCGCTGAGCATCAAGAGCCTTAAGTTTTAATATTCGCAACTGATCTTTTCGTTCATCATAAGGTTCTTTTTCAGGAACTTCTTCCTTAACAGGTTTTGTTTCTCTAATAATAACTATATCAGCCTTTTCTTTTTCAATCTGTTCAGCACGTTCAATAGCCGCAGTTTTTTCTTTTTCTACATTAGCCATTTCATCCTGAATTGCAGCAATCTGACTTTCCAATTCTGCAACTTTATTTTCCAATTCTTCATTACGCAACTGAACATCTGTTAATTTTTGACGTGTAGAATTGAGAGTGTCGGAATTATACATTCTAAGCTGCTTTTCATATTCTTCTTTAGCAGAAAGATATTCTTCTCCTGTCTGCTTCAAAAGATACAACAGTTTTTCTTCTCTTCCACGCTGCTGAATAGATTCAATACGATACTGAGCAGCAGGAATTTTAGAAGAATCTGGATAATCTGCTATTATCTGCTGGTATACAGCAAGTGCTTCGTCGTAGTTATATCCGTCATATAAAGATTCAGCGATATAGAACAAAGCAAAAGGATATAATTCATCTTCTTCATTCTGATGACAAAAATCGCTTAATACAATAACTGCTTTTTCATTTTCTCCAAGACTATAAAGAACCTTTCCTTTAAGATATGTAACGCGACTGTAATAAACCGAGTTTGGGAACTTAGAAAGATAGGCATCACAATGATTCAAAGCAGATTTATAATCTCCATCGCTTACTTCAGAAGCAATGAGCATATAATAAACATCTGGATTAATATTTTCTTTATAAGAAACAGCCTTACGTAAAATAAATTTTGCAGAAGCCCAGTCGCCCTGAGAATATGCACGAACTCCCTCTACATAGGCATTTGTTGCAGATTCGCTTGAAAAAGCCGCAAAAGTAACCGACAGCATTAAAACTGCTGTTGCAATAAATCTCTTCATACCGTTTTAACTCCATTTAAGAGTATTATTAAAAAATGCAGAACCAGAAACTATTACATCGGCACCGGCATCTTTTACAGAACCGATAGTGTCATTATTAACACCGCCATCTACAGAGATTAAGAAATTATAGCCATTCTCTGCTCTAAGTTTCTTTAATTCAGCAATCTTTTCAACACAAGAAGGAATGATTTTCTGCCCACCCCAACCAGGATTAACAGTCATTACCAGAACAACATCAACTGTACTGAACAACTCTGATAAAGCGGCAACTGGAGTTCCAGGACATATTGCAACTCCGGCCTTCAATCCTCTTTCATGAATCATCTGAATTAATCTGTGAGAATGAGGTGTTGCTTCGTAATGAAAAGTAATCCAATCTGCACCTGCATCTGCAAAAGAATTAATCTGATTTTCCGGATGCTCAACCATAAGGTGTACATCAAAAGGTAATTTTGTAAGTTTACGAATTGTTCTTACAACTGGCTGACCATATGTTATTTCTGGAACAAACTGGCCGTCCATAACGTCAATATGAACTACAGTTCCATTATTATCTTCTATCTGTTTAATCGCTTTTTCGAGACTGCAAAAATCTGCAGACAAGAGCGATGGAGCTAAAGCTGGTGTTTTCATATGCATTATATAGTAACAAATAATACGTCATTTTACAATAATTATTTAATTCTAAAAAAATGCTTGACAGATTGTAACTTTCGCTGTATATATTTTGTCCCATTTTTTCTAAATTTTCATAATTCTTTATTGACTATAAAACTAGTTTTTGTGTAAGATTAAAATAAGACATTATGGATATTCAGGCAGAAAGTAAGTTTAAGGAAGCTCTGAACTGTTTGGAACAGGGGAATCCTTATGAAGCACAACAAATCATAAGTATTCTCTTCGAAGCAGATCTGGAAAACCAAACTTTGATGTACACAAACAAGTGTTGTGTTTTCTGGCTAGATGCCATTATGCGCTTAAAGGCAATTGAAGACCCTTACGAACGCATAGAACGTATTCTTCAAGAATGGAAAATTTTTCAGGAATATATTTCCAGAGAAAAATTCCGTTATGAACCAGCGTTGTATGCAGTGCAAAAAGGTTTTTTTACTAATGCTTTGGAAGAATTTAAAAAATTTCTTGAAGATAAAGATGTAATTCTTAGAGCTGAAAGCTATAAAAAAGTTGGGTTGTGTTATAAAAAATTGGGCAACTTTGAAATGGCGCGGGCATATCTTCTGGAAGCAAATAATATATACCCTAACTTGTCTACAGTGTTAGCGGAACTTGCAGACTGTTATTCTCTTTGCGGAGACGACAAGTATGGAAAGGTACTTTTTAGGGAGGCGTTTTTTACAGACCCTGAAAGTATAGACCTTGATTTTCTGGATTCTGAACTTATCAACTGCCTTGTTACAAAGACAAAAGGTAAAGGTTATTCAGGAAAAACACTCCTCTACTGGATTCCAGTTTATGGTGTTCTTAGTGGAGTATTAAATATTAAGAGAGAATTAACTTCCCAGGAAGTTGCCAGATTAAAAAAAGACATTTATGCAATGGAAAATGAGATTAAAGATCCTGCTTGTAACAGAGAAATCCTTATTCCTCATTTGCTTAACTGTTATTTCTGGCTTATGGATCATTACGATTTAGCTAAGGAAAATCCGGCTAAAATTAATGAAGTTTTATTAAAGATTAAAATATTGGATTTATCTGTATACGAAGCGTATATCAAATAACCAAAGAAGAAAGACAAGGAGACTAAAATGGCAGATTTGGTTCAATCAATTCAGGACATGTTGAAAGAGGAAACATGGACACGTGCAGCAATCAGTAATTACACACAGAACAACTTAAAAGAACTTGCAAATATTGTTGAGCAGGCTCGCAATGAAAACTGCATACAGGAAGTTCATGAAATTTGTGTAGAACATCTTTCACATTCTAAGGACAGTATTATTGCCCTTTACATCTGCGGTATTCTTGACCTTCAGAAAGGTTCTTTGGATAACTCAGCACTTGTAACACTTGTTGACATCTTCCAGAAAAACCACAAAGAAAATGTTGTTACTTCTCTTTGTGAAAGCATTCTTGCAGATGACCCTAACAACAAATTTGCACTCCGCACTCTTGCAGACAGCTACCTTGCAGAAAATGATGAAAAAGTTTGGGAATTATACGAAACTCTCGTAAGAATCGATATTGAAGAAGCTGACCTTGCTAAAATTCTTGCAGAACACTTTGAAGCAACAGGCGATACAGACAGTGCAATCAGCTACTACAAAAAAGCTATTCTCCGTTACATCAATGCCAATAACTACAATGCTTGTAAAGAAGTTTGGTCTAAACTTGTACAGTTCATTCCTGAAGAAATCGACTTCTTCCAGTCAATCAGAAGAAAGATTTCAAAAACTATGGGTGATATTAAAACAACAACATTAATGCAGGAACTTTACAACTGGTATAAAGATAATGCAGCTTCAAAACCTGCTTACTGGGATGTTGCAATTACAATTCTTAAACAGAATCTTGAAATTGGACCAAAAGATACTTGGGCAAGAAAAGAAATTACAGACTGCTACCGTGCAAAATACGCAGAACACAGTCACCTCGATGACTATATCCGTTCTTCTAACCTTTCACAGAGTTACAGAAACGTATTCGAAGCTATTAATGATTTTGAAAAACACATTGCTTTCGATAAAGGTAGTTTCGTATTCCATAGAAGCTGGGGTGTTGGTAGAATCGCAAAATTGGATAACGACAATCTCTATGTAAGATTTGCTAAAAAAGTTGGACCAAACGCAGATGGAAAGATTTCTATGAAACTTTCTATGGCAGTTACAGCTCTCCAGCCACTTACAGAAGACCATATCTGGGTAAAACGCGTTACAATGCCAAAAGACGAACTTGCTCAGAAAGTTAAAAAAGAAGTTGAATGGACTCTTAAAACAATTATTAAGAGCTTTGACAACAACTGTGACTTCAAACGTATTAAAGCAGAATTGGTACCAGCTATTCTTACTCCAGGCGAATGGACATCATGGAATACTCGTGCTAAAAAATGCCTCGAAGAAAACTCTGAATTTGGTGTAAATCCTAACGACATCAACATGTACACAGTACGTGACAGCAAGATTACATCAGCAGAAAAACTTTCTAACGAATTTAAAGCTCAGAAACAGTTCTTTGCCCGTGTTGATATCCTTATGAAGTTCTTTGAAAACGAAGAAGAAGAACGTACAAGCGAACTTTTCGCCGAAATGTATTCTTACTTTACAGGTTACCTCAAGAACATTACAAAGGTAAATGAACAGGTTCTTTCTTCATACCTTATCGTTAAATACATCAGCTCAATCTGTAAAGAACTTACATTCCCTGTAAAAGAAACATTTGCAGAAATCTACAACAAAATTGAAGACCCATGCGAACTTTACACATCTCTTAAAGATACAAAAAATACACATCTTAAAGCAGATTACCTTGCAGCAATCAAAATGCTTCCAAACTGGAATGAAGAATATATCAGACTCTTCCCAACTGTATTGGATGAAAAACTCTTGAACGATTTGATTAAAGCAGGATTCACAGCAGATATTCAGAAACTCGTAAAAACAAGTTTTGAATCATACAAAGATTACCGCGAAACTGTATTATTCTTCTTCAAAGAATGTCAGGAAAAAGATTGGTATAAAGAAGCTGGTGTAACATATGAAAAACAGCTTATTACACTTATCAACATCATCGATCTTACATTCCGCGAAATCAACAACCATGTAAATACAACAGAAAATAAGAAAATCAACAAGAATGCTACAACTCTTCTTTTTGCTGAAAATTCTTTGTATGCATACATGTTTACTAAAGATGAAGCTCTTGTTAAGAAATTGTACACACTTATTGACGATGTAAAAGATATTGATTCTGAAAAGAAAGCTCTTACAAGAAACAAGATTCTTGAAGTTTACCCAGAATTCAAATTCCGCATTTCTGAAGAAAAATCTTCACAGCCTAAAGGTATTATTGTTACATCTAAGAAACTTGCAGAAAAGAAAGCCGAAATTGAAAAACTTATTGAAGAAAAAGAAATCAATAAGGTTGCACTTGCAGATGCTAAGGCTAAGGGTGACTTGAAAGAAAATGCTGAATACCATGCAGCTAAAGAACGCAGAGATTACCTTGAACACACACTCCAGAAGCTTCAGGAAGAACTTAATAGAGCCGTTATTTTCGACCCTACAACAAGTACAACAGCACTTGTATCTTTCGCTACTGTAGTAACACTTACAGATAATACAACTGGAAAAGACAAGTCTTACACTATTCTTGGACCATGGGAATCTGATCCAGAAAATGATGTTATTTCTTACATGTCTCCATTTGGAATCGCAATTATGGACAAAAAAGTTGGTGAAACAGCTCAGTTCACAATCAACGAACATAAATACGATTACACTGTAAAATCTATTGCAAAAGCTAAAAATTACTAATTTATAAATTATCCCTAAGTCATATGTAATTACTCTTAATCTGCTATGACTTAGGGATATTTTTTTTAGGACGGAAAATTGAACAATCTTTCATCAAAAATAGTTGAATTATCAAAAGGTATTTATGTAATTCCAGGAAATACAAATTGCGGTGTTATTACAACAAACAATACCGATTCAAAACTTACAGATGTTTATCTCGTAGATTCTGGAGCAACTGAAATTGATGGAGAATTCGTCTACGACATCCTAAACGCCTTTTTTGAAGAGCAGAATGTAAAATACCGTTTAGTGGCAATAATTTCTACTCACTGCCATCCAGACCATGTTGGCGGACACAACTTTATAAAAGAAAAAACAAACTGTGAAATTTGGGCTGCTTTTGATGAAAAAGGAGGAATGGAAACACCTCTTACTCAGAGTGCATACCTTTGGGGCGGCTACCCTCCTCACGAACTTAGAACAGTATTCTTTAAGCCAGATCCTACTTTTGTATCTAAAACAATTTCGGAATCAGATTTCATAACTTTGTCAGACAATCGCAAAGTTTCATTCATAGAACTTCACGGGCACAGCAATTGCAGTATGGGAGTATTAATTACAACCGAAAATAATAAAAAAATCTTATTTCCTGGGGATAATCTTTTTCCTCGCGGCGAAATAATGAAATTCTGGATACCACTTATTGCAAATCCAGATGAGTTTATGAATTCTCTTGATAAAATTTGTTCAATAAAAGATTTGGAATGGTGTATCCCTAGTCACGGCGATTTTATTAAAAGAAATGTAGAAGAAACTGCAGAATTAAACAAAATTGCCATTCTTTCAACAAAGGCTTGTATTCTGGAAGCTTTAGAAAAGAATGAAAAACTTACCAGCGAAGAAATTGTAAAGTACGTTGCCGATAAAAATTGCCTGGAAATGAACTTTGGACAGTTTACATTAATAAATTCTACAATCCGATCTTACATAGCCGTTATGCACGATGCCCGTGAAATCAGACTGCAGGTTTGTGATAATAAACTATATTTTACAAAACATTAACTTCTTCAGATTCATCCCAGTTATCAACAATATTAATGCCACTTGAAGTACCAATTCTATTTGCTCCAGCATTAAGCATTGCAACTGCAGTTCGTGAAGAACGAATACCGCCAGAAGCTTTTACACCCATTTCAGAACCAACAGCTTTTCTCATAATTTCCACATGATGCTGACTGGCCCCATTAGGCAATGGGAATCCATCTATACCTTTAGGATTTGCAAAACCTGTAGAAGTTTTTACAAAGTCTGCTCCGGCTTTTTTAGCACAAAGACAGCAGTTTTCAATAGTAGTATCATCAAGTAAACAAGTCTCAAGAATTGTTTTTACAATCACATTTTTTCCAGCAGCTTCGCCAGCGGATTTACAGGCTTTTACAACTTCAAGAATATCTGTTGCAACTTCAGAGAATCTGCCATCTTTAGCAGCTCCAATGTTAATTACCATATCTATTTCATCAGCACCATTTTTAATGGCATTAGTTGATTCATGAATTTTATCTTCAGTTGTTGTTGCACCAAGTGGGAATCCAACTACAGTGCAAACCTTAACTTCTGAACCTTCAAGTGCATCGGCAGCCGAAGCAACAAAAACAGGATTAACACAAACAGAAGCAAAACCATATCGTATTGCTTCCTGGCATAACTGATCAATTTCTTTAATTCCTGCCTGTGGAGCAAGAAGTGTATGGTCGATATAAGATGCAATTTCTTTCTTTGTCATAATCTTAAGTATAACTACTAACACTATTTTATTCAAATATCAGTTGAGATTTTAACAATTTTGCATTATATTAAATGTATAATTTGCAAATTAGGAGTAAAGTATGGCATTCAAAGTTACAGATCAGTGTGTAAACTGTGGAGCTTGCGAATCAGATTGTCCAGTTGGAGCTATTGCAGAACAGGGCGATGCACGCGCAATTGATGCAGAAAAATGTATCAGCTGTGGTTCATGTGCAGCATCTTGTCCAGCTGAAGCTATCGTTGAAGAATAATTTTCGTATTATTTAGTTAAACGAAACAAGAGGGGCTATCTATTCATATAGACAGCCCTTTTTTTATGAAGAAAGTTTCTAGCTTATTATCATTATTTTTTATATTTTTCTTCTCAATTTCGGCCCAAAATAAAGGCACTATAGAAAATCCTTATATAATAGAATATTCAGAACTTCCTGTTATCGAAAGCCTTTTACCATCCAGAGCCAATGTAATTTTTAAAGAATACTCCAGCATTATCGAAAGCAACCTGGTTACTCTTCGTTCTGGAAAAACTCCTGAATATTTATTTTTTGCTTATAAAAATACAGAAAATTTTACTTTCCAGGGGCTGGCTGCCCGCTGCTGCATTTCGCAAGAGACACTGGCAACATTAAATACCATTGAGAATGCGCAGGACGAAATTAAAAATAAAAACTTCATTTTACCTGTTGTAGATGGTCTTTTTGTCCCAATAGAAAAAGGAATTAACTCAATAGAAGTACTTTTACAAGAAAATTACAGTACTGAAACCTTAACAAAGAATACTATTTATTATAAAATTAATGGTAGAGATTTTGCATTTATCCCTAAACAGCGATTTACACCTACAGAGAGAGCTTATTTTCTAGATTCCGCATTAAGACTTCCACTTGACCAGGATTCATTCTGGATATCTTCTGAATTTGGAAAAAGAAAAAACCCCTTTTCTGGTGTAATGAAGAATCACAATGGTATAGACCTTGCTGCAAACGAAGGAACTCCTGTTTATGCTATTAAAGATGGTGCTGTTTATTCCCGTATCGAAAATGATTCAGAATTTGGTAATTATATTATTCTAAGTCACGATCAGGGAAAAATGACTAGTGTATATGCTCATCTTTCTTCTATGCGTGTTGAACAATACCAGTACGTAAAGAAAGGTGAAATTATAGGATATGTTGGTAAAACAGGCTTAGCGACAGGTCCTCATCTCCACTTTGAAATAAGACAAGGTGGAAAAGCTCAGGATCCTAAAACTAAATTGAAATTGGAAAAATAGTGAAAGCATCTAAACGAATTGGACAGTTTATTTTCTCATTATTCCTTCTAAACTCTGTTATGTATGCAGAAAGCTTTAGAGTAAGCAAAACATACGTTGCATCGGTAACTCAGGATACAAAATCTGAAACAACTGTAAAAGCTGGAATTATGGATGCCATTGCTATTCAATTACCAGAAGATCAGATTTTTATAGAAGGGCTTGAACTTAAATTTGAAATTCCAGAAGCAATTGCCTCATGGACAGATTCAGTAGCCTGCTCTATTTATTCAAACATAAAGCCAACTCCAAAATCTACACAAATTGATTATTCAGGAACTAGAACTTTTGTAACTACCCTTCCTGGAAAACTTTCTTGGGTTATGCAGATTCCAGTTACTCCAAATAACTCTATAAAATCGAACAACTACACTACAAAGGTTGATGCAATAATAAAACCAGAAAATAATTTTGTTTTTGTGCGCTTGCAACCAGTTATGAAAGGTATTCCGGAAGAAACTTATAATTCCATCGTTCCAGTTACAATCAAACCTATTCTTTCTAAAAAAGGATTGTTAAAAGTTAACCTTGCAACATCTGAAAATATTCTAGAACCTTGTACTGTATACATTGACGATAAATTACTTCCTGCCGACGGCACAATGTTGCTTGATACAGGAATTCACAATATATCTGTTATTTCAGAAGCATACCGCAACGAAGTTCGTACAGTAAGAATTGACCAGGCTAAATCTACAGAAATTTCCATTGAAATGAAAAGCATTGAGCCTACACTTCTCATAACTGCACCAGAAGGTACACTTGTTACATTTGACGAAGAACCTTGTAACATCATTGGAAAGGAATTTGTTATCACAGAAGGTGATCACAAAATTAAGTTTTCTATTGGTGATTATGAACTTGTCCGACAGATTTCTGCAATAAAAGGCAGAACCTACAAGGCAAATTTTGCTTTAGATCTTCAAATCGAAGAAGAATAAAAAATATTCACTTTTTTTTTAAAATTAAATTAAAGATTTACGGGGTCAGGGTCGATAATAAATATATCGGGTACATTTTCCCCTCCCACCCATGTACCCGATTGCCTGATGGGCATGGCCTGGATTTATTCCAGGCCTTTTTTTTTAACAAAAACTATTCCGATATAAACTAAAACAGCATATTATGCTTGAAAATTTAGTTTTCAGTAATTACAACTGTTTCATCATCTTTATTAAAGGTGTCAGTTTTGTATAAATTTGTTACCCCTTCTGTTGTAATAGTACATTTAGAAAGTGTAATACTTGATATAGGGTCACCCCCTTCTTCTGCAACATCAGTTTTTAATGCTGTTTTTATTCCATAGAAATAGATATTTCCGTTTGAAATAGAAATTGTTTTATCGGCTTTTATTCCGTTTGAAGCATTAAACATATAAATAGAAATTGATTTACCAGGTTCCATAGGATCTGCAGATTTGATAATAAAATCATTACAGTTTATTGCTGAGCCAGTTGCAGCACCCTGAACAAAGTATTTGCCAGAACCTTTAAATTCTATCTGGTCTGCTTTAAGACCATGACAAACTTCACTAATAATGTAACAAGTTCCTCCACCACCAAGTTCAAGATTCTTACCATCAGTTGTGATAGCTCCAATTTTTTCAGCACTATCGCCAGTTGTTACAATATAATTTATAGTATCTTTTTTAGCAGAGATTTCTGTTTTTTTATTACCAATTATTACTGCTGCGTCTTCATTTTCTAAATAAACACCTTTCAGATTAAGAACTAAATCTTTTACATTATTAACAATCTGACCTTTGAAGTATCCTTCAAGATATACTTCGATGCTCTTTGTACTCTCTATTGGTGTTGCCTGATTAAAAGTAATAACACCATCTTGCAGAGTGTACAGTTCATCGTCTTCCTCTCCAATGTTCTTTTTTGTGATCGAGATACTGTTTCCATAAACCGCTTTTGAAGTGCTATAATCTAAAACATATGTTTTTATTTGTGGTTTAGGAGTATCATTTGAACAAGAACTAATATAAATGCTTATAATCATTGTCAATAAAATATTAATATATGTAAGTTTTCTAGTTTTCATTTTCTTTTCCTTAAATAATGACATATTTACTTATTTATTTACTTTTTAAAATCACTCTGGGGATTATTCATATCAAAATGCATATCGAGATTTCCGAATCTGTAAATAAGCCAATTCTTAAGAATATCTGCAGATTCTTTTTGTGTTGTAATTTCATTCTGAAATTCTAAAGTTTCTTGTGGTCTCCAATATTGTGTTGGATCATCCCATCTATCATAGTCGCGTGCAAATGCTTCAATGTATATTTCATTATTGCTGATAGAATCAATTTTTCCAATGAGTTTACCAAGAACATTTTCTCTTCTCACATCGTCCCATTTTTTACAGATTAATTTCTGGAACCAAGGTTCTTCTATAAACATCATTGTCCAGGTATTTCCAATTTTTCTATCTGTATCTTCGTATCCATTTGAATCTTTTGCAAAGAGATATGAAATATTAGACATAGTTAAATCTCCTGGCCAGCCCTTAATATGACCAAATGCTGAGTCAAAATCCCAAGGAGCCTGTAATGTGAGTTTTCTGTTTCCCTCTGGACCAAAATCTACTGTAAGATAGAAACTTGAATAATTCAAATCCTGATCACAGGCAACTTCTGAAAGAATATATGTATTTACGAAAGATTGAATATCAATAATTTTTGAAACACAATCACGGCAATTATCTACAGATGAATCTGGTTCAATATCTGTATAACTTGAATTAAATTTGTAGAAATCACCTTTTTTAGCTTCATCGCAAATATAAAGAAGTTTATTCAAATAATTCTGAAGAAAATTTCTCTTTTTTTCATCGCATTTAGATTTAAAAGAATAACAGTTACTATCATAAGCCCAAAAATAGTCTTCTTCAATATCAAAGGTTCTTCCATCTTTATCTGTAACGACAGTACTGTTACAGACGTTCTTATATCTGTCAAAGACTAAACCATAAGTGTCTAATTCAAAAATGTAACCTGTATCTGTAATTCCATCATTCTTTTCAGCATTTGTGATTCCCATTCTTTTTGCTTCCTGCTGTTCCACAAGAACATAAACACCCCAATACTGATTATTTATATATACTTCAACTATTTTTGAATCTGATGAATAATAGTTACCACCAAGCAATCTATTTAAATCATAAGCGGTTGTATCTCTTAAGAAAGACATATCTTTCCAGCAGGCAAGTAAAACCCATTTCTTGAATTTTTTCCCATTATGTAAACCAAGCATTGATTTTTTTTCTGTAAATTCAATTTTTAATGGTTTTTTAGCATCGCCAGTTGTATAGTTTCCACGAACCTTTACTTCAGCAGAAACATTATCTAAAGTTTTATCGCCATACTCATTTATAACTGTTATGTTTGATACTTCTGGGTATGGAATATTTTTATTTGGATATTCGTAAGTATTAAACTCCGCAATTCTATCTTGATCATCGGAAGATAATCTATCTGCAAAAACAGAAGCGCTTAATGTGTTAGTTACAAAATTCATGACATTTTCATCAGTACTTACTGTATTGATTCTTATTTCTGGTACTTGAATTACATCTCTCGCAGGATCCGAAGGCGTTTTGTAAGGCTCCTGCGCTCCTGGTGTATCTACTACATTATTGCACCCAAGTGAAAACACTATGGCACACATAATACATAAGGCCTTTAAAGTCCGTTTCAATTTTTTTTCCATTTTTCACATTTCTCCTATCCACTTAATTTGAATATTTTTTTATAAATGATATTTTACAAACTTCAAATACGGTTTTTGTTATCGCCAATCACAATTTTTAACGATTTTCTAATTTCTAATAGATTTTTATTTTGATGTGTTTATAATCAAAAACATGAAAAATAAATTATATATTTTAGTATTTTTACTGACTTTTACGACACTTAATCTTTTTGCAACTGAAGTAACTTTCAAATGTAATAAAAAAGGAATACCAGCTAATGCTACTGGAACTTACACAGTTGATTATGCAGGTAAAATTTCGTACGAGACTCTTTTTGGAAATACAGTAGATGTTAGTGTAATACCGGAGATTCCTCTTTATGAAAATATTAAACTAAGTAAACTTGAAGTTTGTAGAGATATTTATAATCTTTATGGAAACAACTTTTATGAATTTGATGCTGACGGTAATTTGTATTTTATAAGTACATTTTCTTTTAAAATTATAGAAGACTTTGAATTTCACCTTGATTATGAAGAAATTAAGGATGTTACAGTTCTTTATAAATTTGACCCTTTGAATTTAGAGACTACATATAAAGTTCTGAATTCTAATTCTATTCCTCATAGTTTTTGTTTAAGTGATGATGGAAAATGGGCTTTTATTGATTTGCTGGAAGAAGCTGATGATAATAAAAATGGTTATCCTGCAATTTATGTAATTCCTACAGATTTTAATGGAGAACCTGAAAGAATATTTTCTTCATCTAAAAAAGATAATGCAATGAGCCGAAGTATCAGGAATCTTTGTTTTGACAGTAATACTAAAAATCTCTATTTTTCTTTATCTAAAAACGAAAATTCTGAATTTGAAGGGTTGTTCGGCTTTACAGTTGACAGCAATTTGCTTTATTCAGAATCAACCTTGTTTACTGTAAAATCCAATATAAACAAGCCCTGTAAACTTTATTCTAACGAACAGGGATTATGGGGCGTTTGTAAAAATAATGAAAATGATTCTGTTTCAGCCCTGGTTCATATTCTTGATAAAAGTGGAAAACCTGTAAAAAAGCAGAATAAAAATATCTCAAAAGTAAAGATTTCTGGCAATTGGCGCTTTAATCCAGGTGTTTTCTTTGAAAATGATTTAATTCTTTTTATAAATACCGACAAATCAAAAATATTTAACTATGAAAATAATACCATAACTGACGTGTCTCATTATATTACTAAAAATGGCTACACCAACAATGATCTGGAAACTATAAGTGAATTAATACAAAATGAAAGATATATTATCGAAGCAGACGATAGTTTTCCAAATAAAACTGTACTTATGTATATTTATATTATTGATGGTGTACTTATATTTATAATTGCAGCTTTATTTATTGTGATATTCCATCTTTATAAGAATAACAATCGATTTAAGAAAAACAAGCAGTTTATATTTAATATTCAGGAAACTGAACGAGGCAAAATCAGTCGGGATATTCACGATTCAATTATTCAGGACATCCGTGCCATCCGAATTAAGACAGAATTATTGAAGGTTGATTCCGAAAGTGAAAATAATAAAAATGATGTAATTCGACTGGCAACAGATTGTGTAGTTAAGCTTAGAAATATCTGCTATAACCTTACTCCTGCAGAACTTGCAACTCATGAAGATGGAGACAGTTCTAAAATTGAATTAATTTCAATTATTCAGTCTCTTGTACTTCAATTTATTGACAGAACTCATGTTCCCTGCCAGCTAAAAATTGACGAAAATTTTGAATATCCGATTTTAGATAAAGAAACAAGTCAGAATCTTTTTAGAATCATTCAGGAATCTCTTAATAATATTGAAAAACATTCTTATGCAACTCAATGTCAGATTTGGATTAGAAACAGACTTCTTGAAGAAAAGAAAGGTATGCTGATTTTTATTTCTGATGATGGGGTTGGTTGTGATATAAAAAATCTACGCAAACGACATGGAAAGTATCATTTTGGTTTACAGAATATTGTGGATAGAGCTGCTTTAATTGGTGGTACTGCTGAATTTGAAAGTGAACCAGGTCATGGTTTTGAGGTTACTATTACTGTTTAATAAATGGAGTTTTATTTTATATGGAAAACACTTTATATATAATTGATGATCATGGTATTGTGCGTTACGGCTTAAAGGATTGGCTTGAATCAAACAGCAACTGGAAAGTAACTAATTCTTTTGCCAATTCTGCAGATTGTTTAAAGCAGCTTAAAACTCTTGGTAAAAAAAGCCCTCTTCTTCCTGAAATTGTAATTATTGATGTTCAGTTATATGAGGAAAACGGATTTGCCTTATGTAAAGAAATTACGAAAACCTATAAGAATATCAAATGTGTAATGTACTCCATGTATTATACCAGCGGTTATGTTTTACAGGCTACAGAAAGCGGTGCAATGGGATATATTTCAAAAATTGCCAGTGAAGCTGAATTATTGCATTGTCTTGATGTAGTTAAACGAGGACGAAAATATCTGGAAGACAGCATGAAAGAAGTTCAGGTAAAGCTGGTTGATTTAATAGAAGGTTTTACAAATCAAGAAAAAACAATTTTTGAATCTCTTTTACAAGGCAAAACCAACGAACAGATTGGCGAAGAACTTTTTATTTCAACAAAAACAGTAAATAATTATGTGTGCCGAATTTATAAAAAGGTAGATGTAAAAGACCGGGAAGAATTACTAAAAAAATATGGTAACTAATTTTTTTTATCGTAGATTTATTATAAAAAAAATTATATTTCCTAAGTATGCAGCGTAGGTTAAAAGGTGTCTCAAAAAATTCTGCGCGCAGTACTGCCCTAAACACGGGTGCCCGCGAGCACAGCCTTTTTTGAGATACCTTTTAGCCGAGAGCGGAATACTTAGAAAATGTAAGTTTAATTATATGT
>JAZLKI010000063.1:0-30559 GCA_045597485.1 Treponema sp.
GTAGAAGTTGCTCGCCGTGGCATTACTTGTAACGCAATTGCTCCAGGTGTAATTGAAACAGAAATGACAGCTGCTATTGATCCAGATGTTTACCAGATGATTATGAGCACAATTCCAATGAACCGCGCAGGTCAGCCAGAGGAAATTGCAAGTGCAGTAAACTTCCTTCTTTCTGAAGGTGCTGGATATATGACAAGACAGGTTCTTGTAATCGACGGTGGAATGTAGCCGACTATCGAAGAACCGTTAAAAATGGACGCGAGTAGCGTTCATTTAGGTTCATCGAAAGAACGGCTCCGAGCGAGATTTATCGAGCGAGCCAGATGAAAATGAATAGATAGAGGAAAATATATTATGGAATTTACTAAAGCAAACGGAAAACGCCGCGTTGTAATTACTGGTGGCGGTATGATTTCAGCTCTCGGTCGTGACTGGGAAACAGCTTATGCTAATCTTAAAACTTGTAAAAACAAGATTCGTTATATGCCAGAATGGGAACGCTACACAAAGATGAACACTCGTCTTGCGTGTCCTTATGATGAAGAACTTCCTTCTTTCCCACGCAAAAAGGTTCGTGGTATGGGCCGTGTAGCTTTGCTTGGTCTTGTTGCTACAAACGATGCTTTAAAAGATGCAGGACTTCTTACAGAAGATGGCGAAGATGTAATTGAAGAACTTAAGAGCGGAAACACAGGTATTGCATACGGAACTTGTATGGGAAGTATGGATGCTATTGGTGACCTTGCAAAAATGGTAGAAACAGGTGACTCATCTCACTTGAACAGCCAGACTTATATTAAAGCAATGCCACAGACAAACGCTTGTAACATGTCTGTTTACTGGCAGATTCGTGGACGTGTAATTGTAACTGATACAGCTTGTACATCTGGTTCACAGTCAATTGGTTATGCTTACGAAGCAATTGAAGACGGACGTCAGGAAATTATGATTGCCGGTGGTGCCGAAGAACTTTCTGCTCCAGATGCTGCAATTTTTGATACACTTGGAGCTACTTCTTGTTTGAAAGCAGAAGAAACACCAAAATGTTTCGACAAAAACCGTGATGGTCTTGTAATTGGTGAAGGTGCAGGTACTGTAATTCTTGAAGATTTGGAACACGCTGTAAAACGTGGTGCTAAAATTTACTGTGAAGTTGTAGGATTTGCTACAAACATGGACGGTACACACATTACTTCTCCAAACAGCGAAACTCAGGCTAAATGTCTAGAAATGGCAATTGCAGATGCAGGCATTTCAAAAGATGAAATTGCATACGTAAACGCACACGGAACTGCAACTCCACACGGAGACATTTCTGAATCACAGGCTGTATACAAAGTATTCAACCGCCCAATTCCAATCAGTTCTACAAAATCTTACATTGGACATATTCTTGGAGCATGTGGTTGTGTAGAATCTTGGCTTACAATCAACATGATGAATGAAGGCTGGTTCCATCCAAATGTAAACCTTAAGGAAGTTGACCCAGAATGTGCACCACTTGGTTACATTACAGGCGACGGTCTTAAATGTGATGCAAAATACGTTATGGCAAATAACTTCGCATTCGGTGGAGTAAACACAAGCTTGATTTTCAAGAAGTGGGATAATAACTAGAAATGTGTAAGGCCTAAACTGCCATTCCGAGTAGGGATTAACTTGATATTCCAAATATAGGTTAACATGTCATTCCGAGCTTGTCGAGGAATCTAAACCAAAAGAGTGACTTCGTTACTGAAGTCACTCTTTTTTTTTATACCTTGACATATTTAAAGTATACACCGTATTATGTGTATAAAGAGGTGTATATGCGAACAAATATTGTGTTAAATGATGAATTGGTAAGACAGGCCTTTTTTGTTGCTCCATCGTATAAAACCAAAAAAGAATTAATTGATGCAGCTTTAAGGGAATTTGTTCAGGTACGTAAATCAAAGGGAATTAAAGAATTACAAGGGATGAATTTGTTTTCTGAGAATTATGATTATAAATCTATGCGAGAAGGTAAATAATGGTTCTTGTAGATACATCAGTAATAATTAATTATTTAAAAAATGTTGATGATAAATACTCATATGCATTTAATCTTATTTTAGAAAACAATGTTCCATTTGGAATAAACAATTATATCTATCAGGAAATTCTCCAGGGAGCTAAAAGTGAAAAAGAGTATGAAATTTTACTAACTCACTTTAGAGACATTCATTTTTATGAATTAAAAGGGAAATCCTCTTTTGAAGAAGCAGCAAAGTTGAATATGAGATGCAGACAGAATGGGATAACAATTCGCAGTACAATAGATTTGTTAATTGCCCAAACTGCCATAGAAAATAATGTTATGCTTTTGGCAAATGATAATGATTATGTTAATATGAAAAAAGCTATCCCAGAATTGGAACTTTTTGAAGTTTAATAGCGTAGTGGTTACCTGGCAGAGAGTCTCCACCAAGCACCATGCTGTTATTTTTTTTAGTTGCTTCCTGGCAGGAATTTAATGTTTGGGTCGGATTTATCTTTCTGTTGAGTAAATGTAATTTCCCCCATATTTTTTCCATATTGATCTAGTAAGGTATATTTAAAAGTAGCACCAGGAGTACGTGTATAATCATACATAATTCGATCTTCCTTAGGTTCTGTTAGATCACCCCAAGACTTAGAACCAGATAATTCTTTTTCCCAATGGGTTTTGGTCAAATATGATGAAGATTTTAGATTCGTAAATCCAAATATAAAATACATATCTCCGCCATTAAAACCACCCCACATGTAAAACTCATCTGCACAATATTCCTTAAAATCAAACATTGTTCTTTCACTTTCTACATTTGTACCTTCGCAATTAACAACAAAAGAAAGATAATATTTGTCTGTGCCACGAACATTTTTATCTGGAATTATTATGTCGGAAGCAGAGTTAAATTCCTTAATTTTTGCTCCTGAACTGTCGTAAAGATAATATTTTACAGACAAGTTTTTAAATAAATCAGGTAGTGGATTTAAATCTGAAGGTTTACGCAAATACTCTACTGCAAAACAAGAGTTAACAGCACGCGTTTTGCCAGGGAAATATCTAGTAAAAAGACTTTTAACCATTTCATTAGTATCTTCTCCTGCAGGGTATTTTTTTATAAAATTAGCTTCAGAAATAGCAGGACCTTCTGGTTTGGTAAGAACTTTTATAGTTTTTGAGCTTTTGTTTCCAAAATAATCTTCAACGTCAATTTTCATTTCATAAAATGAAGTGCTGGTATTCTGGAGACCTGAAACAGTAAATTTATCTCCTGAATATGGACAAGGGGTTGATATATTCTGATCTTTGTTTGTTTGTGTAAGATTTTTGTAAGTAACATTTACCTCTGCCACATCAGAACCATTGCCAGAATTGTTTTTTAGAGTAATTGCGTTTTTAGCTGATTCAAATGAATAAGTACAGTCCGGAGCAGTATTGTCTTTTAATACATAAAATTTTTCTTCTGAATTTGAAGAATTACCGTTTACATCTCTAAATTCAAAGTAAACTTCGTAAATACCGTCTGGGTCATTCTGGTCAAATTTAAACTCAAAAGGTTTGTCGTCGGTTTTATAAACATATGCATTATTTTTATTAATAGGGAATGTTAAAGTTAATGGACATTCAATTTCTTCACCGGCAGTATTTAATTTTTTATATTTTTCATCATAAATACGTCTGTACTTCATAGTACCGCTATTAACACCGCTACCACTGTCAGTAATAAGAATATTCATTCCAATAGAATTATCGTTTAGATAGATATTTTGTATATCTTTTGCTAATACTGTATTTCCAGAAATTGTAGGGACTGTAAGATCAGAAAATGTATTTGCATTAAATTTTTTGTTATACATTTTAATTGATGACACTACAGGTCCGTCTTTATCAGTATTATTGTTACAAAAGTAGTTCCAGACTTCACTTGTTTTTAAAATGGCTTTTGAACCTTTTGCACACATATTTTTAGAAACAGTAACAAGAATCTGAACACCTTTTGGAGGTTCATTATTTCTTACTGCAGAAATACTTAATCTTGTAGGAGTTTCAAATACTGGGTTTTCATAATGCGAAAGAAGATTTTCCTGTGTGTTTAGGTTTATAATTTCTATATTCTTAAAATATGAAACCCCGTTCTTTTTATAGCCGTAAATTTTCCTTTCACCATTTACAGTTACTTCTAAAAGACCATTTGAATCGTGGTCTGGAACTTCAGTTTCTGAGGCATAATAAATAGAAGATTCATCCATTGGCTGGCTAAAGTTAACAATAACTCTGGCATCTCTATAGCTGCCTCCAGAAGTTTCTACAGGAGTTCTACTTAAAACTACAGGGCGTTCATAGCATAAAGGTTTAATTTTTAAGCCTGTAACATTTTGTAAGATTTTTACTTGTGTAGTAGTGTCTTCTTTATTTTCAAATTCAACGTATTCGCTTTCGTTTTCGGTTAATAAAGTTCCATTAAGGTAAACTTGCCATTGTGAAAACTGGTAGTCTTCATCTCTTAAATATGATAGTGAAAATTCATTTTTTAATTTAATGTCTCTATTGCCGCGAGGATCTATATTGCCGCCTTTACCTTCTTCAAAAAAACTTTAACTAAAGGGGCATTGGCTAGTTCTATTTCTTCAGCAATTTTATTTCTTAGGTCTGTACCTTCCATAAAATTTTCACAACCATAAAAAATAAAAGCTGCCATTAAAATTGTAATAACTGTAAAACTCTTCTTCAATTTTAAAATCTCCATAGAAAGGCATTATAACAAAAAAATAATTACAGCGTAACTAGTAAAAGTAACAATAGTTACCCTCAAAGTAACTACTGTCACTCTTTTTTTTTAGACTGTTTACATCTAAATTATAATTGTGCAAGTAAAGCAAAGGCCTTACACAAGAGAGGTAAAGATATGGACAGTATTCTGACAATACTTGGAAACAATCTTCCATGGTTTTGGGTTGCCATAACGGTAATTTGTGTTGTTATTGAAACTATGACTTTGGCACTAACCTGCATATGGTTTGCAATCAGTGCTTTTGTAATGGTTTTTCTGGCATTTACACCAATTCCGTTTCCAGTTCAATTGTTCATTTTTGTTGTAATTGCAATGGTTTTGCTTATTTTTACAAGACCTATAGTTCAGAAAAAACTGGCTAAAAAGAAAATTGCAACAAACTATGAAAGAGTAATTGGGCAGATTGCAGTGGTAACAAAGAAAATCAACGCAATCGATAAGGGCGCCATTAAAATTAACGGAATGGAATGGACTGCTGCTGTAAAAGAAGATGTAACTTTGAAAGAAGGCAGTAAGTGTGTTATTGAAGAAATTGAAGGTGTTACAGCCTACGTAAAACAGATATAAACATAGGGGGTTTTATTATGATGTTTATTTTAATTGCAATTTTTGTTGTTGTAATGGTTTTAATCATTGCAAATATCCGTATCGTTTCACAGTCAGATGCATTTGTTATTGAGCGTCTTGGTGGTTACCAGACTACTTGGAATGTTGGTTTGCATGTAAAAATGCCATTTATTGATCGTATTGCTAAAAAGGTTTCTTTGAAGGAAAAGGTATTCGACTTTCCACCACAGCCAGTTATTACAAGAGATAACGTTACAATGATGATTGATACTGTAGTTTATTTCCAGATTACAGACCCTAAATTGTATGCTTACGGTGTAGAAAATCCAATCAGTGCGTTGGAAAACCTTTCTGCTACAACTTTGCGTAATATTATTGGTGAATTGGAACTTGATGAATCACTTACAAGCCGCGATGTAATCAATACAAAAATGCGTTCTATTTTGGATGAAGCAACTGACCCTTGGGGAATTAAAGTAAACCGCGTAGAAGTTAAGAACATTGAACCTCCACAGGCAATTCGTGAAGCAATGGAAAAACAGATGAAGGCTGAACGTGAACGCCGTGAACAGATTCTTATTGCAGAAGGTCACAAACAGTCTGCAATTTTGGAAGCTGAAGGTCAGAAACAGGCTCTTATTCTTGCTGCAGAAGCTGAAAAAGAAGCTGCAATTCAGAAAGCAAAAGGTGAAGCTGAAGCAATTCTAGAAGTTCAGAAGGCTACTGCTGACGGTCTTAAAATGCTCAAAGATGTTGGAATGGACGAAGCTGTTCTTAAATTCCGCAGTCTTGAAACAATGGAAAAGGCCGCTGATGGTCAGGCAACAAAAATTATTGTGCCAGCAGACTTCCAGAATCTTGCAGGAGTTGTAAGCGCAATTTCTGAAATTGCAAAAACAAATAAATTGAAATAGAATAAAAAGCATATAAAAAGTATTGAGGGAAAAATGATTAAAAATCTTTTTGAAAAGCCATTCAGATTGCTTTCTATTGTTGGAAGTATTTACATAACAATATTAATCATTCTGAATCTGACAATGGGATATTCTTATGAAAGAAGTATTTATCCTTTTGCTGCAGCTGTAACCTTTACTTGTGAAGGGTTGGCTTTAATTCTTTTTATTCTTTCCTTCTTTTTTATACGCCACCATTTTTTCTATTCAGTTGGACTGGAACTTTTAGTTATTGCAAATCTTTATGATGGAGTAATATATTCAGCCCTTCTTTTATCTTCTGTAATTCTTGTACTTATGCTTGTAGATGTAAAACGAATCAAAAAACGTACAATTATAAGTTATGGAGTTATTGAAGTTGTAAAATTAGGGTTGGTTATTCCTTATGGAGTAAGCGATTTTATTAATTATGTAGGTTTAACCTTATTTGCGCTGGGAACAATAGGTTGTATAAATCTTCTTTTTCGTCATGCTTATAGTAATAATACTTCTGCAGAGCTTAAATTAGAGGATTTGAAACTTACAGACCGCCAGAAAGTTTGCATTAAGGAAATTGTATTAAATAATACTACAATTAAAGCTCTTGCAATCGATTTTAATGTAAGTGAAAGTGCAATTAAAAAAGATCTGGCAACAATTTACAAAGTGCTTGGAATTACAGGTAAAGCTGATTTGAAAGCATTGTTTATTGGTTATGAATTTAAATAATAAATAAAAAACAGGGGGTTTTTATGACATCAATTGTTATTTTAGCAATTATTGCGATTGTTTTTGTTCTCTTTTTTATTTCTTATAAAAAAGTACCAAAGAACAGAATTGGAATTCGTGTAGGACCTTTTGGTTCAAAAACAGTAACAGGTAAAGCAATCTTTGTAATTCCTTTTTTACAGAGAATTGACTACATGACTTTGGAAAACATTCAGGTTGATTTTGTATCTAAAGATTCAATTCCAACTCAGGATGCTATTAATATTAAAGTTGATGCAGTAGCAAACATTGCAGTTTCACAGGATCCTGACACAATGAAAAAGGCCGCTGCAAAATTTATTGGCTACAGTACAGCTGATATTGCCACTGTTGTTACTCCAGTTCTTGAAGGTAATATTCGTGAAATTATTTCTCAGATTAAATTAAAAGATTTGATTCAGGGTGATAAAAAGGTTCTTTCAGAAAAAGTTGTAGAAAACGTAAAGCCAAATCTTATTGATTTAGGATTGGAACTTACAACTTTCAATATTCAGAACTTTAAAGATGATAATGGCGTTATTAACAATCTTGGTATTGAAAATACTGTAGCTATTTCAAAAGATGCTGCAAAGGCAAAAGCTGCTGCCGAAGCAGAAGTAAAAATTGCTCAGGCTCAGGCAGATAAAGATGCAAATGAAGCAAGAGTTGCTGCTGAACTTGAAATTGCCCAGAAACAGAATGACCTTGCAATTAAAAAGGCAAATTTGCAGCTACAGGCAGATACAGAGGCAGCAAAAGCAGAAGCTGCTAAAGGAATTGAAACAGAAAATCAGCGTAAAGTTCTTGAAATTAAGGCTGCTGAAGCAAATATTGCAAAACAGGAAAAGCAGATTGAGATTCAGGAAAAAGAAGTTGCAATTAAGGAAAAAGCTCTTGATGCTGATGTAAAGAAAACTGCAGAAGCTCAGAAATATGCGGCACAGCAGCAGGCAGAAGCAGATCTTTATGCCCGCCAGAAAAAGGCTGAAGCTGAAGCATTCGAAATTCAGCGCCAGGCAGAAGCAGAAGCATTTACTCGCCAGAAAAAGGCCGAAGCTGAAAAAATTGCTATGGAAAATGAAGCTGCCGGTAAAAAAGCTTTGGCAGAAGCTATTCAGTCGCAGGGTGAAGCAGAAGCTGCTGCTATTAAGGCAAAACTTGTTGCAGAAGCCGACGGTATGCGCGAAAAAGCTGAAGCACTTAAAGAATACGGTGATGCCGCTAAACAGCAGATGCAGTTGGATGCGCTTAAAGTTTACTTTGAACAGCTTCCTAAAATTGCTGAGGCTTCTGGAAAGGCTTACCAGAATGTTGATAAGATTTACATGTACGGCGGAGATTCTTCAAAGCTCCAGGGTGATATGATGAAGACTATTACTCAGGTAAGTGAAGGTTTAGGAGAAACTCTTGGTATTGATCTTAAAACTTTAGCTGCAAGTCTTATTGGTGGAAAGGTTATTTCAGATCTTTCTGACAAAAAAGGCAAAAAAGATAAAGACGAATAAAAAATAGAAAGCTGTCATTTTTTATAATGGCAGCTTTCTTTTACTTAACAAATCACTAAAAAATCACTAAAATTAAATACCGTATGAAAAACGGTTTCGATAACGACAAATATCTTAAAATTCAATCAGAACACATTAAAGAACGGATCGCTCAGTTCGGCGATAAACTCTACCTTGAATTCGGTGGTAAACTATTTGACGATTACCATGCATCCCGAGTTCTTCCAGGCTTTGAACCAGACAGCAAATTAAAAATGCTTATGCAGCTTGCAGATGTTGCAGAAATTGTAATTGTAATTAGTGCTGTTGATATTGAAAAAAATAAGGTTCGTGGCGATTTAGGAATTACTTATGACAAGGATGTACTTCGTCTTCGTGATGAATTCCAGAATCGTGGACTTATGGTAGGTAGTGTAGTAATTACTCATTACACAGGTCAGGAAGCAGCTAAAGCCTTCCGCAACAAACTTAAGAAAATGGGAATAAAGGCTTACTATCATTATGTAATTCCTGGTTACCCTTCAAATGTAAAATTAATTGCCAGCGACGAAGGTTTTGGTAAAAATGATTATATTGAAACAACTCGTCCATTAGTTGTAATTACAGCTCCAGGTCCAGGATCTGGAAAAATGGCAACTTGTTTAAGCCAGCTTTACCATGAAAATAAACGTGGAATTAAAGCAGGTTATGCAAAATTCGAAACTTTCCCAATCTGGAATATTCCACTTAAACACCCAGTAAATCTTGCTTACGAAGCTGCTACTGCAGATTTAAATGACGTAAACATGATTGACCCATGGCACCTTGAAGCTTATGGAAAAACAACTGTAAATTACAATCGCGATATCGAAATCTTCCCTGTATTGGATGCAATTTTCAAAGGTATTTACGGAAGTAACCCTTACAAATCTCCAACAGACATGGGCGTAAACATGGCAGGAAACTGTATTTACGACGACGATGCATGTTGTGAAGCCAGCCGACAGGAAATTATCCGCCGTTATTATGCAACTTTGAACTTGCTGGTAGAAGGCAACGCTGCCGAATCTGAAGTTGATAAAATTGAACTTTTAATGAAGCAGGCTGGAGTTACAACTGATGACCGTAAAGTTACAGTTGCAGCAAAAGAACGTGCCGCAAAAGATAAAACAATTTGTGCTGCAATTGAATTAAGCGATGGAACAATCATTACATCTCAGACTTCAGATTTGCTTGGTACAAGTGCTGCCTTAATTTTGAATGCTACAAAACATCTTGCAGGAATTGACCACAAAGTAAAACTTATTCCAGCAGAAATGATTGAACCAATTCAGAAAATGAAGGTAACTTACCTTGCCGGTAACAATCCACGTCTCCATACAGACGAAGTTTTGGTTGCGTTGGCAATGCTTTCTAAGACAGATGAAAATTGCAAGAAAGCGCTGGACCAGTTGCCAAATTTAAAAGGCTGCCAGGTTCATACTACAGTTATGCTTAGCGAAGTTGACCGCAAGATTTTCAAGAAATTAGGTGTAATGCTTACTTGTGAGCCAATCAGCAAAAAGCAGAAGCCTTTAATTGGTTAGTAAAATGAAAGAAATTAAAACCGTATCAATTGTTGGAATGGGAGCTCTTGGGCTTTTATATGCTGATATTATCCAGTCTAATTTAGGAGATGGGGTAGTAAGCTTTGTAATGGACCAGGCTCGCTTTGAAAAATATTCAGGAGAGACTTTTACAATCAACGGGCAGGCTAAAGCTTTTAACATGGTCAGCGTTGATGCAGTAAAAGAAAGTCCAGATTTAGTGATTGTGGCAGTTAAATCTACCGGTCTTGAAGCTTCTTTGCCAATCATTAAAAAACTTACAGGGCCTTCTACAATTGTAATATCGGTTTTAAATGGAATTTCGAGCGAAGGCATCATTGCCGAAGAAATTGGCCTTGAAAAAATAATTTATACAGTTGCCCAGGGAATGGATGCCATGAAATTTGGCAATGACCTTAAATATACAAAGACTGGTGCACTTCATATTGGGGCTACAAAAAACAGTCTGGACGAAAACTTGCAGGCCGTTGCAGCCTTTTTCGAAAAAGCTAAAAATCCTTATGTTTTAGAAAAAGATATTATTCGCCGTATGTGGTGCAAGTTTATGCTGAACGTAGGCATTAATCAAACTTGTATGGCTTATAGCGCAACTTATTCTATGGTGTTAAATCAGCCTGAACTTCTGGAGATTTATATTGGTGCTATGCGGGAAGTAATTGCCATTGCAAAGGCAGAAAATATAACTGTAACAGAAGAAGATTTGCAGCTTTACGTGGATATAATTAAATCTTTGGATCCAAATGGAACTCCAAGTATGGGGCAGGACAGAATACAAAAGCGTAAAAGTGAAGTTGATATGTTTGCAGGCACAGTTATTAAAATTGCGCAAAAGCACGGAATTGATGTTCCTGTAAATAAGGCCCTTTACGCTCGTGTAAAAGAAATAGAAGCCCAATATTAATTATGACTACGGAATTAGCAAGCCATTTAGTTTTCCTTGCAAATAAATACGAAACTGCCAGTTTTTGCGATGCAGACCCAAGCCAGTTTTTGCGCTGGTATTCTTTAGACCGCTTTGCAGATGTGGAATGTGCCTCTTTCATTGCGGCAATGCTGGCTTTTGGGAACCGAAAACAGTTTATTCCAAAAATAAAAGAAATCCTTACCACCGCCGACAGCACTTCCAATGGCGTTGCAGCCTGGGTTCTTTCTGGGGCCTCTAATTTTCCCTACGGGCCTAAAAAATTTTACCGTTTCTATTCCTACGACGATATGCATAATCTTTTTGATGATTTAGCTGCTATTTTGCGCAAGGCACCTACTTTGGGTGAATATTTGAAGGGAATGGAGGGGACAGACCCCTTGAAGAATTCAGAGGGGACAGACCCCTCAAAATATGCCGCAACTCCTTCTAAAGGCCATACCTTGGCTGGCCACCTTGCTACAGCCTTTCCAAATTCTGCAATTGTTCCTAAGGGAACTGCCACCGCCAACAAACGTATCCACATGTTTCTGCGCTGGATGGTACGCCAGAATTCCCCTGTGGACCTAGGGTTGTGGACATGGTCAAACCCTGCCGGGTTACTTATTCCGCTGGATGTCCACGTTATGCAGGAGGGAATAAAGCTTGGACTTCTTCCACCAAATGCCAAAGCAACTTATAAAACTTCAGTTCAACTTAGCCTGGAACTTGCGCAGGCATTCCCAGGTGACCCTTCTCGTGGAGATTTTGCACTTTTTGGCTTAGGCGTAGATGAAGATTTGCAATTCCAAATATGATTTTTACGTAAAATTAAATTATAAATAAAGCGCACATAGATTACTTTTACATATAAGGTCGCAAAATTTAACATTATGTAGGTAATTATTTTTTGTTTTTTTAGGTGTGGAGTGTTTCCAAAATTATAAAATTACATACAAAAGAAAAGAAACTAAAGTCTTGTATGTAAAAAAACATTAAAAATTGCTTCAATATTTCAAAAGAGAATTATTTTTTACCTACAAAACTCAGTTTTTTTCATCTTGTATGTAAAAACATGTTTTTCTGTATAAAAAAGGTCATTTATCAACAAATAAATTACATACAAAAATAAAAATATCAAAAACAAGTATGCAACGAGAGCGGAATACTTTTAGTAGGAACTGTTGCAATTTAATCCTAGGTTTAAAATAAAAAAGAAACACGGATTAAAGTGATTATAGGGATTAAGATGATTATATTTTTAGAAAAAGGGTCGCAGAAATCGACTTGATTTTGGTTCTGGGCGATAGTGCCACGTACAACGCGGTAATTAACCTACAGAGCGTAGTGTCGAGCGCAGTCCTACAAAATGGCAAAAAATTACATTTTGTATGTAAAGATTATTCAAAAAAAATAATTCCACCATGAAATTCAGCGTTTCTTTTACATACAAAACTTAATTCCCAGCATTTTGTATGTAATTTCATGTTTTCTTAATAACTGATTGCTCTTAAAATTATAAATAGATTACCTACAAGATTACATTTCCCGCCCCTTTTGTATGTAACTAACCTTTACTTTTCCCACTCAAATCACTATTATCAAGGGCAGAACAGTTACTTGAGAAAGGCCGCTACCGCTGGCGGCCGTTTACTAAGAATTGATTCTGAAAATCTAAAGCTCTTCTAAAAAAAGACTTGATCCAGGAGGACAGGTACTATGCGACTCGAAACATAAATTCATCATTTCATTTTAAAATTCAAATATAAAAAGGAATTTCCATATGATTTTAACAATAGACGTAGGTAATACTTCCACAACTTGTGGACTTTTTGATGGAGATAAAATTGTTTTTCAGTTCCGTCGTGAAACTAACATTCATTCTAGTTCTGATGAGATTGGTATTTTCTTTAGAACTGTTCTTAAAGAAAATGGTTACGACTACCAGCAGATCTCTCGAGTAGGCTGTTGTAGTGTTGTACCTGCAATGAATTATTCACTTTCAAGTGCCTGCTCAAAATATCTTAATTGTGAACCATTGTTCATTCAGGCTGGAATTAAAACTGGCCTTAAGCTTAAATACGCAAACCCAAAAGAAATTGGTGCCGATTTAATCGCCGCTGCAATGGGGGCAGTAAAGCTTTACCCAAATAAAGATATGATTATTGTAGATATGGGAACTGCTACAACTTTGGAACTGGTTTCTAAAAACAAAGAATTCCTTGGAGGTTCAATTCTTCCAGGCTTAAAGATTTCTGTAGATGCCTTGGCAACTGGAACTGCAAAACTTCCGTCAGTTGAAATTGCAAAGCCTGCAGGAATTTACGGCTCATCTACACCAGAAGCTATTCAAGTTGGATTGTTTTATGGCAATGCCGGTGCAATTAAAGAAATCTGTTACCAGTATCAGAAGCAAGTTTTCAATGGAGATAAACCTTTTATTTTAGGAACAGGCGGATTTGCAAAAGTCTTTAACGACTACAAATTATTCGACCAGGTAGTTCCAGAATTAGTTCTTTTAGGCGTAAAGTCTGCAATCGAACTGAACTAAATTAAAATTAACTTAAAAGGAAATAATTATGGCAAACATGACATCAACATTAACATTCAATAAAAAATTAGCATTAACAGGAGCATTCAGCGCTCTTACAATCGTTCTTACTATCACACATCTTGGATTAATTCCTCTTGGAGCAACTGCTTCTATTACAATCCTCCAGATTCCACTTATTCTTATATGTATGCTTGCAGGAGTTGGGGAAGGAGTTTTCGTAGGTGCAGTATTTGGTCTTATGTCTTTGATTATGGCCGCTACAAGTCCAAGTGGCGTTCTTGATCCATTATTTGTAAATCCACTTTGTTCAGTTTTGCCACGTATGCTTACAGCTGTAGTTGCATGGGCAATCTGGAAGGCATTAAATTTAATTCCACATATGCCAAAAACAGTTAGCGCAGGTATTACAGGATTCGTAGGAACTTTAGCACACACAATGTTAGTTATTGGCTGTATTTACATTTTCAAAGGTGCAGATGTAAGAGCTGCAATGGGCGGAATGGGATACTTTGCATTGATTGGAGTATTAATGTTCAACGCAATTTTGGAAGCTACAGCTTCAACAATAGTATGTGTAGCAGTTTACACAGGATTGTTTGTAGCAGGTAATAAAAAATCAAAGCTTTCTTCTGTTGAAGAATAGTAGGTTTAAAATAAAAAGGGAACACGGATTAAAGGGATTATAAGGATTAAGAGGATTATATTTTTAGAAAAAGCGAAGCGGAAATCGACTTGATTTTGGTTCTGGGCGATAGTGTCACGGACAACGCGGTAGAGAAACTACAGAGCGAAGCGTCGAGCCCAGCTGGCAAAATCAAGGTGACTTTCTGCGGGAGCATTTTTCTAAAAACAAACCCCTGAATCTCCTTAATTCGTGTTCCCTAAAATCAAAATAATCTGCACTATTTACATACAAGGTCGCAAAATTTGACATTTTGTAGGTAAAAATTTCTTGTTTTTTTGAAATATATTGACTTCTAAAATCACAAAATTACCTACAAAAACAAAAAAAACAGAGTCTTGTATGTAAAGAAAAACATTATAGGCTGCTTCAATCTCACAAAAGAGGTTAATTGTTTACCTACAAAATTCTGCTTTCCATCATCTTGTAAGTAAAAACATAGTTTTCTATATAGAAAAGGGTCATTTTTCAACAAATTAATTACATACAAAAAGTTCATTTTACCCTTTTTGTCAGTATTTTAGAAAAAAACAAAAAAAATTTATAAAACGCAGGTAAAAAGATACTTTCTCGACATTCTTATAATGACTAGGTATAATATAACTATGCGAATAGTTATTGTAGGTGCAGGTTTTACAGGCGTTCAGCTTGCACGACTTCTTATCAACGAAAAAAATCAAGTTACAGTTATAGATAACGATGAAGATGTTATCCGTCATGCATCAAACCAGTTGGATTGTTCAGTTATTGTTGCAGATGGAAATAATCTTGATACTTTGGAAGATGCTGGCATTGCTAAGGCCGATGCTTTAGTTTGTGTTACTTCTTCAGATGAAGTAAATATGATTACCTGTTCTCTTGTAGATGCAGTTTACCCTGAGGTTTTAAAAATTGCCCGAGTTCGTAATTATGCTTACTACGTAAATACTGCTTCTGCAGAAAAAAAGCAGTCTATAAACTTTGGTGGAAAGCGTCGTCCACTTTACGGAATCAACTATATGATTCACCCGGACGTAGAAGCTGCCGATGCAATTGTTCAGGCTGTTGAAAATGGTGCTGTAGGTAGCGTTCTTTCTTTTGATAATTCTGATTTAGTAATTGCCCGTTTTACTGTTGCAGAAGGCTCTGCCCTTGATGGAATTGCCCTTAAGGATATCCGCTCAAAAACAGAAGTTCGTTTCCTTGTAAGTTATGTTGAGCAAAACGGCGACACCTCCCTCCCATCTGGCGAAACAATTATTCAGGCAGGAAATACCCTTGGCGTTCTTCTTTCTAAAAACGACATTTCCCCATTATTAGATCTTTGTGGTTCGGAACAAAAAGAAATTCGTAAAATTGCCCTTATTGGTGCTGGCCGCATTGGTACAATTATTGCCGAAAAATTAATGAAGCCTCAAAAGTCTATTGGCCTTAGCAAGCTTTTTAAGTTTTCTTCCCGCCATTCTCAGGACTTTGTAATTATTGATACAAATGAAGAGCTTACCGAAGCTGCTGCAGAAAAATTCCCAGATGCCCGTGTTCTTCGTGCAGATGCATCGGATGAAGCTTTCCTTCGTGAAGAGGGCATTACTTCTTTTGACCTGGCAATTTGTGCTACTCACAATCACGAAATGAATATGGTTCTGGCAGCTTACCTTGAATCTTTAGGTGTTGGGCAATCAATCAGTCTTGTAGCCAGCGCAAAATTTGGTGAAATTGCTACAAAACTTGGTGTTGATGTTCCAGTTCCTCTTCGTGATGCAGTAGTTGATTCTATTATGAGTCACCTTCGTGGAAAATCTGTAAAGGAAATTCACACTGTAACAAATGGTGAACTTGAAATTGTAGAATGTGAAATTACAAGCAATTCAAAAGTAAGCGGTAAAACTTTACGTGAAATTTCAAATCCTGGTACATTCCTTGTTTTAATGAATAAAAAAAGCGATGTAGAAGGATATCAAATTGTAGATGGTAATACAAAAATCTATACTGGGGACCATATTGTTTTGATTACTGAAGCAGAAAACAGTAAGAAAGTATTATCTTATTTCTCAGGAAGCGACGAGTAATGTTTATTCTTACTTTATTAAAAATATCTTCAATTCTTCTTGCCCTTGTTGGCGCAACCTTTGCCATTCCTATTGGAGTTGCAATTTATTGTGGAGAAATGTACGTTCTTCCATCTTTTATAATTCCAATGGTTTTAAGTTTTGTTTTTGTAGCGGCAGTTAATCTTCCTACAAAAAAAGTAAAATACAACATGTCTACACGCCAGACTTTCCTTATTGTAGCTTTGGTTTGGATTGTTGCCAGTCTTATGGGTTCAATTCCTCTTTACTACAGTGGAGCTTTTGGTTCTTATATCGATGCATTTTTTGAAAGCGTAAGTGGATTCAGTACAACTGGTTCTACAGTTCTTGCAGATGTTGATAGTGTTCCTCGTTCAATCAATATGTGGCGTTGTATTACTCACTGGCTTGGTGGTATGGGAATTGTAACTTTGACAGTTGCTCTTTTGCCACTTTTAGGTGTTGGCGGTTTCCAGCTGATTAAGGCAGAAACTACTGGCCCTGAAAAAGGTAAGGTAACTGCCCGCATTACAACAACTGCAAAGGTTTTGTGGATTATTTATGCTGGTTTTACTTTGCTCGAAACTATTGCTCTTAAAATTGCCGGCATGGACTTTATAGATGCCCTTGCTCACGGCTTTGCTACCCTCGGAACCGGAGGCTTTTCAACCCGCGGCGCTTCAATTGCCGCTTACGATTCTGTGGCTATAGACGTTATTATTACAATCTTTATGTTCCTTGCTGGTATAAACTTTAGTTTGTACTTCTACCTTATCAGTCGTGACTTTAAGGAAATCCGCGACAACTCAGAATTTAAAGTTTACCTTGGTCTTGTAGCTTTCTTTATTGTGGCAGTTACAATTTCATTGTGCGGAACTTACGGCAGCTTTGCAAAGGCCCTTCGCTACGGCTCTTTCCAGGTAATTTCGTTAATGTCTACAACTGGTTTTGCTACTGCCGACTTTATGACCTGGCCTTCTACAACTCAATTTTTCTTGTTCCTGCTGTTCTTTATTGGTGGCTGTTCAGGTTCAACTTCCGGTGGTGTAAAGGTTGTTCGCTGGGTAATTTTGTCAAAACAGGTTAATAACGAAACTAAAAAAATGCTTCACCCACATGGAGTTTTTTCAGTTCGTTTGAATAACAAAGTTGGCCGCAAAGACATTGTTTTTAATGTTGCAGCTTTTATTTCCTTGTATTTAGTTCTCGTAGCAATTACAACTTTTGTAGGTTGTATTGGCCATTTAGATTTGCATTCTGCATTTACAGGGGCGCTTTCGATGGTAGGAAACGTTGGTCCTGGTTTTAACTTACTGGGTCCTGCAGAAAACTACGGATTTTTACCTGGTTTTGTAAAGCTCTGGTACTGTTTTGCAATGCTGGCAGGTCGTCTTGAACTTTACACAATGATAATTTTCTTTATGCCTGCTTACTGGAAGAAATAGTTTTACAAAAAATTAGCACTGCGATAAAATAAAAGAATATGACTGAACTGGACGAACATCTGGAAATAGATGTCCAAAAAATTAAAGATTCAATTCGCCTGCAAGTGCCTATTGAGGTAACATCGTATACATTACCTCGAAATATGGATTTATATATGCATAGGGTTTTGGAATGTTTTTTGGAAGAGTGTCGCCAGGAACATCTTAAAGAGTATTTGAATTTCTGTTTGGGTGAAATTCTTACAAACGGTAAAAAAGCCAACACAAAGCGTATTTATTTTAAAGACAAAGGTCTGGATATTAATGATCCAAAAGATTATGAAGAAGGTATGAAAACCTGTAAAGATGATACCATGAATAATCTGGACTATTATCTTGAACTTCAAAAAAAAGCAGGACTTTATGTAAAGCTTTCCCTTAAACTTGATATTGATAATATTGTTGTAGAAATAAGAAATAATTCTGTTTTAACTGTAAACGAAGAAGCGCGAATTAAAAATAAGCTTGATAGTGTACAGCAGTACCACACAATGGAAGAAGTTTTTGCAAAAGTTCTTGATACAACCGAAGGTGCAGGTTTAGGAATCATTATTATGATTTTGATGTTGCAGAAGGTTGGACTTTCAAAAGACAATTTCAAAATCTTTTCTACAGATAAAGAAACTATTACTAGAATTGTTTTGCCTTGTAACAACAATGTTTACCAGGAATTATACGATGTTTCGGAACGTTTTACAGTTTTAGAAAAGCAGTTCCCTATCTTCGAAAGTGTACTGGAAGAAATTGACGGCATAGTTAATTCTCCAAAAATCGACAGAAATAAAGTTTTGGCTTGTGTACGAAAGAATATTTCGCTAGCTATGGTGGTTCTAAAAAAGGCGGCCGAAAAAAATGTATTTGAACTTAATCTTTATTCTGTAATTGTAAGCTTTTCAGACAACGAGCTTAAAGAAATCTTTTCAAAAGCTAATCCATGGTTCAGAATTGTTCCAGAGACAGATGATTTAAAATATCTTTTTGAACACGCAAGAAAAGTTTCGATATTCTGCTATAACCTTGCAAAAAATGCTGAAAAATTGCAGCTTGATTTTTTTGCAGAAGCAGAACATATGTTTGCGGTAGGACTTTTGAGCAGTGCCGGAATGTTAATGCTAAAATCAAAAACTCCAGAACAGTTTGAAATTGTTAATGCAATGGAAAGTGACGATGCCCGCTACATTTTCGAAACAGGTATTACAAGTGGTTTTATTAATCTTCAGTATGTAAAAAGCATTGGCTTTCCAGACAGTGCTGCTTTCCAAATGGCAGGCTGGAACTGTCTTCGACTTTGCCCACCACAAGTTGCTTCGTTTATGCGCATTCTATATCTTGCAGAAATTATGCAATATTATTCAGAAGGATTAGTAGAATTCTATCAGATTAATAAAGACGTACTTTCATCTTTTAAAATTAATGATGAAGCACAGCTGCACTTTGTAATTGAACAGATTAAGACCGTTCTATAGCTTCAACCCATTTCTGCATTAAAATTCCAAAAGCCACTCCAACATTCAAAGATGCCTTAAGACCTTTCATAGGAATTGTAACACGTCCGTAAGTTGCCTTTGCCAAAGCTTCTGGACTAACGCCTAATTCTTCGGAACCAATAATGCAGATTCCCTGTTTAGGAAATTCAAATTCATTAATGTCGGTGCCACCAGTTTCCAAAGCAAATACAGGAAGATCTGGAGGAAGTTCTTCTAACGAAAGACGTTGCCAGCCCATAGTTTCAATACAGCCCATTCCTGAACGAACTGCACGTGGCTGGGTAGGGTCGATACAGTGTGGTGAAATGTAAACTTTATCTGCACCCATTGCTTCTGCCGAGCGGAAAATTGATCCAATATTGAAAGGGGAACGAATATCTTCGGCATAAACACACATTCCAGGGAAAAAATCTCGCTGGCGCACCATGCCATTTTCATCGGTTGGAGCGGCGTGTGGCGCAATTACAAGGTCCCATTCTGCAGGGAAGGTTCCTATAATTCCCAAAAGAATGTTTCTTGCAACGTTACAAAGGCGAAGTTCGTCGAAAGGTTCTGCCGACATAAGTTTTTTAAGTTCGTCGGTTTGTTCCAAAGTAATTTTTGGGTCGCGGAGCAGAACTTCTGTAACTTGCTTTATGTATTCAGCGCGGGGAAGAGAAGTAAAAGTATATTCGGTACCTTTTTCGGCAATACCTAAAATATCGCGTTCCAAAGCACCAAATGTTAATGCGAGTTTACGGCGTTTTTGACCGCCTTCCAGTTGAAAGAGTTTTCCAGGTTCAATCATTTGTAAAAGTCTCCGTCCAGATTTTAGAAGGCAAGTTTTACAAAATCAAACAAGTCGTCTGTAGTCATACTTCGTGGAAGATTATTAATAAGGTTTACGTCACGAATATCTTCTACTGGAAGAGAAAGCTGTTCTACAGTTAATCCAAGATCTTTTAAACGAGTTGGAAGGGCAGCTTTTGCAATCTTCTGGCGAACATATTCTGTAAAAGCTTTTGCAGCATCTTCGCCTTCAACATCTTCTGGACAGGCACGAATAATATGTGAAAGTTTTTCGAGTTTTGCTAATTTGAATTTAGCTGCATCTTCAAGTTCAAAAGGTAAAAGAACAGAAGAAACAAGAGATTTACTTTTACGGTAACGTGAATAAATACTAAGCGATAAAAGAGAACCCATTCCTAAAGAAGAAGATGCGGCTGCCATTGAAAGCATAATTCCAGCCTGTGCAAGAAGTACTTCTTCTGGGGTTGTAATGTCGAGAGATGGAGAACCGTCTAATGCGTAAGACAAAATTTCCAATCCTTTTTCTACAAACATATCGCTGAAGAAGTTTGCTTTTTGTGAAAGGTATGCTTCAACAGCAATGCTTATTAATTCTATAGAAAGGGTTGCTTTTTGGTTTGCAGTTAGCGTAAGCATAAGGTTAGGGTCAATAAGAACAAGTTTAGTAAGTGAATTCTGAACTCTAAGAAACTTAAGCTGATGATTTCTTGAATCAATAACAGGAATATCTGGTGTGAATGTGTAAGGACTTCTGTAAGTTGTAGGAATACAGATACATGGAATTGAAGTTGTAGTTGGTAAAGCACCATCCATAAAATTATAAAAGTCGTGGATTTCGTGGTAGAAGGCTGCAACTGCACGGCCTACATGAATTGCTTTTTCGCCACCAATACAAATAATTCCGTGAACATGACCTTCTTTTGCAAGAGCAAGGGCACGTTCAATTGTTTTAGAAGAAGGCCCGTCTGTTATTTCTGCAAAAACAAAGCTTTCGATTTTGCGGTCAATAAGCGACTGCATAACCTGTTCAGCAAGTTTTGCTTCATTTAAATAAGGATCCATAATTACCATGTAACGAGTTCCCCATTCGTGAACCTGTGTACCAAGGCGACTGATTGTATATGGACCAACAATAACGTTAGGATTGATTCTGAAAATAAAGTCTGACATGTAAGTAATTGCCCCCTTCGAAAAAAAAAGACGGAATTATACTAATTCCGTCTTTTTGCGTCTAATAATTTTGCTTATTAAAGACCAAGTGCAGACAAGAATTTATCTGCTGCTGAACTTAATACAGCGTTGTTTAAGTAGTTAGGATCCTTGAGTTTTTCTTTAACTTCGGCAACACGATCAGCTCTTACATCTGGAGTTTCGTTAGCAACTTTTTCCATGTAGTAGATTTCTGCCATTTCTTTAGCTTCAGCAGAAACGCTGATAGAGTCTGCTTCGCGAGTTACTTTTGAAGTAACTTCGTTCTTGCGGAGATTCTGAACATTGTTAACCTGAGTTACATTGTTTACACCATTAATCATCATATAACGTCCTACCCCTCTACCTTTTAATTATCGGCAGATTCATCAGAATTCTTAATATTTTTTACACCAGAAATAAAAACTGCAAACTCGCCTTTTATAGACTGTCTTGAAGAATAATCTGCGTACAACTGAGCAGCTGTTCCGCTGGTTATCTCTTCGTGCAGTTTTGTAAGTTCTCGTCCAACAACGATACGCCGTTCACTTTCAATATCGGCAATGTCCGCAAGAAGTTTAGCAATTCTGAACGGACTTTCGTAAATTACTACTGCATTTCCTGTTGCAAGTAACTCTTTTAAGCGGCTGCGTCTTTTTCCAGGCTTTGGAGAAAGGAAACCTTCAAAAATAAGAGTTTTACCACCTGTACCGGCAACGCTAACCAAAGTTGCAAAAGCCGCAGGCCCAGGAATAGGCACTACATCAAAACCTGCTTCCCGAACAACATCAACAAGAACTTCGCCAGGATCGGATACTCCAGGAGTTCCTGCATCACTTGCATAAGCAACGTCGTGTCCTTCTTCTAACAGTTTGACAATCTTTTCACCAGCAAATTTTTCGTTTTGGGCCCTGCAGGAAATAAGCGGCTTTTTAATTTCAAAATGATTTAAAAGCTGCAAGGTATGGCGAGTATCTTCGGCAGCAATGTAGTCCACACTTTTAAGTGTTTCTACAGCTCTGAAAGTAATATCGCCTAAATTTCCAATTGGAGTTCCAACAACAAATAATTTTGCCACATACATATTATAAGAAGAAAAAACTCTACTGGCAAGTGTGAAACTTTAATTTTCGTAAATCTTAGGATTCAGATTTCGTTTTACCTTTTGCGAAGTAGTCATTTCCAAAGGTTCTTTAAGTAAAGAAATCTTTTTAATCTGTGAATACGACTGGAAATTTTTGTTTACTTTAGAAACAATGCGGTTTATTTCATTCTGAACTTCTGGCTGAACCATAGTAGAACTTCTTGTTAATCCTAACCGTGTATAAAGAGCATCGCTTGGGTAAATAAGGGCTTCAATCTGTTCTGAAGTTTTATCATCATCTTCATAATAACCACGAACAGTTACCTGCTGAATATCGCCGTAAAGCTGGAACGCATCTTCAATTTCTTCTGGATAAACGTTTTTACCACCGTTAGTAACAATAAGGTTCTTTGCACGTCCACACAACATAATGTAGCGTTCTTTGTCCATCCAGCCCAAATCGCCAGTGTGGAGGTAACCGTCTTCGGTAAACATTTTTGCAGTTTCTTCGGCCATGTTGTAGTAGCCCTGCATAAGCATAGGCCCTTTTACTACAATTTCACCAACATCCTGAATGCCTTTGCTAGTTTGAGTTTTTACAGCATCAATAATTTTAATATCTGCATATGGGTAAAAGTCGGAACCGATACTTTCAATTTTAAAATGTTCTACAGGGTTTAATGCAATGATAGGGGAAGTTTCTGTAAGGCCGTAACCCTGAATAAAGTCGATTCCCATAGCGTTGTATTGTTTGAATACAGAAGAAGCTAAAGGGCCTCCACCACAAATTGCAACGCGTAAAGTATAGATATTTGCCTGCTGTAAAACTGCTTTGAAAATCTTTTTTCCAATATTTTTACCTGTAAGTTTTTTAATAAGGAAGGAAATTCCGCGAAGGATTGAAAGAGCGGCAACAACAACAGGACCTTTAGATTTAATTCCATTGTTGATTCCAAAAAGCAGTTTGTTATAAAGCAAAGGAACTCCAAGCATAATGGAAATTTTACCTTCTTTAAGTTCGTTCATAAGTTTTGAAACTGCAAGGCTTTTACCAAATACAATTTCGGCACCACATTCAAGCGGACAAATAAAAGCGGCCTGCATTGTATAAGCGTGGTGAATTGGCAATAAAGCGTAGAAAACGTCGGTGTGGAAAATGTCTAGGTGAGTTTGAGCAATAAAGCCGTCTGCAATCAAATTTTTGTGCGAAAGCATTACACCTTTTGGTTTACCTGTTGTTCCCGAAGTAAAGAGAATAGCGGCAGTATCTTCTTCTTTTACAGGTTCGTTTAATGAAATTTCTGCAGTTGGTTTTAAATTGTAAACATATTTTTCTGGGTTAGCAGGATTTAAAGACATAATTTTTAAATCTGGAAAATTCTTTGAATAGAAGGTTGATTTGTCGTCGTCGCAAAAAACAAGAACTGGCTTTGCTGTATTTACAATGTTTACTACTTCTGGTTCGTGTAGACCATTATCAACTGGAATTGCAATGCCACTGGCAAAAAAGATTGCGAGGAATACGGTTCCCCATTCAGGAGAGTTTTTTCCCATAACGGCAATTTTGTCACCTTTTTTAATGCCGTTTTCTATCATCCATTTGGCTAATGTTTCAACTTTGGAATAAACCTGGTTATATGTAAGTGTGTTTTTAGAATCATTTGGACCGTCAAAAACTGTAAAATAAGGACGGTCACCAAAACGTTTTGTAGAAATTGTTAACATTTCTGGGAAAGTAGGCCATTCGCCACTAAATTCTTTTCCCCTGAATTCTTCAAGAAATTCCCAAGGTAAATTTTTTGTATAAGCCATTTATTTCTCCTGTACATATGCTTGATAAAAAAATTATACAACGGATTGACAGAAAATGAAAAAAAAAGAAAAGATTAGGGTAAAATCATTCGAGAATATACATATGATTATTAGAAATACTTCAAATTCGCTTGCTAAAAAAATTCTCTTTTTTCTTCTTTTAGCATTTTCGCTTTGCTGTTTTAAATTATGTGCAGAAGATATGACAACTGCAGAAGCGCTGCTTGCCCGTGAAAAATTTGTAGCAGAAGCTAAAAAATATGTAGGGTGCCCTTACCAGTTAGGCGCTACCGGACCAGACAGTTTTGATTGTTCGGGACTTGTTTACTTTGTTGCAAAAGAGTCGATTGGAAAACAGCTGCCTAGAACTGCAAAGGCCCTTTACAGCTACTGCCGCGTTGTTCCAGACAGTAAAAAAGAAATTGGCGACTTGCTATTTTTTAAGACAAACAACAGTGGCGCCGCAGTAACACATGTTGGTATTTATATAGGAAACAATCAGTTTATTTCTGCAATTAGCGATGGCGATAATACTGGCGTTATAATTTCGTCTTTAAATCAACCTTATTGGAAGCCAAAATATGTTGCCTGCGGACAGTTTATTAAAGCTACAAAAGGCAAACTTAACGATGACGATTTTGAAGAAGAAGTTGTAAAAGCAGATAATGATGGAATAGAAATTTCTATGTCGAAGTTTGATCCTGATGCAGTTGTAGTAGATGGTTCACTTTATTGCGACTGGTCTTTAATTACACCAAATTCATTTATGATTAACTGGCGTGGTTTAGATTTAACAGCTAATGTTCGATACACAAAAGTTCCTTTGCAGCCAGGAGTTGGTACAGCACTTCGTTATAACTATGGTTTAGGCTTAATTCAAATTCCTATATTTTTAAGTGTAACTATGAACGATTACGTTCGTTTTTATGCTGGACCGGTTATTTCTTTTGGAAATGGTAGTATGGTAAGTACAGGAGAAACAGTTTCGCCTTCGGTATTCCCAGGTATTCTTGGAGCATCTTTTGCAACACCTTCTGTAAAAGTAAGTAAAGCAAAGATTCAGATGGTTCAGGATATAAGTTACACTGTTTTTAATAAACCAGATAATTCGGCCCTTTCCTTTGTAGACTCAGTAGCAGCCGGTTTAGTTTTGTATACTGGCGTTCGAGTTTCTATGGGGTTAAAGAGTTTTAGAAATTAGGATTTGGAATTAGGAATTAAAATGAAGAACGTTTTTAAGTTTTGTATTATTTTAGCATCGTTTTTGCTTGTAAGTTGTACTACTGAAATTACTGTAAAACTTAATAAAGATAATTCTGTAAACATTACATTGAATGCCGGTGCTGGTGATGCATTTACAAAGATGCTCATGAATACAACCGGCGACAATGGTGCAATAGACGAAAAACAGGTTGGTTTTGAACTTGCAAAAGCTGGTTTTAGCGATGTAAATGTAAAAACTTATGGTAAATCTGATGTAAAAATTACAATGAAAGATAAAACCTGCTCTTCCTATCTTTTTAAATCTGGAATGTTTACCGCTAAAAATGGCGTTCTTTCGCTGGAAGTAACTCCTGCAACATTAAAAGAATTCTACGATTCAGCAGATGAGCAAACCCTGAATGTTCTTGATTTATTTTTGGCTCCAGTTTTTAACGACGAAAAAATGAGCGAAGAAGAATATCTGGAAATGGTAGGAACTTTCTATGGTGCAAGTGCTGCTACAGAAATCCGCAATAGTGTAGTAATTATAAATATCGAAAATGCAGATGGAAATGCATCAACTTTCCGTGTGCCACTTTCACAGGCTCTAACTGCCGAAAATTCAATTATCTTCAAGTAATGTATATATTTATACAATTATTAACTATAACATCTAGTTATTTTTATAATTATGAAAGAAGTATCTATTTTTGTTAATCAGATTGGTTACAGACCTAAGGATTCTAAAACTGTTTATGTAACAGGAAAAGAAAAAGGCGACGCTAAACAGTTTACGGTTGCAAATGTAAAGGGTGACATTGTTTATACTGGTAATTTATGTGAAACACCCGAAGATCCTGCAGTTGGAGAACCAATTTTTACTGGTGATTTTTCAAGTGTAACTGATAATGGCGATTATAAAATTTGCATAAACGGAAAAGAAAGCTTCCCTTTTAAAATTGCAGAAAATGTTTACGACGATGTATATTATCTTTCTCTCAAATATTTTACAGAAGCACGCTGCGGGCAGGGAATTTGCCATACAGGAAAAGCAGAAGTTTATGGTACAAAAGAAATAAGAGATGTTCAGGGTGGCTGGCACGATGCTGGAGATTATGGACGTTATGTTATTGCTGGTACAAAAACTATAATGGATTTGTTACTTGGTTTTGATATTAAAAATCAGAATTACAGCCGTTTTGATTTTCTTGCAGAAGTTCGTTTTGAATTGGAATGGCTTTTGCAGATGCAGCGGGAAGACGGTGCTGTTTACCACAAAATTTCTGGTTACCACTTTTGCGGATTTATAATGCCGGCCGAAGAAAAAGATCAGATGGTTTTGGCACCAGTTTCAACTGCTGCAACTGCAGATTTTGCAGGTTGTCTTGCATATGCGGCTAAGTATTTTAAATCTACAGATAAGAAATTTGCTGATACACTTTTAAAGGCTGCTATAAAAGCACAGAATTATTTATTCGCTCATGAAGATGAGCTTTATATTAACCCACCAGAAATTACAACTGGCGGTTATGGCGACCGTAACGTTTCTGATGAACGCTACTTTGCACTTTGTTCACTTTTTGCTGCTACTGGCGACGAAAACTATCTGAATCACGCAATGAAAATTAAGGCTGCAAAAAAGAACGAAAAAGTTGATCCAGAAAAACCTTGGCTTAGCGGTTGGAATGAAGGTTTTGGCTGGCCTTTTGTAACTGGTTATGGAACAGAAATTCTTTTGCAGAATGAAGACAAGATTTCTAATCCTTCTATTGTGGAAGAAATTAAAACAGATTTAGTTGTTCAGGCAGATAAAATTGTTGGCTATGCTAAAAATGCAGCATTCAACTATATTTCGAAAATGGTATTCTGGGGAAGTAATGGTGCCATTTGTGACCAGGCTCACATTTTGTTAATGGCAAATAGAATTTCTAGCCGCAAGGAATATATGGAAATTGCAAAAGCGCAGATTGACTATATTCTCGGTTGTAACCCTGTAAATTACTGTTATGTAACTGGAGTTGGAAGTAAGAGTCCTGTAAACCCTCACCACAGACCAACAGGTGCCAGTGGAATAGTTTACAAAGGAATGCTGGCAGGAGGTCCTTGTGCGGGGCTTCACGATGAATATGCAAAGAAACACTTGGAAGGAAAAGCTCCTCTAAAATGTTATGCAGATGCTATGCCAAGTTACAGTACAAATGAAGTTGCAATTTACTGGAACTCTGCCTTTGTATATTTGCTTTCGGCTTTTAACTAGTGTAACAAAAGTTACTTTCTAATAGGACAAAAGTCACCCCTTCTATTTATTGAAAAAACTTCTCCATTTATTTATAGTTTTTATAACTAAATAAATAGGAGAGAAAAATGTTCGAAATAAAAAACGTTTCTAAGTCTTATTCTAAAGATGGTGGTAAAGCCGTTGATTCACTTAACCTTGAAGTAAAGAATGGCGAAATTTTTGGATTTTTAGGTCCAAATGGTGCCGGAAAAACTACTTCAATCAGAATGCTTACAGGTATTCTTCAGCCAACAGAAGGTGATTTGTTATTGGATGGAGTTTCAATTATTGAACGTCCAATTGCCGCAAAACGTAACTTTGCTTTTGTTCCAGATAACCCAGAAACTTTTTCACGTCTTAAGGCAATTGAATATTTGAACTTTATTGGTGATATTTACAAAGTTCCAGCTGATGTTCGCAAGGAACGTATTGAATATTACTGCGGAAAATTCGGACTTAAAGAAGTTCTTAAAAATCGTATATCTTCTTTTAGCCACGGTATGAAGCAGAAACTTTTCCTTATTGCAAGTCTTATTACAGACCCTCAGAACTGGATTCTTGATGAACCAATGGTAGGTCTTGATCCTGAAGCTGCATTTATTATTAAAGAGATGATGAAGGAACGTGCCGCTGCAGGTAAAACAGTTTTCTTTTCGACACATGTAATGGAAGTTGCAGAAAAACTTTGTGACCGCATTGGCATTATTAAAAAAGGTCAGCTTATTTTCGTAGGTACAATGGACGAACTTAAGGCTCAGCACGGAAAAGAAGGTCAGTCGCTGGAAGACATTTTCCTTTCACTTATTGGCAGCGAAGCTAAGAAGGTAAGCGATGACAACTAGTGTTTTTAGAATTTTTGCTTCAAATATTTTTTCTTTTAATGGAATAACAGACAACTTTAAAAAAGGCGGAAAGGGAATTGCAAAATCAATTTTACTTGGAATTCTGTTTTTGTATGTAATGGTTGTTTTTGTAGCAATGTATTCGGTTTTAATGTATTCAATTTATGGTTCATTAAAAACTGCAAATACAACTGGTTTAATGCCTGTTTTGTGTATGATTGCTGCTGTTTGTGTAATCTTCTTTTTTGGACTTTCTTCTGTAGCTACAAACTACTTTACAGGTAATGGCGAAGAGCAGTTCCTTTCAATGCCAATTACTCCAAGCCAGCTTTTCGGGGCAAAATTTGGAGTTTCAGTTGCCTCTGATGCACTTTTAGGTTTTGGGGTTTTTGCAATTGGTTCTGCAATTTATGGCTACAATGAACACCTTCTCACAAATCCTCTTTTTTATGTAGGTGTAATTGTTTCTTCGTTAACAATTTCTCTGGTGGCAATTGCTGTAATTTATTTTGTACTTATTATGTTGCTTTTCTTTGTTCCAGCATTGCGCAAAAAGAATTTCTTAACAGGTATTGCTTCCGTATTCATTATTGCTTTTGCTGCTTGTTATGGATATATAAATTCTCAGTTTGGTGCTGTAATTGGTGGCGGACATATGGAACAGCTTGCCAGAGTAACAGACCCAATTATTTTGTACTTCAATGCAATGGATGAACAGCTAGCCTTTTTAAAATTTATTTCAAATGCATTGAATGGAAAAACTATTCCAATATTAGTTCTCGTGGCAATTTCTGCATTAATAATTTTTGTTTACATTCCAGTGATGGGTAAACTTTACGTAAAAACTTTCAACGGCTTTTCTGATATTAAGTCGAAAAAACTTACTGCAGAAAAAGCAGAAGAAGCCATTAAAGAAATTAAAACAAACTCTGTATTTAAAGCCTTTTATCTTAGAGACGTGCGAACAGTTCTTCGTGAGCCAACTTTCTTTGCTAATGGTCCACTTATGATTATTTTATTGCCAATTATTATGGCTGTAGCTATGGGCTTTTCTTTTGCAATGGAAGGAGAAAGTCTTTCTATATTAAAAACAGAATTAGCAAATGGAATTAGAAATATGGATTTTGCAGGATTGGAAAAGGTAAAATATTACATAATCCTTATTGCCGCTGCTGCTGCAAACTTTATGGGTAATGGAACAAGCATTGCTTCGTCTTCTTTTTCTCGTGAAGGAAAATCTATGTACGATTTAAAAGCTATGCCTGTTACAAATCTTATGCTGGCAAAAGTAAAATTCTGGCATGCCCTTACTTATGTTTTTGTTTCAGATGTAATTACAATTATTTACCTTTTACTTGCAAAAGTATTATTAGAAATTCCTTTTGAAGCTTCTATGGTTTTGCAGATTTGTTTAATGATAGTAATAATCAATACAGCAGTTTCACTTCCAATTATTTTTATAGATATGTTCGTTGATACAGCAAATCCAAAATTAAATTGGGAAAATCCAACTGCCGCATTCAAACAGAATATGAACTCGATGATTGGTGTTTTTGCAACATTGATTATAGATGCAAGTTTTGTAATTTTAGGAATATTTGTTCTTCCTAAATCGATGCTGGGGTTAATAATTCTTGCGGTGATTTTTATAGTAATTGGAGCACCGTTAGGCGCAGGGTATTTTAGATATGCGGAAAAGCGTATAATAAAAATGTAGGTTTAAATAATAATATTGAATCTACATATTAGTAACATCACTATAATATATTTTTAGAAAATGCTCCCGCAGAATGTGATATCTAATAATTGGATAATCCTAAAAAATTACTCCAAGTGTTCGTAATTTTTCTTAACGGATTTCCAATTAAATAGGCTTCGCTATGTAGTTTTTCTACCGCGTTGTCCGTGGCACTATCGCCCAGAACCAAAATCAAGTCGATTTCTGCTCCGCTTTTCTAAAAATGAATTCAATTAATCCCATAATATGTGGTTTATAATTATTATTTAAACCTAGATTTATTATAAAAAAAATTATATTTCCTAAGTATGCAGCGTAGGTTAAAAGGTG
>JAZLKI010000064.1:0-11747 GCA_045597485.1 Treponema sp.
ACTCTTCAGACAAAGGTTGGATCGTAGACGGAAAACTCTACATCGATCCAAAACGTGAAGCTTTCCTTGACGCTTCAAAAATGTTAACAGACAAAGGTTACTCTAACCAGACTCAGGACTGGCAGGATGCTTGGTTCGCTGGTATGAAAGTCGAAGGTGCTAAACCTTGTTTCGGTTTCTTCGGACCAGCTTGGCTCATCAACTACACATTGGCTCCAAACTGTGGTGGCGAAAAAGTAGGTGAAGGTACATACGGTGACTGGGCAGTTTGTAACTCTCCAATCGGATTCTTCTGGGGTGGTACATGGGTACTTGCTAACAAAAACATGCCAAAATCAAAAGTTGAAGCAGTTAAAACAATCATCGAATGGATTACACTCGATACATCAAATGATGGTCTTCTTTACAAATGGGCTAACGGTACTTTGAACGGCGAAGGCGGAACAAAAGATACAGTTGCTTCAGGTGTAGTAATGGCTAAATCAAATGGTGAAGTTGCATTCCTCGGTGGTCAGAACATGTTCGACTACTTCGTACCAGCTAACCAGTATGCTAACGGTAAGAACCTTACAGAATTGGATGAATCAATCAACCAGATCTGGCGTGATCAGGTTCGTGCTTATGCTAACGGACAGAAATCAAAAGCTGACGCTATCAAAGACTTCAAACAGACAGTTTCTGATAAACTCGGTCTTGATTACTAATTCTTAAATGAATTAAAGAAAAAAGGAGCTGTCAATTCGATAGCTCCTTTTTTTAGAAACAAAAAGTTGATTATTTAAAAATAGGTTTATATATCAAATCTTGGAGCGTCCTATATGAGTAAAAAAGGATCTATCAGTTACGCAAAATATGGTTATTTTTTCAGTATTCCATTTATTGTTGCATATCTGATTTTTTCATTGTATCCAACTTTGTATACAGTAATTATCGGTTTTACAGATTTAAGAGGTGTAGGTAAGACCTCATGGCATTTCTTAAAGGGATCAAACTTCTTTGATAACTATAAGATTACATTGGCAAGTCCAACATTCCGTATTGCATTCAAAAATACTGTTAAGTTATGGGTTTGCAACTTTATTCCACAGATTATTCTGGCACTTTCTCTTTCTGCATGGTTTACTAACCGTCGTGTTAAAGTTCCTGGAGAAGGAGCATTCAAAGTACTTTTCTATATGCCAAACATTATTACACAGGCTACTGTAGCTATTTTGTTCGCAGCTCTCTTTGGTTATCCAATGGGACCTATGAATGACTTGCTTAAGAGTTTGCGTATTATTGAAGAACCTGTTTTCTTCCTTTCTCAGAAGAGCATAGCACAGGGTGTTGTTATCTTCATTCAGACATGGATGTGGTACGGTTATACAATGATTATTATCATTTCTGGTGTACTTGGTATCAGTCCTGAAATCTTTGAAGCTGCAGACATCGATGGTGCTAACGGTTGGCAGGTATTCTGGCAGATTACTATTCCAAGTATCAAGACTATCTTGTTGTTCACATTAGTTACATCACTTATTGGTGGTTTGAACATGTTCGATATTCCAAAATTGTTCATCAACCAGAGTGGTCCTGATAACGCAACATTGACTACTAACGTATATATTTATGATCAGGCTTTCGCTGGTGGATATCTCTATAACAGAGCTTCTGCTGCAAGTATGATTATGTTTGTTATTATCGTTATTTGTTCAGCTCTTCTTTTCTATACAATGAGAGATAGAGATGAAGCTGCAATGAAAAAACAGGCTAAGTTAGCTAAAAAACAGGCTAAATTAGCATCTAAAGGGGCTAACTAATGAAGAACAGAAATGGTAATCCAATATTTAAGTTTATTGTTTTAATAGTTTGTATTTTTCTTGCTATTTTGAGTTTGTTGCCTTTCATTATTATGATTGTTAACTCAACACGTTCTACATATCAGATTCAGCAGCACGCTGTATCTTTTATCCCTTCAAAATACTTATTGAATAACTTTAAGATTTTGACAGGTAAGAGTTTCAATCCATTAAAAGGTTTCTTCAACTCTGTAATTCTTGCAACATCTATTACTGCTGTTGCATTGTATTTCTCTACATTGACTGCTTATGCAATTGTAATGTATGACTGGAAACTTAAGAATGCATTCTTCAGTTTCATTATGGCTATCATGATGATTCCTGCTACTATTACAATTATTGGTTTCTATCAGATGGTTTATAAAATCCATATGACTAATAAGTTTATTATGTTGATTTTGCCTGCAATGGCTTCACCATCACTGGTATTCTTTATGCGTCAGTATATGAAACCTGCTGTATCTCCTTCATTAGTAGAATCAGCTCGTATTGATGGTGCTAAAGAATTCTTTACATTCAATGCAATTGTAATGCCAATTATGAAACCAGCTCTTGCTACACAGGCAATCTTCTCGTTTGTAACATCATGGAACGACTTGTTTAGACCTCTCGTTCTTCTTACAAAACAGGAAAAATATACAATGCCTATCATGGTATCATTGCTTAAAGGTGATATTTATAAGACAGAATTTGGTAGTATTTACCTTGGTCTTACACTTACAGCTCTTCCATTGATTATTGTATACTTCTTGCTTTCTAAATACATCGTTGCTGGTGTTGCTTTAGGTTCTGTAAAAGGTTAATAAAAATTATCTTTTAGATAAAAGCGTTAGATTCATATTGAGTCTAACGCTTTTTTTTTGCATAAATAGAGAAATATACAAAAAATCACCGATTATTTTCAATTGCTAATAATGATTTATCATTTTATAATACAAATATCTAAATCAAATAAGCGATTTTGTTTTAAGAAAACGATTTCGTAAATACAGGTGAGAAATGAAATACGGTTATTTTGACGATGACAATGCGGAATATGTCATCACTCGTCCAGATACTCCAACTAGCTGGAGTAACTATCTTGGTTCTACAGTTTACGGTGCTGTTATTACAAACAATGCTGGTGGTTATGGTTTTTATAAATCTGGTGCACAGGGAAGATTCCTTCGTCTTCGTTTTAACTCAGTTCCAATGGATCAGCCAGGTCGTTATTTCTATCTTCGTGATATGGAAGATGGTGACTTCTGGTCAGCTTCTTGGCAGCCTGTAGGAAAACCTCTTGATCAGTACAAATCTGAATGTCGTCATGGTACTGCTTATACTACAATTACATCTGAATATAAAGGTATTAAGTCTGAAACAAAATATTATGTTCCACTAGGACAGAATTTTGAATACTGGCGTCTTAAGGTAACAAATACTTCAGACAAAGTAAGAAAAATACGTTTGTTCTCATACTGTGAATTTACAAATCAGTGGAATACAACTCAAGATCAGGTAAACCTTCAGTATTCAATCTTTATTTCTAAAGGTGAAAAAGTAGGGGATAACTTGCTCCGCTATTCTGTACAGGACAACTTGTATATCCAGCATCCAGAATATGAAGTTGGTGGTGCTTATATGAGCGAATGGGTTGCTCTTATTGGTACTCCAATGACTGGATTTGATACAAGCCGCGAAGCATTTATTGGAACTTACGGTTCTTATGAACATCCAAAAGTAGTAGTTGATGGTGCATGTACAAACTCTGAAGCTTTTGGTGATAATACTTGTGGTACAGTTCAGGGTGATTTGGAACTTAAACCAGGCGAAACAAAAGAAGTTATGTTAATGCTTGGTATTGACGATGCTCGTGTTGTTGGACAGAAGATTGTAAACGAATTTGGTACATTCAAGCGTGCTGATGAAGAATTTGAAAAATTAGTAAATAACTGGCATGCAAAACTTGGTTCATATAAAGCTATGACTCCAGATGAAGATATTAACCATACTGTAAATGTTTGGGGCTTGTACAACTGTTTAATTACATTTGCCTGGTCTCGTGCAGCTTCTCTTGTTTATAACGGAGAACGTGACGGTCTTGGTTACCGTGATTCAGTTCAGGATATTCTTGGTGTTGCTGCTGCAATTCCAGAAGAAGCAGAAGAACGTCTTGTTCGTATGATTTCTGGTCAGTGTCAGAATGGTGGTGCTGTTCCTGTAATTTCAAAAGATTTTAATGCAGGTCACGAAAAAGCACCAAAACCAGAAGAATTCCGTTCGGATGATTGTGAATGGTTCTTTAATGCTGTTCCAGCTTACGTTGCAGAAACTGGTAATTTTGATTTCTATAATAAAGTAGTTCCTTATGCAGATGGTGGAGAAGCTACTGTATACGGACACTTAAGACGTGCTCTTGAATTCAACTTAGAAAGAATGGGTACAGACGGACTTCCATGTGGTCTTTTGGCAGACTGGAACGACTGTCTTAAACTAGGTTACAACGGAGAATCTTTGTTTGTAGCATTCCAGTTACGCCTTGGTCTTACAACTTATGCAGATATTTCTAAACGTCTTGGAAAAGAAGATGAAGCTGCTTGGGCTTTGAAACAGCGTGAAACTTTGGATGCAAATATCCAGAAAAAATGCTGGGATGGAAAATGGTTTGTTTGGGCTGTTGGTGAAGATGGAACTGTTTACGGAACTCAGACAATTGAAGAAGGTCAGATTTATCTTAATACTCAGGTTTGGGCTGTTATGTCTTCTGCTGCAACAGCAGAACAGGCTAGAATCTGTATGCAGTCTGTAAAGGAAAAACTTGCAACTCCTTATGGTTTAATGCTTTGTGCTCCTCCATTTGTTAAGACTCGTTCTGATATTATGTCTTCTGTAGTATTCTTGCCAGGTATTAAAGAAAATGCTGGTATCTTCAACCATACTCAGGGTTGGGGTGTAATTGCAGAAACTATGCTTGGAAACGGTGACCGTGCTTATGAATATTGTAAAGCTGCTATTCCTGCTGCTTACAATGACAAAGCTGAAATTCGCCAGAGTGAACCTTATGTAGTAGGTCAGACAACTTATTCAACATTCTCAAAACGTCCTGGAAATACAAGAGTATCTTGGCTTTCTGGTGCTGGTACTTGGTCTTACTATGCAATTACTCAGTACATGCTTGGTATTAAACCACAGTACAACGGTATGCTTTTTGATCCATGTATTAAAGCTGACTGGGATGGATACACTGTAGAACGACGCTGGAGAAAAATGAATCTTAAGATTGAAGTTAAGAATCCACAGCACGTTTGCAAAGGTGTTGAATACGTTGAAGTAGACGGAAAACGCCTTGACGCAGCTTATGTTCCTGTTGAAATGATTAAGGATGGAAGCTCTATCGTAGTAATGATGGGAAAAGATGCAAAATCTTATGATGCAGAACGTGTATAATAATTAATATGAAGAGTGAAAATTATAAGTAGCTCTTTAAACAAAAAAGACACTAAGAATAAAAACTTAGTGTCTTTTTTTGTTTAACCTAATATTTTTTTAAGCGGTTTATTTACAAGGGAAATAACTGGTCCTAATGCTATAGACATTGCAATGGAACCTATAAAAGAACCTTGTATTCCGTCTGAGGAAATAAGTCCAAAAATAACACCAATTCCTACAGCTGAAAAATCAAATAACTGTCTGATAATGAAGAATGGAACTTTTGGTAAAGCATTTCCTATTATAACAGGTAGTGCATCATATGGTGCAACACCCATTTGTGCATTCATATAAATTGCAGCAACTATAACAAATAATGAAAGTGCACATATAAAAACCGGAAGTTTTACAGCAAATCCACCATTAGCAATAAAATCTGCAAACCCGATATTTGCCCAAACCCATCTACAGAAGTCTACAACAAAGCCTATAAGAATCATATTTGCAAGAGTTCCAAAGCCAATCATTTCTGCGCCAAAGAAAATTACAAATATAAACATAATTCCATATGTTATAACTTCTGTAGGTCCCAGGGAAAGACCAAGTACTTTCTGGATATTCAAGTTCATAAAGCTGGCAGGGTCTGTCCCCCAACCAACTTCAACTAAGATTGATACAAAAACTCCCATCAATAAAACTGCTGGGAGCATGAATGCTAATCTTTTCCAGAAGTTTTCAACAATAAATTGTTTAAACTTAAAATTAATCATTTAATTAGTCTGCCATTTTTTTGTATTCATCAAATTTAGCAGCAACTTCTGCATCCTGTTTAGTCAAAATTGAAACAATTACAGTTACAATTAAACAAGCAAGGAAAGCAGGAACAATTTCGTACAATCCGAAGATTGGTGAAACTGAAGCTGGAATATAGTGCCAGATTACATCAATTACACCACCACAAACAAGACCTGCAATTGCACCAGGAGCAGTTGTGCGTTTCCAGTAAAGAGCTAAAAGAACTAATGGACCAAATGTACCACCGAATCCAGACCAGGCAAATGATACAAGACTGAAAATAGATGAATTAGGATTCAAAGAAAGAAGTAAAGCAATCAAGGCAATAAGGAATACTGTAAAACGACTTACTGTAAGTACATCTTTTTCTTCAGCATTCTTTTTAATCAATCCTTTATAAATATCCTGACTTACAGCAGAAGATGCAGCCAAAAGCTGTGAGTCTGCAGTAGACATTGAAGCAGCAAGAATAGCACACAAGAAAATTCCTGCAATAAATGCTGGGAACATTTTCTGCATTGTAGCAGAGAATACAGTTTCTGCACTTACAGAATCCAATGTGATACCATATTTTTTAAGATATACAGTTCCAAGTGTACCAATAAGAATTGCACCAATGTAAGAAATTACCATCCAGATAATACCGATACGACGAGCTTTACTAATTTCAGAGTTAGAACGGATACCCATAAAACGTACGATAATATGTGGCATACCAAAGTAACCAAGTCCCCAAGCTAAAGCTGAAACAATACCCATACCATTGAAAGCCTGAAGTTCTGTTCCTGTTACTTCTTTGAAGTTCTGGAAAACATTAACTGCATTACCAGTTCCACCAATTGCAAATACAGCAATAACTGTAGAAACAACAAATGCAACGAAAATCAACGAACCCTGAATAAAGTCTGTTGTACAAACAGCTGTATAACCACCAGTTACTGTGTAACAAAGAATTACTACAAGACCAATTGCCAAACCTGCATGGTAGTTAAGACCAAATACAGAGTTGAACAATTTTGCACAAGCTACGAAACCTGAAGCTGTATAAATTGTAAAGAACAAAACAATGAAAATAACAGATACTACTGAAAGTAAGTGTGATTTATCTTTGAAACGATTAGAAAGGAATTCTGGGATTGTAATAGAATCACCAAAAGCAATAGAACATTTGCGCAATGGTTTAGCAACAAAGAGCCAGCTTAAGTAAGTACCAATAATAAGACCAAGTGCAGTCCAAATACTTTCCTGAACACCACCAAGATAACAAAGTCCTGGAAGACCCATTAAAAGCCATGCTGAAGAGTCAGATGCTTCTGCAGAAAGAGCTGTAACCCAAGGACCAACTTTACGTCCACCTAAGAAGAAGTCAGCTGAGCTGTTGTTATTGCTGGCATTTTTTAATCCAACATAAATCATGATACCAAGATAAAGAACGAAAGCTATTAACTTGGCAATAAACTGTGCTGTCATATTTACCTTCCTTTTTTTAATGACAAATTTTGAATTATTATACAAAATTTATGCATAAAAATACAGTATTCTTCTATAATATCATGTTAGAATTTATTTGCCTTTTCAAATGTTTTTTAAGTATATTTATAGAGTAATAATTTTTATTTGAGGTTAATTATGGCAGATTGTAATCATGATTGTGGCTCTTGTGGAAAGAGTTGTTCTGAAAGAGATTTTCGCGCTAACTTGCGTCCTGGTAGTACTGTAAAAAAGGTAATTGGTATTGTAAGTGGTAAGGGTGGTGTAGGAAAGTCACTTGTAACATCGCTTTTGGCAAGTAAAGTTAATAAAGATGGATTTAAAACTGCCATTCTTGATGCGGATATTACAGGTCCATCAATTCCAGAAAGTTTTGGTGTAGGAGATGTGCGTGCAGAAGCATTGGAAAATGAAGATGCACTTAAACCTGTTGTAACAGATTCTGGAATTCAGCTTATGTCTATGAACTTCCTTTTGCAGAATGAAAACGATCCTGTAATCTGGCGAGGTCCTGTTATTGGTGGGGCAGTTAAACAGTTCTGGACAGATGTTGCATGGAAAGATGTTGACTTTATGTTTGTTGATATGCCTCCAGGAACTGGAGATGTTCCTCTTACAGTATTCCAGTCTCTTCCTGTTGATGGAATTATTGTTGTTGCATCTCCACAGCAGTTGGTACGTGTAATTGTTGAAAAAGCTGTAAACATGGCAAATATGATGAATATTCCTATCTTGGGACTTGTAGAAAACATGAGCTACGTAAAATGCCCTGACTGTGGAAAAGAAATCACTGTATTTGGAAAATCAAATATTGATGAAATAGGCAAGAGTTTCAATCTTCCAGTTCTTGCACGTCTTCCAATGGAAGAGTCAACTGCCAGAGCTGTAGACTCTGGTGATGTTGAAAGCGTTGATATGCCAGAATTAAAAGCTGCAGCAGAAAAGGTAGAAGCTTTACTTAAATAGTTTTTACAAAAAATCTATTCTGAGGTATAATTGTTTCTATGGATAAAAACGAAAAAGCAGCCGGTATTTCAGAAGAATTTGTAAATGAAACAATAAAAGAGCTTTGTCATTTGATGATGATGGCAAATGATGAAGCTCTACTTAATGAATTCTTTACATGTTTATTTACAAAACCTGAATTAAAAGATATAGCAAACCGTTGGCTTCTTGTAAAAGAAATTGATGCAGGAACAACACAACGTGAAATTGCAAAAAAATTCGGAATGTCTCTTTGTAAAATTACGAGAGGTTCTAAGGAATTGAGCAAGCCTGAAAGTGCATTCAGAAAAATGCTCGAAATGCTTAAAAATAACTAAATTTGTTTATATTTTCTCCGATAAAGTGGATATAGAAACGTATCTTTGTATTTTGAGGGGAAAATATGAACAAAAAATTACTTCCTTTATCTTTAATCTCTATATTCCTGCTATTAAGTTGTGAGTCAACTAAACCATCAGAAAATAAAAAACTAACTCCACATGAAATGATAAAAAATAAGCAAGTAAAAGAGGCTATGGCCGAATTTGCTATGCCAAATGATATTAATGGTGTAGATGCAGACGGAAATACTGTATTGCATCTTGCAGCTCAAATAGATGATGCTGATCTATGTGCCTATTTTATTTTCAGAGGGGCTGATTCTAATCTTAAAAACTATGAAGGTGATACACCTTTGCATGTGGCAATTAAAAACGATTCCTTAGATGCTGCAAAAATTCTTTCAGACCTGGGAAATACACTGTTTGATCGTGATGGTGAAGGTAAAACTGCTTTAGATTTAGGTCTTGCTTCTGATAATTCCTATTACGACATGTTTATTACAAAGAAAAACGGAGAACTTAGAGATGATAATGGACAGACTTTGGTTCATTATTTTGTAAATACAAAAAATCTAAAAGGAATTAAACAATGTATTAAACGTGAAATTCCTATTTCTGTAAAAGATGATGAAGGTAAAACTCCTTTGGATATAGCCTTTGCTAATATTGATGATGAAGACGCCGTGGAAATTGCGGCAGAACTTATTATTGGTGGTGCAGAAGAAGTAGATACAGATTTTTCATATTTTCAGGATGCCATTACAGCTCGTAATGTAAATGCTCGTTTTGATGATGGTCAAACTCCACTTCATCTTGCAGCAATAATGGGGCACACAGCTATTGCTAAATATCTTCTTATTAATAACGCAGATACAACAGTTCAGGATAGTTCTGGAGCAACTCCATTACATGAAGCGGTTCGTTACGGAAATCTTGATATAACAAAAGCTATTTTAAGTACTGGTGCAAATATTAATGCCAAAGATAATCTTGGAAAAACACCAATCATGCTTATTATTCCTTTGAATAAAATAAAAGAAACTTACTCAACTTTAATTAGTTATAGAGCAGATTTGTCACATAAAGATATGTATGGTGATACAGTATTGCATACTGCAACAATGATGAATGTTGACGTAGAAACTCTGGCTTTACTTGTAAACAATGGTGCAGATGTTGATGCCCGCAATAAAGAAGGGGTTACACCTCTTGCTATTGCCGTTCAGAAAAATGACATTGCAAAAGTGAAACTTCTTACTTCTGCTGGTGCAAATATTCATAACCAGGATACAAATGGCAATTCTCCTTTATCATGGGCTTTAAGTGGTTCAAACGTAATGTTTGAAGCCATTGTTAATTCTGCAAATGTTAATACTCAGAATTCTGAAGGAAATACTCCTTTACATGTGGCTTTACTTACAGATGCGCCACTTACAAAAATACAGTATATAATCAGCCTTACTAATGATGTAAATATTAGAAATCGTGATGGAAATTCTGCATTGTTCCTTTCTATTTTGAAGAATAGACAGAAAGTTGGTGAAATGCTTCTTGAAAAGGGTGCAGATATTTTTGCAAGCAATACTAATAATAATTCACCTTTACGCCTTGCTTTAAAATATGGTGGAGATATTCAAAACTGGCTTATTACTTCAAAAACAATTCATGCTAAAGATGGTAGCGGAAACTCTGTTCTTCACTATGCTGCAGAATGGCAGTATGGAGATGCAATTGTAAGTCTTTTGGCAAAAGGAGCTGATATTTCTGCAAGAAATGCGAATGGCGAAACTGCATTGTTCAATGCTGCTAAATCTAACAATCCTGCAATTATTCAGGTTATTGCTGATGGTGGAGCTGATATTCAGGCTCGCGATAATCTTGGAAGTACTGCAATTCATACTGCTGTTCGCTGGGATGCACCTGAATCTATTGATAAATTAGTGGCACTTGGAATTAATGTTAATGCACAAAATACTTCAGGTAAATCGCCTTTAGCTGAAGCTGTTGTATCTAGTAAATATGATTTGGCAAAACGTCTTTTAAAATATGGGGCTGATCCTAACTCTTGTGACTCTAACGGTGTAACAGTTTTAATGGATGCAATTCGTGGTTGTAATCCTAATAACGTTCAGATGCTTTTGAAATATGGTGCTAATCCTAATGTACAGGAAGTAAATGGACGTAATGCTTATCATGAAGCTGCTTATATGGCTGATGTAGATATAATTAGATTGATAAGAAATGCAGGTGGAAATCCTCTTGCTCGTGATAAACAGGGTAATACTCCATTCTCAATCGTAATGAATAAAGATATGGAAGTTGTTAAGGAAATTCTTGGCTCTTCAATGAATATTACTGATAGTGATGGAAACACTCCTATTCATATTGTTGTAAAAAGTAAGGCGTCTAATGCGCTTCTTAAAACATTAATTGCAGAAGGTTATCCTTTGGATACTCGTAATTCTGATGGATATACAGCTTTGAACTATGCAATTGAAGAAAATAATGTGGATACAGCACTTATTCTTCTTGAAAATGGTGCTAATCCATTCCAGATGATTGATAAAAAAGGTAATAACGGTATTTCAATTGCTTTGGAAAAGAATAACAGCGTAATGATTGGTAATATTATGAAATATGCTGCGGAACTTACTGATGTTCAGGGTAATACAATTTTACATTATGCTGCAAAAACAAGTTCTGCATCTGTTGTAAAAACATTGCTGTCTTATGGAATTGATAAATCGGTAAAGAATGTTTCTGGTGATACAGCTTATACAATTGCCGTAAGATGGAAGCGTCCTGAAATTGCTGCATTATTGAAATAAGACAAAAAAAAGACACGGAGGTGAAAGAGAAGGAACGTACGGTGAGCGAAGTGGGGGGCCAA